>CAZXOC010000179.1:0-15360 GCA_964642165.1 uncultured Planctomycetaceae bacterium | reverse complement strand
GCCACCAACATCAAGAAGGTGGACCCAGAAGTTCGATGTTGACGGAGCACTAGGCCCCCGCCGGGACGGCTCAGGCCTCGGCCTCCGCCTCGGGCTCGGGTTGGGGTGGTGCCGGCGAGGCTGCTTCGGCCGGTGCGGGCATGCGGACGCCTCGCATTCGCCAGCGGATGCGCAGCAGGCTCAGCAGCATGCGGGCGGAGTCGCGGATGAGGCGCACGCGGGTGTCGGCGTCGTTGCACCAGACCACGCCGATCTCCTTGACGCGGAAGCCCAGCTTGCACGCCAGCAGCAGCACCTCGCAGTCGAACGCGAAGCGGTTGGTCGTCACCCTCTCGAAGATCCGCCTGCCCGCCCGGCGGGTGAAGAGCTTGAAGCCGCACTGCGTGTCGCGAATGCCCTTCAGCATCACCCGCCCCCGGAAGAACCGCAGCGCCGCGCCCAGCAGCCGCCGGTACCACGGCTGGGCCTCGCTGATCTGCGAGTCGGGCATGTCGCGCGAGCCGATCACGACGTCGTAGCCGGCCCGAAGATGCGGCAGGGCCTTCTCGATCTCCCAGATGGGCGTGGACTGGTCGGCGTCGGTCATCAGCAGGACCTCGCCGCCGGCTTCCCCCATGCCGCGCCGGACGCTGTAGCCCTTGCCCCGATTCGTCTCGTTCACCAGGACGCGAAGGGCCAGCGGCCCGGGGTCGAACCGCCTGGCCACGCCCGCCGTGCCGTCCGACGAGCCGTCGTCCACCACCACCACCTCCGCGCGCAGGTTCGTCCGCTCCGCGTAGCGGCGGATCTGCGCCAGCGCCGGAGCCAGGCGGCGGGCCTCGTTGTAGGCCGGGATGATGATCGACAGGTACGGATGCGGCTGATCAGACTTCGCCATGTTCGATTCGCCGGGGCCTCCACGGGGACCGGTCCGCGCCGGGTCGGGGCCGATTATACGGGAGCCGACCTCTCGGGTATATAACCCCCTGCCGCCCGGCCGGCTTCGGTGGCGTCGAGGGCGCTGCCGCGTTGACGGGCTCGCCCCCCGCGTGGTACCAAGGCGTCCTGGCACCAGGATCGCGGCGCCGCGCCGGCACCGCGCCCGCCAGCGAATGCCAAGAGCGGAGGCCCGCCATGTACACGCCCGGACTCGACGCCCTGACCGCCGTGACGGTGGCGCTGCTGGCCGCCGAACCGGCGGCGGGACCCCCGCCGCGACCCATGCTCCCGCGCACGACGCGCCCGATCGTCTACACCATCAACTACTCGGGCGACACCTTCCGCAAGGCCGACGCCGTCGAGCAGTTCCGCACCGCGCCGCCCGACCTGCTGCACGTCGGCAAGGCCGTGCCGATCTCTCACCACTGGGGCCCGATCCGCCTGTATCACGGCGAGAACCAGTACACCGGCGGGCCCGGCCATACCCTGAGCCGGGAGAACATCGCGCTGCTCTCGCCGGCGGCGCTGACTCGCCGGATCGAGGTCATCCGCCGGACGCTGACGCGCTGCCACAAGCTCGGCATCCGCGAGATCGTGCCGTACATCTCCTACCACACGCTGGCCGGCGATCACCAGAGGCGGCTGGGCTTCTGGGCGTTCTACGACCGGTGGGACACCTACGCCCGCTGGGCCGGGCCCAGGCCCGATCGCGACCCCTTCGACTGGCTCGTGGTGGACCGCCGCGGGCAGTTCGTCGGCGGCTCGTGCGGCGGCTACTCCCCGGCCTACTACGCCCCGCTGCACCGCTACCGGGCATGCATCAACCACCCGGACTGGGCGCGGTGGCACGGCCGCCTCATCCGCCTGGTCGCCGAGGTCGGCTACGACGGCTGCTTCGTCGACAACGCGCACCCCGACCCGTGCTACTGCCCGCACTGCCGGGGCGCGTTCCGGGAGTTCCTCCGCGACAGCCGCGACGTGCCGTGGGTCCGGCGTCTGGCGGCCGGGCACAAGCTCGACCAGCTCGCGCTGGACTCGCCCGACGTGCCCGCCGAGCTCGTCCGCCGGTGGCGCGTCCTGCGGACGGGGGAGCACCTCGGCGAGCTGCGCGAGGCGGGCCGGCGCGTCAAGCCGGGCTTCACCATCTTCCCCAACAGCGGGCGCATCGACGAATGCCTCACGGTCGGCGGCCGCTGCGACCGCCTGATGTTCGAGAGCAGCTTCTCGCCGGGGATCCTCGCCGCCGGCGTGCCGCCGGAGGAAGGCGACGTCGCCATCGAGGTGGGCGCGGGCCCGGCCACGGCGCAGCGCATCAGCCACCGCTACTCGCTCCGCGACCGCGTGACGTGGATGGAGATGCAGGCGGACCTCTCGCTGCCGGCCCGGGCGCAGGTCGGGCGGACAACGAGGCTCGAGGCCCGCGTCGTCAGCGTCGGCGCGAGCCCGCGCGACGGAGACTTCGCCGAGGCGTTCCACCTGCTGCTGCGGCGCCACGGCGCCGAGCCGGTGCGGCTGGACCTGTCCCCCGCCGGCGCGATCGGCGGCAGCGGCTCGTCGCGCAAGGTGACGCCGCCGCCCGTGACGCTCCGGGGCGACTGGACGCCGGCGCACGCCGGTCGCTACGCCGTCCACTTCGCCTTCCGCTACACCGACGAGAGCCATCGCCCGGACACCGACCGGCGCCTGCACGTGGCGAAGCTGTCGCGCAGCGGGATCTGCCGGACGCACCTCGCCGAACTGCTCTTCACCCAGCACATGCCCGCCCGGGCGATCCACCTGGGCTACGAGGCCCGCCGCGCCGGCCGCGAGAACGTCCAGGAACTGGCCCTGGCGGAGATGGCGGCCTTCAGCGGCGGCGGGGGCTTCTCCGGCCGTGGGAAGCCCCAGGCGAAGTACCGCGCGTTCTTCCGGGAGCACCCCGAGCTGTTCGCCGGCTGGCAGCCGTTCGCGCCGGCGGCCGTCCTGTTCGCCTACTGGGGGCCGAACCACCTCTCCCACGCCGGCCCGATCGAGCGCCCCACGATCCACGAGAACCTCGCCGCCACGCACCGGCCGTTCGCGGCGCTGGTGGACGCCTCCCTGCCCGAGCAGGCCGAGGCGCTGTCGCCGCTGCGGGCCATCTGCCTGGAGTCGCCCAGGTACGAGATGTCGCCCGCGCAGCTCCGGGCGCTCGGCGAGTACGTCCGCCGCGGCGGATGGCTCGTCCTCGGCCACGAGAAGGTGACGATCAACGGCCGACCGGCTTCCGGCCTCGTCGGCAAGCCCGCCCGCGGCCGCATCTCCGTCTGGAACCAGGAAGACCCACCCGCGCCCGTGGACCCGATCGCCCCCACCGACGGGCTCCGCAGGAACCTCCGCTTCGCCCTGTACCGCAAGGCCGATCGGCTCGCCGTGCACGCGGTGAACTACAACGTCTGCCTGCTGGACAAGGCCCGGCGCATCCTGGCGGTGGCCCCGACCCCGCTGAGCGTGCCCCTGCCGGGCGGATGGACGAGCGTGCGCGCCACGTGCTTCGCCCCCGGCGCCGAGCCGCAACCGCTGCCCTGTACCGTCGCCGCCGGCAAGGCCCGCCTGCAACTGCCCCGGACGCGGATCTACCGAATCGTGCTCCTGGAGGCGGGACGAGTCGAGCCGCGCCCCCGGGGGAAATCAACGCTCGACGCCAGCGCCTCCAGCCGCCGGGGCAGTTGAAGGTATATGGCCATCCCACGCGGCGGCCGCAGGGCTCCCCAGGACCCGAGCGGGCGGGCGAGAGGGCCGAAGCAGATCGACGGGCTGTAGAATCAAGGAGACAGAGATGCGAAAGGCGAGCATACTGGGCACGATCATGCTGGCGACCATCGGAGCGTGGCTGGCGGCGAGGATCCCCGTCTTCGGCGCCAAGGAGGTGAAGGGCCCGGCCTTCCAGGCGACCGGCGCGCCGGACGCCGAGAAGCTCGGCTGGCGGCTCGGCACGCAGGCCTGGACGTTCAACGGCGTGACGTTCTTCGAGGCGGTGGACAAGACGGCCGCCCTCGGCCTGAAGTACATCGAGGCCTTCCCCGGCCAGCGGGTCAGCAAGGAGATCAACGAGCGCTTCGGCCCGGGCATGAAGCCGGCGACCGCCCGGGCCGTCAAGGACAAGCTCAAGGCCAAGGGCGTCAAGCTGGTGAACTTCGGCGTCACGGGCATCCCCGGCAACGAGGAGGCGGCCCGCAAGTTCTTCCAGTGGGCCAAGGGCATGGGCATCGAGACGCTCGTGACCGAGTCGAACCCGGCGTTCCTCGACAAGCTGTGCGGGGAGTTCGGCATCAACGTGGCGTTCCACAACCACCCGAACTCCTGGCCGCCGGAGAAGGTGCTGAAGGCCTGCGAGGGCAAGAGCAAGCGCATGGGGGCCTGTGCGGACACCGGCCACTGGATGCGCCGCAACATCAAGCCGCTCGACGGCGTGCGGAAGCTCCAGGGGCGGATCGTCTCGTTCCACTTCAAGGACCTGAACAAGATGGGCGGGCACGACGTGCCCTGGGGCACGGGCGCGGGCGACGTCAAGGCCGTCCTCGCCGAGATCCACCGCCAGGGCTTCCAGGGCGTCTTCAGCATCGAGTACGAGCACACGTTCTCGATGGCGGACCTGGACCAGTGCGTCAAGCACTTCAACCGCTGCGCGAAGGAGATCGCCGCCGAGGCGAACAAGTAAGCCGCCCGAGCGAGGCCAGACGAATCGGGCCCCGGGAATCGGCGAATCCCGGGGCCCGTTTGCTTGCGCCTGTGCCGCGACGGTCGCGGCGGCGTCTATCCCTTGGCCGCCGCCTTCTTCATCGGGACGACCTTCGTGCCGCACTTGGGGCACGTGCTGTCGTGCTTGATGCGGTCGAAGGGCTTCTTGCACTTGCTGCAGTAGGTCACGCTGGGCAGGCAGGCGTACTTGCCGCACCCGGGGCACCACGTGCCCTTCGTCTTGCCGCACTTGGGGCACTTGACGTCGTCGTTGACGTTGAACTTGAACTTGTTGTGCTTCGCGCAGTACGTGCCGCTCTTGGGGCCCTTGCCGCACATCGTGCACTTGAAGGCGCCCGCGGCGGTGATGACGGCGTTGCACTTGGCGCAGTACTCGCCTTCCTTGCCCTTGCGCCCGCAGACGGGGCACGCCGGGCCGCCCGCCTTCTTCGGCGTCTGGTTGAGGGGCTTGATCTTGACGTTGCGGTAGGTCACCCAGGCCCCGTGGTCCTGGAAGCCGACGTGGCCCTCGCGTTTCATGTCCTTGTAGGCCGTCTTGAACTTGTTGGTCGGCTTGCCGCTGCCGGGGGGGTTCTTGTGCGGCTCGGTCCAGAGGTTCAGGTCCATGTCGGTGACGAGCTCGCCGTTGACGGCGATGGTGATCCTGTTGTCGTTGCAGGTGATCACGACGTGCTGCCACTCGTCGGGGCCCTTCAGGGCGTTCTTCTTCGGCGCGAGGCAGTCGTAGATCGCCCCGAAGTCGTGCGTGCCCATATTCGTCTTGCCGAACGACCGGTCGACGGCCACCTCGATGCCGGTCTGCACGCAGCCCTTGGGGTTGTCCGTCCGGATGAAGATGCCGCTGTTGCCCTTCGTCTTCATCTCCAGGTCGAGGACGAAGTCGCCGAAGCGCTCCTTCGTCCAGATGTCGCCGCCGCGGGCCGTGCGAACCATGGCCCCGTCCTCGAGGACCCATCCCTTGCCGGGCGCCTTTCCGGCGGCGTTCATCCAGCCGTCGAAGCTCTTGCCGTCGAAGAGGACCTTCTGCTTGCCCTCGATGCCCGACGGCTTGACGGCTGGCTTGGCGGGCATCAGCTTGGCGGGCGCCGCTTCGGCCTGCCCGCACCAGCGCATCGAGCCCGCCAATGCCGCCCCGGCCGCACCCGCCGCCGACCGGGCAAGGAAGCCCCGCCTCGTCAGCCGCGAACTCCTGTCCTCAGACGCGTTGCGTTTCATGCTGCATCCCTTTCCTGTCCTCGGGTTCAGTTGCTCGTGTGCGACACGTGCCTCGTGCGGCCGATCGGCCCGTCCCTACTTGCCCAGGGGGTTCGGCGTGGTGTCGACGCCCGTCAGGTCGCCCAGGGCCCACTGGATCCCCGCCAGGTAATGCCGAAGGATCTTCGGGTTCGAGAAGATGTGGTTGTTGTGCCCCAGCGAGCAGTAGAAGACGCGCCCCTGGCCGTGCTTCTTGACCCAACTGACGGCGTAGTCGTCGTCCTTGCGCTTGCACCCCCCGGCCTTGTTGGTCTTGCTGAGGTCGATGCTCAGCAGCACGCGCTGCTTCTGGCGCGAGTAGACGCCGCGGGCGAACTGGTAGATCTCCTCCTTGAACGTGACGCCCTCGCCGCCGAAGGCCGCGTTGAGCGGATGGGCGGGGTCGTCCACCTTCAGCGTGATGGTGCTGCCCCCGCCCCACGGATGACCGGTGAAGTACCCGCCGATCATCGCGCCGTACTCCTTCCACTGGTAGGAGCAGTCCGTGGCCGCGTGGACGCCGATGACGCCGTGCCCGGCCTTGATCCAGTCCATCAGGTTCTTGCGGAGCTGTTCGGCCTTGTCCTTGGGCATGGCCCTGAGCTTCGCCGCCTGCTCCTCCCATTCGGCGAGCTGCTTCTTGTAGCGCTCCTGGGCCTGCCGGAGCCTGGCGGGGTCCTTGATCCTCTTGGCGTTGGGCGCCCTGGGCTTCCGCGGCGCGCGCGGCAGCAGCAACTCCCCCGTGCAGTTGTTCACGATAATCGCATCGAACTGCTTGAGCTTGTCGGCCTCGAAGTTCGACAAGTCGTCGCTGACGACCGCCTGGAACGCGCCGGTCTTGGCGCCCATGATCTCGAAGGCCTTGTTGCCGTAGGGAATCGAGCCGTGGTAGAAGCCCGTGCACTTGCTGTAGACCAGGATCTTCCGGGGCTTGACGGGGGTGGCCGGGCCCTTCGCCGGCATCGCGTCCGTGATCTTCTTGATCTCCTGCTCGTTGAGCACCTTGCCGCGGTTGCCGGCCTCGGCCAGGCCTGCAACGGCCAGCACGACGCCCGCGACAACCAACCCGGTCATGATCGTTCTGCACATGGTCCGCTCTCCTTCTCGCGAATGATTCCTGCGCTGCGACGTGCGCAGCAACGCTTGGCTCCCATACAGTTCCAACCCTGCGAGGGCGGCAGGTTCCTCGCACCGAGGGTTTTCTCCGAGGGCAGGACTCGACAATCGTCAGCCCTTCCGTTCCACCAGCCAGATGTTCCGGTAGCGAACGGGGTTGCCGTGGTCCTGGACCATGATCGCCTCGGCCTCGACGTGGCCCTTGCCCTTGCCGGCGGTGGTGACCTTCTTGACCTCCACGTTCTCGTGCACCTTCACGCCGTTGTGGAGGACCTTGACGAACCGCGCCCACTCCTTGACCGTGCCGTCGGCGCCGAAACGAGGTCCGCGGAACGTGATGTCGTACGTCTGCCACTGCCCCGGCGGCAGCGCGGCGTTGACGTCCGGGTCCTTGACGCTGTAGATCCCGCCGGCCTCGTTGTGGCGCCCCTTCAGCCCGAAGGAGTCCAGGACCTGGACCTCGTACTTCGAGTGCATGTAGCAGCCGCTGTTGGCCCGCCCCTGGCCGGTGCGGTCCGGCATGTAGGGGCAGTAGAACTCGACGTGCACCTGGAAGTCCCGGAACTTCCGCTTCGTGAGGCCCCCCCCGCCCCGCACCATCACGCTGCCGTCGGAGAGGATCACCCACTTCTTGTTGGTCCACTCGTCGAGGTTCGTCGGCTTGCCTTCGGCGAACGGCAGGAGCACGACGGCCCCGGCCGGGGGCTTGGCGCCCAGCGTGGGGCTCTTGCGAACCGTGTACTTCAGGGCGAAGCTGCCCCCGTCGCCCTTGGCCGTGAGCTTGCCGTCGGCGATCTCGCCCGACCAGCCGCCGTCGGCGAGCTTGACCTTCTCGCCGTCGGGCGCGCCCGTGAGCTTGACCTGGACGCCTCCTGCCGTCAGGACGACGTCCCAGTGCCTGGCCTTCGTCTTGCGATTCACGTAGCCGACGACTGTGGCCTCGGCCTTGGCGGCCTGGCCGCCGCTGGACGGGCTGTACGTGCCGACGTAGAGCCCCTGGAACGGATCGGCCGGCTCCTTGGGCGGGTCGGGCAGCTTGGCGGTCATCTCCGCGACCTTCTTTCGGGCCAGCTCGAGCGCCTTCTTCTTCGCCTCTGCCTCGGCCTTGCCCTTGAGGCGGTCGAAGAGTCCGCCCCGGGCTTCCTGCAGGGCCGGCCCGGCCGCCAGGATCGCCACGCCGAGAACCATCACCAGTCTGCTCGCGCTTCTCATCGCACTCGTTCCTCTCCCCCCCCGCTTTCGTAGCGTGCACTCACGAATCTCGCCCCCCCAACGCTCCCGGCCCCCTTCGCGCCCCGCCGGGGCGGCACCCGGGGGCCGATCGACGTCCTACTTCATCTCCTGAAGCCAGATGTTGCGGAACCGAACCGGGTTGCCGTGGTCCTGCAACTGGATGGGGCCCGATCCGGCGTGTCCCTTGCTCCGGGCGTTGCCCGTGGCGTGGGGGACCTCCACGTCCTTGTGGACCGTCACCCCGTTGTGCACGACGGTGACGACCGGGAGCTTGACGGCCTTGTCGCCCGCCATCTTCGGCGCGCGGAACGTGATGTCGTACGTCTGCCAGCGCCCCAGAGGCAGCGAGGCGTTCGCCGACGGCGGAAACGTCTGGTAGACCGCCGCGCAGCTGCCCTTCGAGGGGCCGCGGCCGAAGGAGTTCAGGATCTGGATCTCGTACCGGTCGAGGATATACACGCCGCTGTTGCCGCTGCCGCGGCTCTGCATGGGGATGCGGAACTCCAGGTGCAGCTTGAAGTTCCTGAACTGCCGCTTCGTGCGGTTCGTGCCGCCCTTGACCATCGCGCTGCCGTCCGAGAACACGGGCCAGCGCGAGTAGGTCCACGCGGCCAGCGAAGTCGCCTTGCCCTTCTCGTACGGCAGGAGCACCACCGCCCCGGGCGGCGGGGGGGCCAGCTCCGTCGGGCTCTTGCGAACGAACCGCTCCAGCGCGAACGTGCCGCCCTTGACCTGAGCCGTCAGCTTCCCGGCGGCGATCCGCCCGGTCGCGTCCCGGCCGGTCAGCGCGACAACCCCGCCCGCCGCCGCGCCGCGCAGGTCCGCGGACAGGACCACCTTGGCCTTCGGGCCGAGGACCGTCTTCTCGATCAGCCCGGACTCGACAGCCCGCAGGGAGGCGCGGTGGGTCTGCCCCTTCTGTCCGCGCCGCCTCTCAGCCGCGACGCAGGCGACGGCCGGAACCACCTTGCCCGCCGGCGACGTGAACGTGCCCACGTACTCGCCCGTGATCTCGTCCCGGGGTTCTGCGGGGGGATCGGGCGCCTTGGGCTGACCCTTGGTGCCGGCCGGCGACTGCCCGAAGGCACCCGCCCCGAAGGAGCCAATCACGACAACCGTCACAGCCGCGACGGCTGCGACTCTCTGGGCACACGCCATTCCACTACTCCTTCGCGTCCCGGGAGGACCGGAAGCCCTGAGGATACCGCCGCGTCCGGCGGCGCTTCAACACAAACCGGCGGCCGCCCATGCGGGCCAGCCGCCCTATCGATTGAACCGGCAACGCCGCCGGACCGCTCGCGGCAATTCAGCGGCGCGCGGCTTTCTGGGCGGCCTCCAGCCGGGCGCGGAACTTCCGCCACAGCTTGTTGTCGACGCCGACGATGAGGACGACGTCCGGGCGCAGACCGCGATGCTCCCACTCGTACTGGCGCCGCAGCCGGGGCTTCAGCTCCCGCCACATCTCGGGCACGAAGATGATCATGTCGGCGTCCAGGTCGGTGCGCGGATCGGGCGGGAGCTGTTGGACGAAGCCGATGCGATCCTGATCGAAGCGTCGCAGGTACCACGGCAGGGGCCAGTGGTCGTGCGGGTCGGGCGCGAAGATGTTGATGCGCATGCGGTGCCCGGCCGGGTGCAGCTCGGCCAGCTCGTCGGCGCGCCGCCCCAGTCGCACGGTGTCCCGCAGCGTGTGGGCGTAGACCCACGGGTTGTAATTTCTGTCGTAGAGAATGAAGCTGCCTCGATGGGCCTGCCAGGCGAGCTGCCCCGCCGCCGCCGCGACCAGCAGGACGACGATCAACTGCTGCGGCAGCGCCACGCCCCATCGCACCAGGCGCGTGGTGTCCGGGTCGGCGCCCTTCACCAGCCACGTCCAGAGCCCCGCGGGCGCGCGGACCACGGCCCCGACGCCGACGCCCGCCAGGAGGATCAGCCCATGGTGTGGGCCGAGCATGCACCACGGCGTCTTGTAGGGGATGACGCTGTAGATCGCCAGCAGCACGAAGCTGTACACGGCCAGGAAGCGGACGAACCGCGCGTCGGCCCTGCCGAGCCCCCGCCGCGCGAAGCCGGCGATCGCGCCCGCCACGGCCAGGACGGCGACCAGCGCCTCGCTCCAGATGGGCCCGCGACCATAGCGGAACCAGATCAGCCGGCGAAGGTAGAAGTCCCACGGGTTGACGTGGAGGTTGCCGGCCTCTTCGCCCGCCCCGCCCCCGGCGCGGCGCAGGCCGTGAACGTACGTCAGGACCGAGTCCAACGGGCCGCCGGCGTCCGTGAAGAAGGCACTCAGGAAGACCACGGCCACCACGACCGCCGCCGCGAGCCCGACGGCAACGCGCCAGTTGACCACGTGCCGCCGGAGCGGGAGCGGCTGCCTGTCGACCCATCGACCCCAGGCGGCCTCGGCCGCCAGCGCGCAGAGCGCCGCCGCCGCCGCCAGGACCCACGTTTCCTTCGTGGCGTGCATCAGCCCGACGCCCACCCCCGCAACGACGCACCAGATGAGCCGGCCGCTTCGAACGAACCGCCACGCGCCCACGATTGCCAGGAAGGTGAAGCAGACCAGCAGCACCTCCATGATGTAGTAGCGGCTGTAGAAGACCATGGGGGTGGAGACGGCCGTCAGCACGCCCGCAGCGACGGCCGCGGGGCCGCCCAGCCCGTCGCCGACGCCCAGCAGCAGCAGCACGAGCAAGACGCCGAAGACCACCGGCACGAGGCGCAGCGCGGTCTCGGTGAGATCGGCGTGCCGGTAGATGCCGCCGACCCACGCGATCGGCAGCGTCAGGTAGTTCAGCGTCGGGCCGTGGAACTCGACCGGATTGTAGCGGTAATAGCCCTTCTCGAGGAGTTGCCCGAACTTGTAGGCGTGGACGGCCTCGTCGGTGTGCATCGGGCGCTGGGAAAGCCGCGGCAGGCGGAATGCCAGCGCCCCGGCCGTCACGAGAAGGATCAGAATGGCAAACGCTGCACGGTTCTTCATGCGCCTGGCGTCCCGGTCGCCGCTTCCACCGGTTAAACGCGCCGGCCTCGCGCCGGGGCGCCCCAAATGCAGACGTGGCAGCCGGAGCCCCGCCACTCCGGCTGCCACGCGGGAATCCGATCAGGCCGGCCCATGGGGCCGCACGCTCACTCCGCGGGAAGGCCGTAGACTTCCACCTCGGTGTAGCGGTTGAGGTCGTCGGCCGTCGAGCCGTTGGAGTACAGGCGGAGGAACCGCGCGACCTTGCCCTTGCAGTCCACCAGCTTGCCTTCGTTGGTCTCGAAGTACTCCCAGTCCTCGCCGAGCCCGAGCCCGGCCGAGTTGTCGTGGTCGCTGTTGAAGACCTCCTGGACGTTCGCGATGAAGTCCTTGTCCTCGCCCAACTGGAGGACCACGTCCTTGTAGACGCGGGCGTCCTTGTGCTCGTGCCAGACGACGATGGCGTAGATCTTGTACTTGGCCCCGAGGTCGACCTGGACCCATTGAACCTCGGGCCCCAGCTCGACGTAGGCGTCCTCGACGGCCTCCTTGCTGCCGTCGGTAACCAGGTCATGCGTCCCGATGACGGGCTCGGTATCGCTGGCCGTGACCGGCTTGCCCAGGGCGACGTTCTTGGTGCCCTTGGGCGCCAGGAAATCCGGGCGCGACTTGGCCGGGCCCTTCGTCGGCTTGATGCGCGTCCCGGGGGGGACCTGTCTGGGCGTCCCGCTGAAGCGCGGCTTGGGCAGCGTCAGGGAGATCGGCACCAGGTCGCCCTTGGCCACGGCGGGCTTGGAGGTCGTCGGCTGCGTTGTGGCCGGCTGGGTCGCCCCCCGCGTCGAGGCAGGCTTGGGCGCCGGCTTGGGGGCCTTGGCCGCGCTGCCCTTGCCGGAGCCCCCTTCCTGGCTCTCGGTCTTCTGGCAGCCCACGACGGCCGCCAGGGCGATGGCCACAAACGTCACGATCAGGGTCTTCCCGATCCAGAAGAAGCGATGTCGTCTCATGTTCGTCCCTTGTCCTATCGGTTCACACTCACACCCGGTCTCCAGCGGCGCCGTACCGGGCCCGGCGCTGCGCCGGAACACGACAGTATATGTAAGCAACCCGCAGAGGGGCAGGCAAGTATTCGCCAAGCGGGGGAGTTTTTTCGGCCGGGCGCGGCGCGCCGAGTGCCGCCGCGTCCACCGGCGCTGGCCCGTCGGGCGATTGGATCGTACGTTCCCGGCGGGGGTCTGCGGGGGCCGCCCCGAGCGACCGCCGGACCTTGGACAGAGCTAACACCAGTTTCAAAAAAGACCTACGCAACGAGACGCCTCCATGAAAGCGGACGGACCGCCTGGTGCACTTGAGAGGCTGCTGCCGGGGCGCCCCCCTGCCCAGCCGCTGCCGCGCGCCGCCAAACCGGGCCGTCTGGGACCCTCGCCGGTCGTCGCGGCGAGCGCGACGGACGAGCCCGCAGCCGCCGCTCTCGCGCGACCCGAGTCGCACGGCGCGTCGCTGGCCGCGTGGGCGTCCGTCCTGGGCCGAGCCGGACAGCCGGGCGGCAGCGAAGACGCCGACCGCTTCCGCCGGCTCGTCGAGAGGATCTACTCCGACCTGGGCCGCCTCGGCGCCCTCCCCACCAACGCCGGCGCGGCCAATCCGCCCCCGCACGGCCACGTGGACGTCGAAGTCTGACAGACCCATCCCTTCTGCCGCCGTCCAGCCGCACCCCCTCCGCGGCGGCCTGCGTCCGGCCGCGACGCCCCAGCACGGCTGCTGAGATGCTCTGTTCCGGCGGTTTCCTGGCATAGTTTCCGACCACCGGAGGTATGACGCACGCGCCGGGAGCTTCTTAGGGCCGTTCCCGTGAAAACCCGCACCGCGCCGGGCCGGGGACCGCGCCCGGATCCGCGGCGGCCGAGCCGCAGCCCGGCCGTGCAATCGACCCGAGCCACGGCTACGATGGGCCGACCATGGCCGACGTGGGCAAGACGCTCCTGGCGATGTACGAGGCGATGCGGGCGCACTTCGGGCCGCAGCACTGGTGGCCGTCGTCGCCGCTGCTGGCTCCGCACGACCGCAAGCTGGAGGTCTGCGTCGGGGCGATCCTGACGCAGAACACGAACTGGAAGAACGTGGAGAAGGCCCTGGTGCGGTTGATCGAGGCAGGCTGCATGAACGTGGCGGCGCTGGACGCCGCCGACGGCGCCCACCTGGCCGAGCTGATCCGTCCCGCCGGCTACTTCAACGTCAAGTCCAGGCGTCTCAAGAACTTCATTGCCCGCGTGCGGCAGGTGAGCGACGGCGGGATCGATGGGTTCCTGGATCGCCCCCTCGGCGCGCTGCGGGAGGACCTGCTCGCCGTCCGCGGCATCGGCCCCGAGACGGCCGACAGCATCATCCTCTACGCCGCGGGCAAATGCACGTTCGTGGTGGACGCCTACACGCGCCGCGTGGTGCGGCGGCACGGGCTGATCGACGCCGGGGCCGACTACGGCACCGTCAAGGCGCTGTTCGAATCACACGTACCGCCACGGGCTGCGCTCTGCAATGACTATCATGCCCAACTGGTAGCCGTCGGAAAGACCTACTGCCGCCCGACAGCCCGCTGTGCAGGATGTCCCCTGGCGCGGTTCCCGCACCGGGCGGAGGCGTAGCGCTCGCGGCGGCCAGCCCGTCCAGCCGCTGCGGCGGACGGTACACGAAACCGATCAGGTCCCCTCGTGGCCGATCGCCGTCAGGATGTCCGGGCATGGGTCGATCTCCTCTCCCGCGGGGGGCATCGCCTCGTACTGACGCCGAAGGCGGTTGCGAACCGTGGCGCCCAGCTCGTGCACAGCGACGACGCGGTCGCGGCCGGTCTCCTTCGCCGTCAGCAGCGCCTGGTCGGCGAAGTACACCAGCATGGCCGGCTCGGTGATCTCGGCGTCGGCGGGGTAGCTCGCCGAGCCGATCGAGGCCGTCACGTGGATGGTCTGGCCGAAGACGATGAACTTGCGGTCGTAAATCTCCCCGCGGATCCGCTCGGCGAACCGGGCGGCCTGGTGGCGGTCGGCCTTGGGCAGCAGGACGCAGAACTCCTCGCCGCCCGTCCGGGCGACGACGTCCGACTCGCGGACGGACTGCGTCAGGATGACGGCCAGCTCCTTCAGGACGTAGTCGCCGCTGGGGTGCCCGTGGGCGTCGTTGACGATCTTGAAGTGGTCCACGTCGAGGGCCAGCAGGCTCAGCGGCTGGTTGTATCGCCTGGCGATCTTGAACTCGTGGTCGAGCAGGTCGCGGAAGGAGCGGCGGTTCTGGACGTGCGTCAGCGGATCGGTCGTCACCAGGGCCTGGAGGTGGGCGTTGTCGCGACGGAGCTTGGCCAGCAGCTTGCGCTCGCGCTTGAGGGCCTCTTCCAGGGCGGCGCGGGAGGCGGTCAAGCGGTCGTGCAACCCCTTGATCCGCAGCATGGCGCCGATGCGCGCGACCAGCTCGTCGGCCGACGTACCCGTCGCGACGACGTCGTCGGCGCCGCTTTCCAGCACCTGGCAGCGGAACGTCTCGGCCGGGCTGTCGGTCAGGATGATCACCGGCAGGTACGCCGTCGCGCAGACCTCCCGCAGGACGTTCGGGAAGTCCATGGCCACCATGTCGTCGGGGGGCAGGTGCAGCAGGGCGAGGTCGACGTGACGGTTCCTGGCGGCACTCAGCGCCTCGATCCACTCCCGAACGCGAAGGATCTCCCATCCGGCCTGGGCCAACCGGCGGCGTTGGTCGGGCGTGACGCCCCCGTCCCTGGCCATCACCAGGACGTGAGCCGCGTGTGTCGTCAGTTGCCGAACCATGCCCTCAGCCTGCTCATGCGTTTGCGATTCCCAGCCGCCGGCGCGCGCGGGGCCGCTCCGCACGGAGGAGACCGCTCCTGCCTCGGCGTTCCGGCCCAATGGCAGCGTAGGATACGTTTGGCCCCCCGGCCAACCGCGGCGGGGGCCAGGCTCCCCCGGCGTCCCCCCGCCGGCCACCCTGGCGTGCGATCAAGTGCGCGATTGGGGCCTGGTTCAGATCAAGGCAAGACTTTCCCGCCTGGCCTCTCGGCTTGGCAGGAGCGTATACCTTTGTCATACAGACGGTTGCGGACAACGTGCCCGGGGTGGGCCCCGCCGAAAGTGTTCCCTGCCGCGAAACAGGGCCAACCAGCGTGGACCCGAAGA
>CAZXOC010000178.1:0-15585 GCA_964642165.1 uncultured Planctomycetaceae bacterium | reverse complement strand
TATACAGTTGCTCCACACTGACAAGCATTTGGCTTGTTTACGCGCGATTCCTAAGCGTGTCGCTGAAACCCGGTGATCACGACTTCCATCTCCACATCATTGAGCTACACAATACGGGACCTACAACTGCCATCACGCTGTCGAGCTTGGTGGCTCTGTGCTCGGCGCTCCTCGGGAAGCCTCTGCAGTCCCAGCTGGTTGTACTGGGCAGCATGAGCCTTGGCGGGAGCATCGTGCCGGTTGAAAGCATCGCCGAATCGCTGCAAGTTGCCTTTGATGCAGGGGCGAAACGCCTCCTGCTGCCAATGTCAAGCGTTGGCGACATCGCATCCATTCCGGGCGAGTTGTTCGCGAAGTTCCAGACGAGCTTCTACTCCGACCCCAGTGATGCTGTCTTCAAGGCGTTGGGCGTTGAGTGAGGGATGTCAACCGTGACTGGTAACGGCCTCCCGACATCTCCATCCCAGCACTTCCGGAGTTACGTCAAGACTGGATCGCGTACTTCGTCTCCGGGCCGATCTTGCGGATGCAGCCGGCGCTGTCGATCTGGAAGGGGCGGTAGAAGCCGTACTCCTTCATGTCGTTGCCGTAGATCACGCGGGTGACGATGTCGATTGTGCAACCGAGGGCGTTGTCATCGTCGTCGGCGCGGTCCCAGGAGTCGGTTTTGGGGCTCGTGTCGCTCCTGCCGAAGCCGACGGCCAGGGCCTTGGGGTACGAGGCCGGACGCGATTCGGCGGGAGACGGTCCGGCCGGGCGGGCCGGCCCCCCCCCCGCGCAGCCGAGGGACGGGACTGCGCTCGGGGCCGACGTGCCGCCGCGGATCCGCGGCGATCCTTGACGAAGGAATTCTGGCGGAGCGGCGGCCGCCTGCGTAGAATGGCCGGACCTCCGTCGGCGCACGAGCCCATCGGATGCGAGCCGGCGCCCGCCGAAGCGGCGCCAAGAGCCCGGTCCTCACGCCCCGGAGGCCAGGAGCGAGCAGCCATGCGAAGAGCAAAATGGACGCGACGGAAGTTCCTCAAGACGACGGCGCAGCTCGGCGCGGCAGCGTCATCCTCTCTGCTGATCGGCCCGGCGGCCATGGCCCGCACGTACTCCGCCAATGAGAAGATCCGTTTCGCCTGCATCGGCATCGGCGGCATGGGAGGCAAGGGCGTCCGCGTCGCCTCCGGCGAGCAGATCATCGCGGCGGCCGACGTGGACGCCAATCGCGCCGCCCGTGCGATCAAGAACATCAAGAGCCGGTTTGCCGACGCGAAGATCTACACCGACTACCGCAAGCTCTTCGATGAGCAGAAACAGCTCGACGCCGTTTGGGTGGCCACGCCCGATCACCACCACTTCCCCGCCAGCGTCCGGGCCCTTGACGCCGGGCTTGCCGTCTACTGCGAAAAGCCCCTGTGCCACGACATCTACGAGGCCCGAAAGCTGCGCGAGCTGGCCAAGGCGAAGAAGGTCCCCACGCAGATGGGCAACCAGGGCCACTCCGGTCAGCACATCCGCCTGCTGTGCGAGTGGATCTGGCAGGGGGCCCTCGGTGACGTGACCGAGGCCCATGTGCGCCCGCCCTACAACCGGATGGACTTCGGTTCGCGCAAGCCCGGCCAGCCGGCCCCGGTGCCAAAGGGCCTGGACTGGGACCTGTGGCAAGGCCCGGTCAAGGAGCGGGAGTACCGCACCGGCATCGTACCGGCCAAGTGGCGCGGGTGGATCGACTACGGAACGGGGCTGTTGGGCGACTGGTTCTGTCACAACGCCGACGGCGCCGTGTGGGCGCTGAAACTCTACGAAGCCGACACCTGCGAGGTGGAATGCGAGGGCGAGGAGCCGAATGCGACGAACTGGCCGCACGGCATCCGCGTCTCCTGGAAGTTCCCCAAACGCGGCGACATGGTCCCGTGCACTATGCGGTGGAGCTCCGGCACGTACAACGACAAGCCGATGCCCCCGACGGTCGATTCCGAGCGGGTGAAGGCGGTCGCCAAGCACCCCAGCGCCTACTTCGGAACCAAGGGCACGGCCGTCTCCGGCTGGTGGATGAACGGCGTGCGGCTGTTCCCAGAGAGTTTCATGAAGGAAGTCGGCAAGCCCAAGGCCGTCCTGCCGCGGCCGAAGGGGCATGAGTCCGATTTCCTCAATGCCATCCGCACGGGCGGCCGCTCGTCGGCCGACTTCGACTACACCGCGCGACTCACCGAGATCATGCTGCTCGGCAACGTGGCCTCGCTCGTCCACGGGAAGCTCACCTACGACTTCCGGGAAGGCAAGTTCACCAACAGCGACAAGGCCAACGCCCTGCTGAAGCGGGAGCCGCGCAAGGGGTGGGAATTCGGATACGCGTAGCCTCCAGATACCCGTCCCACGAAACCGAGCCGCTGCTTGCCTTGCCTGCGGGTTGCGGTTCTGCTTCGGGGGCGGGCCGAGGAGGTGTCCGTGGGCACTGCGGGACGAGCGGAGGTGTCTTGGTCCACCGATTCCCGACCCGAACACTTACCGAACAGATTTGGGGTGTCCTCCCGAATAATCCGGTCGCCGCTGTGCTATTGGGTGTCCCTCCAGCTGATGCATTTGGGGACGGGCCACGCGCCTCAGCCCCTACGACTGAACCGTATACCTCGTTTCCGCCCCGATCTTGCGGATGCAGCCGGCGCTGTCGATCTGGAAGGGGCGGTAGAAGCCGTACTCCTTCATGTCGTCGCCGCAGATGACGCGGGTAACGATGTCGATCGTGCAGCCGTCCGCGTCCACGTCGCGCTCGCGCGCCGAGGCACTGCGGGAGTACGACGATTACTTCGGGAACAGCGAGACGGGGGTGGCCATCGTAATTGGCCGCGTGATCGTGCTACCGGAGCCTGCCCCGCTATGGGCGAATGGAGGGGTCGCAAACGGCGCCAGGACCCGGTAAGGTATGCGGACCGACACTGACACAGGAGAATGCCATGCCGAAGAAGATGACCATCGCCGAACTCAAGCAGGAGATCGCCGCCAGGGAGCGCCAGGTCAAGAGGCTGCTGGCCCAACGCGGGAAGCTGGCGAAGCAACTCGCCGGCGTGGACCGGCAGATCGAGGCGCTGGGCGGCGAGGAGCCCGCGGCGAGGAAGCGGCCGGGCAGGAAGCCGTCCAAGGGCGCCGCCAAGCGTCGGGCGAGGAGGATGCCCAAGAACGTCAAGCCGCTGGTGGAGTACGTCAAGGACGTGCTGGCGGGGGCGAAGGACGGCTTGCGGGTCAAGGACGTGGAGGCGGCCGTCAGGAAGGCGGGGTACATGACCTTCAGCAAGGAGTTCTACGGACAGGTCGCTGTGGCGCTGCGGGAAGGGCCGTTCAAGAAGGTCAGCCGGGGCGTGTACACGCTCCGTGCAGCGAAGAGACCCGCCAGGAAGGCGGCCCGGGAAACCGCCAGGATGAAAGCCACGCTAAAGGCCAAAGGCTGACGCCCCAGCCGGGCGCCAGCTTGTGGCCAATAATTGTCCCTGACGGGCCGCCCACGGGATACGACTCGAGGCAATGCCGACCTTCCACACGCACCTCGCAGACCGGAGTGTGAGAATGAGAGCCGCCTCAAGACACCTGCTGCTCTGGGGACCGCCGCTGCTTCTAGCCGCCGGAGGCTGCGGATACGGCCCGTTCGACAACAAGGGCTACGTCACCGACGACGTGATTCGCATGTCGCAGCCAGACGAGGATGAGCTGGCCGAGGTTCTCGAGGACGACAAGATCAAGTCCATCGTGAACCTGCGCGGCGCGAACGCCGGGAAGGACTGGTACGACACCGAGCTCTCCTTCGCACAGAAGCACGGCATCGACTTCTACTCCGTTCGCTTGAGCACGGGTCGGCTGCCGACGCGGGAGCAACTCGGCGACCTGATCCGAATCTTCAAGACTGCCAAACGCCCCCTGCTGATGCACTGCCAGGGCGGGGCTGACCGCAGCGGCTTCGGCGCGGTTGTTTACAGGCTGGTCATTCTGAAGGATCCTCTCGACGACGCCCTGGAGAGCTTCTCCGTATGGCACGGACACCTGAAGCGGTATACGCCTTTGGACAAGCTGTTCGATGCCTACCGCGACGAGGCCAACGGCCGGAGCTTCGAGCAGTGGTACGAGCAAGATTACGACGTCCCCAGGCTCAACAAGAAGCTCGACATCGACGAGTGAGCCGTCCGCAACAATGCTCGGGAGTGAGAGCAGAGAAGGTGCCCTCCGCCACACCTTCGGCGCCCATCTCTCCGCCACCGGTATCCACCCTCGAACCGCCATGGCCGCCAGCGCCGCCGCCGCGACGATCAGCCACGCGCCCACCGTCCATCGGACCCAGGCATTCGTGCGCCCCGCGCCAATACCGTTACCGCCGACCCGCGAGCCTGTCATGATGTCCCTCGTCGCCGCCGGGCGATTCGTCGCCTCTCCCGTTCCCCCTTGAACGCATCGCCGGTGTCCGAGTTCCCTCTCCCGCCCGGCAGGCGACGCGGAAGCCCACGTCGTATACGCCCTGGTCCGGCAGGTAGCTCTGCCGGAACGCTGACCGGCAGCGTCCCGGCCGGTCATACCAGGAACCGCCGCGCACAACCCTCTTGCCGTTGGCGGTTGGTTCGTTGCGGCCGTCGTCCTCGCGGTAGGGGTACGGCCTGTAGGCCGAGAGCGTCCACTCCGCCACGTTCCCGTGCATGTCGCACAGGCCCCAGGGGTTTGCCCTGTAGCTGCCCACGGGCGCCGAGACGCGGCTGTGGTCGTTGAATCGCGTGTCCGCCGGGCGCCAGGGGGGGATCACCTGCGAGCGGCCGGACCAGCCGAACGGGTCGATCGCCTGGTGGGTGGCGTCCGAGACGTTGGCGAACGGCGCGAAGTCGGTATCCGGCGTGCCGTACGACCAGGGCGTGGCCGCCCCGGCGCGGCAGGCGTACTCCCACTGGGCCTCGGTCGGCAGCGTGAAGGGCCGGCCCGCTCTGGCCGAGAGCCATCGGCAGAAGGCCACCGCTTGGCGCCAAGGGACCCGCACCACCGGCTGCTTCCGGCGAGAGAGCGTCCAGCCGCGCTCGCCGGGGCTGAACTGGATGTAGTCGCCGTGCTCCAGTCCGCTGTCGTGGGAGGGATCGAACAGGGCGAACTGCTCGTTGGTGACCTCGAATCGCCCGAGCCAGAAAGGCGCGGCGATCCGCACGCGGCACGGGGGGCGCTCGTCGAGGCAGGCGTCGGCCTGGCCCATGACGAACTCGCCGGCCGGAATCCGCACGAGCTCCAGCGCCACCCCGTCGGCCAGGGGAATGCTCAGCGCGATCGGCCCATCGCCCGCCTGCTGGCGGCGCCGGGCCTCGCGCGCGTCGAACGGCCAGCCGGGGCAGGCCGGCACGGGCGCCGCCTTTGCCGCCGTCCACGGCTCGGGCACGACGGGCCCGACCGACGGCGCCTGCGGCGCGGGCAGGGCCTCCGGGTCGTCCTCCATGCCGGTGTAGCGTTTGCGCATCTCGCGCCGCCGCCGCCACTGGTGCCTCACGCGGTCGGGACCGCAGATCGCCGTCCACGTCCCGTGGGCCGGGGCGCCCAGATCGATCCACGTGACCAGCCGGTCCCAGGCCTCCGCGTCCAGCCGCACGTTGTGGTGGCCCTTGGCGAGCATCTGCACGAGGCGGGTCGTGTCGGCGTGGAATTCCCACGGCCGCAGCAGGTGCAGGTCGCTCTCGCGCGTGGGCGTGCGGACCTGCTTGCGGAGCTCGTAGTACGACGGGGTGAAGCGTGCGGCCAGGTTGTAGGAGTGCCTGTTGGCCATCGTCGGCACGGGCGGTCGGTCGGTGAGGTCGGGGATGCTGCGCCCGCTCCGGCGCGGCTTGCCGTCATGACAGCCGACGCAATAGCGGTCGAGCACCGGCTGGACTTCGCGGCGGAAGTCGAACCCCCGCACCGGCCCGCGCCACGGGCGGATGCCGGCGGCGGGGCGCTCCAGGGCGAGCGTCCGGCGGACCGGCGGCGCGGCGTGCTGCGGCTCGTGGCAGCCCACGCACGAGAGCACCTCGCCCGGCATCGCGGTCAACCAGCTTCGCATCAGCTGCACCGCCTTGCCTTCGGCGTCCAGCGGCTGGATCGCGACCGGCGTATACGCCGGGACGCGGAACCGCGCCGAGCCGTCCTCGTGCACCGGGACCGTGCCGAGGACCTGCTTGACGTCCCAGGGCCCGTCGACGCCCATGGCGTCCGGCTCCCCGCCCATCCCCTGGTAGGCGAAGTGATAGGTGACGAGGCGCAGGGCCTTGATCGTGCCCCGCGGCACGCCAGCCAGCCCCGGACCCGTGTACACGTCGACCAGCAGCACCTGCGCGTCGCGCCGCGCCGGATCGGTTCTGTCGGGCACTACGGGCGGGCGCGCGGTCTTCCGCAGCGGAATGGGCTCCAGCAGCGCGAAACCGCGCTGCTCGTGGATCAGCACCAGGTTGTCGAAGACGTCCGCCAGGTACACGCCCCAGGGCCTTCCCGGCGACGGCTTGCAGGAGACGAGGAAGTGCTTGGCGCTAAGCGGATAGGGGTGGAGGAACTTCGGCCAGCTCTGCGCGATGGGCAGATCGAGCAGGGCCGGCTGGACCTTCCGGCCCCAACCGGGGATGCGCTGGACGGCCCCGTCGGCCTCGAAGCCGCTCTTGCCCGCGTCGAAGATCACCAGGTCGCCCACCCGCGGCAGGTCGTGGTGCCCGCCGACGACCGCGACGACCTTCGTCGGCTGGCCGGGTATCGGCCGGGCGTAGAACATCGACGCCGGCCAATATGAGTTGCTGCCGTAGTAGGCCATCTGCTCGCTGCCGTCGGGGTTCATGTGGAACAGGATCCGCGAGAAGGCGTGCGGGATGTCGGTGTACTCCCAGCGGAGATAGAGCACGCGGCCGTTGGGCAGCATGGTGGGGCACCAGTCGTGGTCCTGCTCGACGGTGAGCTGGCGGACGCTGCCGTCGGGCTCGCGGAGGTAGAGATTGGCCACGTGGGCCGAGCCGCGGACGCACGGCACGCCCGTGAACGGCGCGGTCGAGGTGAAGACGATCCGCCCGTTCGGCAGGTAGCAGGCGTCGTAGCTGTCCACGTCGGGCTCGTCGATGAGCGGCAGCTCGCGCAGGCCCGAGCCGTCCGTGCGGACCTCGAACACGCGCCAGCGCCCGTCGGGCCTCGGCATGGAGAACAGCAGGCGATCGGCGTCGAAGTGCAGGTCCACATCGCCGACGAAGCGCCCGCCGGTCGGGCGATACAGCGTCGTCAGCTTCCCGCCGGGACGCACCGGCGCGAGGACGGCGATCTCGTTGTCGTAGCCGGCCGGGGGCAGACTCGAGTTGCTGTGGTAGTTCGCCGGCAGGGCGAGCTTGCCCGCACCTCGCTTCACCAGGAGCAGGCGGTCGAAGTCCAGCAGCGGGTTGGCCAGCAGCGCGTCCGAGCGGAGCCGGCGGAAGTCGGCGGCGAGCTTCTCCATCGCGGCCTTCGGCGCGCCCGAGGTCAGCAGTTTGCCGTGCGCCTCCCTGAGTGCCTTCATCTGTCGGCGGAACTCGCTGCCCCGTAGATGGCGCCGCCCAAACGTCGCCACCAGGTCGTCAACGGCCATCGCCAGGGCCCGCCACTGGCCGGGGGACACGCCGATCGGCTTGGCGGCGGGCGGTGAGGGTCGCCACCACCGGCCGCCGGCAAGGTACGCCAGCAGGTTGCGGGCAAGGTGCTCGAAGTTGGCGCGGTACGCGTGCGGGGCGATGTGGTAGTGCGGCGACAGCCGCCACGCCAGCGCGAACGCCCTGCCCTTACCGAGGGAGAATTCGACGAGCGGGTTCTCCGGCCCGCCGGGCGTCCGTGCGAGGAGGACGCCCGCCGCTGCCCCCGCCGCCGGACGGAACTGCGCGAAGGCGGGGAACACCGCGTTGCTCATCCAGAGAACGCCGCGCTCGAGGTCCAGTTCGCGGAAGGCCGGATGCCCGGCCTGCACGGGCACGAGCCCGGCCTGCCCGCGGTCGTGCCCAAAGACCAGCGGCTTGATCTGCAAGGAGCCGCCCCCGAGCCGGGCGACCAGTCCCGCCGCCGCGCCGGACAGGAGCAGCCCGCGGCCCTCGGCGACGTACGCGCGGAGCGCGGAGACGGCCCTTTCCTCCGCGATCGGGCTCGACGGAGCGGCCCGGTTGCCCTGGTAGCACCAGAGCGCCGCGAAGCGATCGAGGGCCACGCGCTTGCCGCCGGCGTCGACGAACGTCCCGTCGCCGGTCGGCCGGATGGGCTCGGCCGCCACCAGCCGACGGGCCAGCTCGCAGGCGGCGTGCGACTCGGGCGTGAGCTTCTCGGCCGGGCCCTGCGCCACGAGGAGGCCGATCCGAGGAGCGCCGGCCGGGGCCGCGCTCGCGGCCTCGGTCGCCAGCAGCACGGCGGTGAGGGTTTGCACGAGGCGATGGTCCATCCCAGCATCCCTTCTGACTGGCTGCCGGGAGGATACCCGCGCACGCCACGGTCCGTCACGCGCTATCGCCTGCCGCACCAAGATCGGTATGATCGCCCTGGTGTCAATGGCACGCTCGCCGGGCGCAGGAGGAGGGGAGGGCAGTCGAATGAGAGCACGGGCACGAATGCCCCTGGGACGCGCCAGCCTGCTCGGCGCGGCGGCGCTGATCGCGACGGTCCTGCCGTCCCCGCCGGCCGCCGGACAGACCAAGCCGCCAGCTTATACCGACAAGATGAACCTGCTGACCTACGTGGACGCGACGGGCACGCCGCGGGCCGTCCGCTCGGCGGAGGACTGGCAGGTCCGGCGCGGGCACATCCTCGCATCCATGCAGTTGGTCATGGGTACGTTGCCGGACGTGACGCGGAAGGTGCCGCCGGCCGTGAAGACGCTGGAGGAGGTCCACCTGCCCAAGGTCACGCGGCGGAAGATCACCTTCGCTGTCGAGAAGGGCGACCGCGTGGGGGCCTACCTGCTGATCCCGCGCGACGCGAAGGGCAAAGCCCCGGCCGTGCTGTGCCTGCACCAGACCGCGTTGGTCGGCAAGGCCGAGCCGGCCGGCGTGGGCGGCCAGGCCAGGCGCCCCTATGCCCTGGAGCTTGCGCGGCGCGGCTACGTCGCGCTCACGCCGGACTACCCCAGCCTCGGGGAGTACAAGATCGACCCGTACAAGCTCGGGTACGTCAGCTGCACGATGAAGGGCATCTGGAACCACATGCGGGCCGTCGATCTCCTGGCGTCGCTGCCGCAGGTGGACGGCGGGAGGATCGGCTGCCTCGGGCATTCGCTCGGCGGGCACAACTCGCTGTTCGTCGCGGCCTTCGATGCGAGGATCAAGGCCGTCGTGACCAGTTGCGGCTTCAACCGGTTCGCCAAGTACTACGGCGGGGACCTCACCGGGTGGGCGGGCTTCCGCTACATGCCCCGCATCGCCACGGTCTACGCCAAGGACCCCGCCAAGATGCCGTTCGACTTCACGGAGGTGCTGGCCGCGCTCGCCCCCCGGGCGGTGTTCGTCAACGCTCCCTTGAATGACACCAACTTCGAGGTCTCCGGCGTTCGCGACTGCGTCGCCGCGGCGGCGCCCGTCTACAAGCTGCTCGGCGCCGCCGACAACCTCGTGGCCGTCTATCCCGATGCAGGGCACGACTTCCCTCCCAAGGTCAGGCAGGCCGCCTACGAGTTCCTGGACAGGGCACTGCGTTCGAGGAAAGGCGACGCCACGAAGCGCCCGGCGTCGGGCGCCGAGGCCTCGCCGTGACGGACGAGCGGGATCTCAGCCGGCGGCAGCGCAGGACCATCGTGGCGCTAATGTAGACCAGCGCCGCGCCGGCGAGACATCTGGTCCCGTGGGCGCTGGCCAGGCTGCTAGCGGCGGACAGTCAGCCGCAGCGAGGCGCTGGTTCTCCGGCCGGACTTGTCGGAGGCTGTCAGTGTGATGCCGAAGACGCCAGCCCGGCTGGGCGCGCCCGAGATCTCGCCCGTCTGAGCATTCAGCTCGAGTCCGGGGGGCAGTCCCTCGGCGGCGACCTCGGTCTCTTCGCGGTCCCAGAAGGCGGCGTTGTAGGACGAGCGCCGGCTGCGACGGCACCGCAGATCGCCCAAAGACCGGATCGCCCTCGCCCGCAGACGGTACGGCGCATGAAGCTTCGCCTCACTGCCGGCGGGCACGACCAGGAAGGGGCGCGGCACGGCCACGTAATCGGACGGCCCGCTCTTGTTGCCCGCCTCGTCCACCGCGACCACGCGGTAATATGCCTTGTTCGTGTTCGGCCGGGTCAAGTCGGCGCCCACCACGCGAAGCGACGCGGCGCCGGTCCGCCCGATGAGGTTGGCCGGGGTCTTGACCATCCCCGCGTCGGTCGCGTCGGCGGGCTTGGCCTCGTACTCCTGCATGTTGCGGACGAAGCCCTTGCCCATGTTGACGCGGTACTCGGTGTCGCTGACGGAGAAGCCCCTCTCGTCGCTGCCGTAGACCTTGTAGGCGGCGGGGCGCTCGCCCGTGGGGTTCGCACGCCAGTGCAGGACGAACCCGCCTTTGCCGTCGGGGAGGAGCTTCACGTCCAGCGGCACGCCCGGCGCCTTGAGGCGGAACGTGAACGCCTTGCTCCACGGTCCCCAGACGCCCTTGTCGTCCCGCGCCCGCACGTGCCAGTAGTACGGCGTGTCCGGGTTCAGCAGGCCGGTCAGTGGAACGGTCCACGTCGGCTGTGCCTTCGACGGCGTGCGCGAGGTGAGCTTCTCGAAGTTCGGCGACAGTGGCCAGCGCATGTCCGGCCGGTCCGACAGCTCGAAGTGATAGTCGACGATCCTGTCCCCGTCGGGATCGACCGCAGCCTGCCATCGGAAGGTGACGCGCGATCCGCGGACCGTGGCCCCGTCCCTTGGCGCGACGGCGCCGGCGGGTGCCTTCGGGGGGCGCCACGCCGTCCGTTCCAGCCACCTGTGGGTGATCCGGGTCTTTCGCTTGGCGTCGCCGCCGTTCGCATCGGTGTAGATGATGCGGTTCGTTCCCACCTCGAGCTCCGGCAGGGCCAGCAGCGACGTCTGGATGTCGTGCTCGAACGCCGCGTCCTTCGCGACGGCTCCGCCGCGCAGGACCAGCTGCATGTAGAACGCGTACGTCGGCTTGCCTCGCGGGGAGATGGCGTCGTCCAGCCTCGCCTTCAGGCAGCCGTCGCCGGGCTTGTCCAGCGTCGCGATCGTCCGCCAGGTCTTGCGGTCGGTCGAGCAGCGCCACGCGGCGGATGCGCTCGCTCCCAGGCGAACGTCGACGGACGCGGTGCCGCCGACGAACACGTAGGGGCTGGCGAAGCGCCACGTCACGCGTGCTGGCTCCGCGGGCGCGGCCGGGCGGATCGTGCCCGACTCGCGGTCGAACACGGCGTTCCTGACCGCATCGGCCCCGCGTCGTGCGGCCGCGCCGGTCAGGTCCGGCCGGTAACGCATCTTGCCGTTACGCATGTTGTCGTACGCCGTCGCCCCCCACCCGGCCAGCAGGTCGCCCAGGCCGTCACGCTTGCGCTGGCCCTCCTTGAGCGGCTGCCCGGCGGTGTACTGCTTGCCGACGTGGTCCCAGCGGACCTCGATCGACTCGCCCGGCCGAAGCGTCAGGTCCATACGGTGCCGGGCGCTGAACCCCCGGTCCCCGGCCCGCTTGCCCTCGTGAACGTACAGCGAGGCGGAGAACTCGTCGGTCTTGCGTCCCTCCGGCCGCAGGATGCCGTACGTGTGCGTCCGCTTCACCAGGTCGTGGTCGCGCACGATCTCCTCACACGACGCGATTGCTTGGTTGTCGCGCTTCAGGCAGATCACGTGCTCGTCGCTGTCCATGAGGTGGTACGCGCCGTCGTAGAACACCTCCGTGACGCAGTGGCCGATCGGATACCCCCGCCGCGTCCTGAAGCCGGCGGCCTTCCACAGGTCGTTGATCACGTGGGCCTCGTTGCCGCAGAGCGTGTAGCCGTAGACGTGCAGGACCTTCAGCGCGTCGTTGCACTCGGCGTCCCACGTGCAGGCGTGGAATCGGTGCCGCCGGCAGAACTCCCAGATGGCGCGCGCCCGCTCGGCCGGCGTCTTCGTGCCCGCCGTCGCGTCGGCAACGATCTCCTTGACCGTCCGCCACGGGCGATTGCCGTTGACGAGGATGCGCGGGTTCCGGACGTCGGTCGCCCCGACGTTCTCGATCCGGACCGACCGGTTGGGCTGCCAGCCCTGCCGGAACGCGCCGTAGCCGACGGGCATCCGCGTCATCATCCCGTCCACCGTGCCGTGGAATGTGATCTCGTAGGCGTGCGGGCTGCCCTCGGCGAGTTCGCCGTGCTCGCGGCGCCTGTCGCTCGGCAGGTCGCGGTACGGCGCCTTGGGCGGGCCCTGGACGGCCGCCCCCACCTGGCCGGCCAGGAAGCACGCCATGCAGAAGCTGCTGATCGGCCTCATCACGGTTCCTCCCGGACCTCACCGCGCTCCACGCCTTCCGGAATGGGGCGCAGAAGGCCCCGCAGGGCGGGCCACATGGTACCATCTTCTCGCCGGCAGGGGGGCCGGCCGTCCGGGCGCCGCATGCCGCCTCACCCATGGATCTCTTCCTCGCGACCGCCTGGCTCCGGGCGCGCGTTGGAGCGCCGGAGTCCACCTCGCCAGAGCCTCCGGGATTTGCTATACCGTTCGGCAGAGGTTGGAGCATGCGCGGCCGACAGAACCGTCGTGAGTTCCTTCTAGCCACCGGGGCGGGTGCGGCGTCGCTGGCGGCCAGGGCGCTGGCAGCCGAGCCGACAGCGTCGAAGGCCAAGCGACCGCCGAACTTCATCGTCATCCTTTGGGACAACCTCGGCTACGGCGACATCGGCTGCTCCGGGTCGAGGAAGCACCGCACGCCGCACGTGGACCGGATGGCCCGCGAGGGGATGCGCCTGACGAACTTCTACGTCACGAGCGGCATCTGCACGCCGCCTTCTGCGGCAAGCTGTCTGAGATGATCCGCAGCGATGAGGTCGTTGACCAGGTCTACCAGCTGACGCAGCGCATGTTGGGGCGCCGGGGGGGGACCAAGCCCAGGCCAGTACCCTCGCAGCCGACCTCGGCTAGGCGGCGAAGCTGATACTCGTCCATGCAGCGAGCCGCCGCTTTCTCCGGCGGTGTTCTGTCAAGACCGGACGACGAGAGGGTCTGTTCTTTGGGGCCAATCACGTAGCTCTTGCACTGGAGCGTAGATTTGTCGATGACGATCTGATCGGGCGTGATCCTGCCCGAAACCAACGGCTCGCCGAGGCCCCACGTGGCATTGACAACCATTTCGTCGTCCCGCCCCGACACGGGATTCACGGTGAAGAGCACCCCCGAGCTTTGCGCGCGGACCATCTCCTGGACCACGGCATGCATGGCGACCTGGCTGTGCGAAATGGCCATCCGTCGAACGTATCCCCGGGCCCCATCGTCGTCCAGACAGCCCAGCACGGATCGGACCGCATCGAGAAGCTCGGCCTCCGTTCGAACGTTGAGCACGAATCGACCTGACCGGAGAACGTCTCTTTTTGTCCAGAAGCCGGCGTTCTTGGCGCTTATAATCCGGTTCGTTCCGGAAGGCAGCGGGCGTGCGCGCGGCAGATGCGCGGTTCTCGGCCTGGTGTAGCGGACCATGTGTGCCGTGCAAAGGTGCGTTGTTCCAGCAGGTGAGAGTCCTGCCCCGGCAAAGGTCGTCCCGGCCGGGCAAACCGATTCCGGGCGTCACGCGGGCCGACGGGTCCCGTTCTTGCCCGATCCGAAGTCGTGGCCATAGAATAGCCTGCTGCGCGGGCGCATTGCGCTGCGAGTGGCCTCGCGGGCCAGCAGCACATTTCCGGGCTGCCAACGCCGGGCTCAGCGCACATCGAGGAACCAGCCATGGATCCGCGAGCTCAGATGACCTTGCTGACGGTGGGCGTTGCGGCGGGTCCAGCCTGGGGAGCGGGCACTGTCTTGTCCGTCTCACCGGGGAACATGCGAGGCTGGGTCGTCGTGACGAACAAAGGCGCCCGGGCCGGCCTGGTGAACCACGGACCTGCCGTGTGCGAACGTCTCAACGCGTTTACTGCGGAGGACGGCCGGAAGCTGGGCAAGGGTGCCTACTATGCCACGCTTCCCTTCAAGGCCGGCGCCACGCCGGCCACCGCCTGGCTTGGCGTGGACACGTTCCGGGGCCGGCCGCTGGCGGGTGCGGCCCTGAGGCGGATCACCGCCATGGAGTACTACGCCTACAACGCCCACCTCCCCGTGCGGACGTCCAATCCCAAGCATTGGACGAGCTGGAAGGGGTGGTGGACGTACCCGCGGCAGTTGATCCAGCTCCAGTTGACCGCGTGCAGCCCCGACGGCAAGCGGCGCAAGCAGTTCTGGTTCCTGCCGTGGCAGAAGTTCAAGATCCGCGGCGAGAACTGCGGGAGGCACTGCAAGAAGTGGCTCCGGTACGATGCGATTCGCTTCAACCACCCCGGCGGCTGCATGGTCGGCAGGTGGTTCACGTTCGGCCCGCCGCGGCAACAGTTCGCCTCCTGGGCCGACGTGGTCAGAGCCTACGGCGACTGGGTTCTCGCCCCGACTTCGACCGTCTCCTTTGCCCGGGGCGGCTGGAGAAGCGCCGGATGGGACAAGACCACCGACCCGCCCGGCGCGCCGGCGTGCACCGCCACCGGGATGTGCCTGAACTTCGTGGTCGGCGCCCGCAAGGGCAGGGAGGCCGTTTTCGAGCCCGAGGTCACCCAGTGGTCCAACGACCATCGCGGTTTCAAGGGCTACGTGGACTGGTTCACCCTCGGCGTGGACGGCAAGAACGTCACGTACAACTTCGAGCCCTCCCCCTCGGCTCGGCCGCCAAGGGTCATCCCGATGAGCAACAAGGAGGCGATGAAGCTCAAACCCGACAGCACGGATCTGGTCGAGATTTCCGGCACGGTGGTGGAGCGCACCGGGGCGATGTTCGCTCTGGACGACGGGTCCGGGCCCATCATCCGGGGCTTCCTGTACAAGGACATCAAGACCCCCGAAAACCCCGCCCGTGTGGGCCAGCGCTGGCGTGCCCGAGGCCATATGGAGAGAGTGCCGTTCCAGCCCGCCGGCGAACCGCCGTTGATCTGGACGTGCGTCGAGCACATGAAGCGGTGGCGCCGTCAGGGGACCTCGGACTGAGTGAAGCGGTCGAGCATCTCGGATACTTGGCGAATGATGGTCATCGGAAAGCTGGTTGGGCCGGGCCCTCGCATACAGGAAGGACCGAAAGGGACATGGTTGACGAAATGACCGGGTCGTGGATGGCGTTGCTCCTCACTTCGCTCGTCGCGCTGGCCTTGGCTGCGACCGCGCTGGCAGGTGATGCCGTCGAGGCAAGTGCCGGCGACTCGGGCGAGCGGACGATCCCGCTGGCCGGAACGTGGAGATTCCGGCTGGATCCCGAAGACGTCGGGGTCTCGGAGAAGTGGTTTGCCCGGGAGCTTGACGATACCGTTCGACTGCCCGGCACCACCGACGAGAACCGCAAGGGCATCAAGAAGGACGAGCGGTGCGTCGATCGGCTCTCCCGGGTGTGGTATTGGAAAGGGCCGGCCTGGTATCAGCGCCGCGTGACGATTCCCGATGCCTGGAAGGGCAAGCGGATCACGCTGCTC
>CAZXOC010000177.1:0-15606 GCA_964642165.1 uncultured Planctomycetaceae bacterium | reverse complement strand
TCTGTATCTCGTTGGACTGCTCTGCCGGCCAGGGCGCCGCGCCGCGACGGCACGGCCCCCGCCGGAGCGACCCCACCGGCACGGGCGAGCAGAACAGGCGGGGCCTCGCGACCGCCAGACGCCCGGGCCCCGCCCGCCGGCGACCTTCGGCCGAGTCGCTCCGCGCCTTGCCGCCCGGATCGGCGGGGCTAGTACTGCCGACGGCGGTACATGATCAGAAAGACGACCAGTCCGACCAGGACCAGGGCGAGGGGGATCTGCCACCAAAACAGCCACTCATAGCCCCAAAGCGCCAGCGGCAGTGGAATCGACATCGTCCGCGTCTCCTACCGGGGGAACATATCGTACTTGTCCGAAGTTGTCGCCTTTTACCCTGTGGACGAATGGCCCGTCAAGGGAAAACCCTCCTCGCCGGAAGGGGCTCAAGGATTTGGAAGCCCGGACACGACTAGCGGCGACTGGACTCGAACCAGCGACCCAGGGCTTATGAATCCCTTGCTCTGCCAACTGAGCTACGCCGCCAGGAACCGTCCATGATGACCCCCGCGGCGGGCTTTTTCAATGCACTTCGGCGGGAAAAGCCGCCCTCGCGCTGCCGCGGCGCCCGTCCCGCGCAGCGAACCGGCGGGCCGCTGCGGTACAGCGACCCGCCGGCGTCAAGTCGAATGCTCACATACGGCTTCGGCGGCGTCAGTCCACGATGATCGGCGCAGCGCCGCCCTTCTTGCCGCCCTTCCTGGCGCGCGCCTTCTTCTCCCTGGGCTCGCGCGGCTTCTTCTCCGGTTTGCGCTTCAGCGCTTCCCGCTGCTCGTCCGTGAGGATCTTCTCGTCGATCTCCCCGTAGAGCTTCTTCAGCGCCTGCCCGCGGGCCCGGCGGTCGGACGAGGCGGGCATCGTGGCGCTCTTGGCCGTGCAGAGCTCCTTGAGCCGGAGCTTCTGGTCGTCCGCGAGCTCGACGCGCTTGTAGCGGCGCATGACGGAGGTGTAGAGCTCGTGGCCGGCCCAGACGGCCCGCTGCCCCGGCGTCAGGACGCTCAGGACCTGGCCCCTCTGGGCGGCCTGGATCTCCGCCCGTTCCTTCTGGAGCGACCTGAGCTGCTGGGAGATGGACTTCGCCTTCTCCTTGTCTTTGTCCTTGGCAGCCTGCTTGCGGGCTGCCGCGAGCTCCTTGTACTTCACGCCGTTGGGCCCCGCCTCCCAGTCCTTCAGGGCCTTCTGGGAGTCCTGGACGGCCTGCATGAGCTTGGCCTTCTGGGCCTCGTCCATCTCCAGGACCTTCATCATGATCCCATAGTAGCCGCCGGGGCCCTTCTTCCTGGGCTGCCTGGCCTTGCGATCCCGTGCGCCCTTCTTCCTGGCCTTCTTGCCCCGGGCCTCGGCGCCGGGCGCCGCGGCGGCCCAGTCGGTCGCCATCGGCGAGCACAGCAGCAGCAGCGCGACCAGTGCGCTCATCCACCACGCGGATCTTCTCATCTTCCTGTTCTCCTGAGGGCTGATGGACTCCGGTCCTCGCCGTTGCCCCAAGTGGACGAGAACGCCCTGCCCCGGCGGGAGTCCGGATGCCCCGCCGGACGCGTGCAGAGCCATATCATGTAACGTCGCCGCCGGGTGATCTTCGCGGGCCGGGCGCGGAATTTTTCGCCTCGGGCGCCCGGCGGCGAGTAGAATCCCGGCGGTGTGACATGCATGTGGTCGTGTTGATCGGCTTGCTGGTGGCGTTGACGACGGCGGAGATGGACCCGTTGGTCAGCGCGCGGTGGCTGGTCGTGCCCGCGATGGTGACGTACCTGGCGGTCGCGGTGGCGATGGGTGCCTTCCGAACGGCCCTGTCGCTTCGGGCCGTCGCCGGGCGCCCGGAGGTCTTCGGGCGCGCGGTGCGCCGGCACAACCGCCTGGCGATCCTGGGACAGGCCTGGCTGGTGGCCGGGCTGGGCGGCGTCGTCCTGGTCGGCTACGGGCGGTGGGTCCTGGAGGACCTGCGCCTCAAGCCGGTCCCCCTGGTCGGCCACGCGCTCGTCTTCGGGCCGTTCATCGTCGCCCTGCTGCTGAACTGGCTGCTGGAGTACCCCTTCTACCGCGCGATGCGGGCGCGGATCGCTCAGGAGCAGCTCCTGGCGGGCGCGGCGGCGCGCCCGGGGTGGACCCTGCGGGAGTACCTCGGCTACAACCTGAGGCACCACCTGCTGTTCGTCGCCGTCCCGGTCGGGCTGATCCTCCTGCTGACCGACAGCCTGCAACTGGCCGGGCCGTACCTGCCGGAGAAGCTCGCCCCGGCGATCGTCGGTGGCGGGTCGATGCTCTGCGCGGGGGCGGTGTTCCTGGCGGCGCCGCTGCTGATCGTCCGGATCTGGCGGACGGGGCGTCTTCCCGCCGGGCGGCTCCGCGACGACCTCCAGCGCATCTGCCGGCAGATGCGGCTGAAGGTCCGGGAGCTGCTGGTTTGGCGCAGCGGCGGGATGATCGCCAACGCGGGGGTGATGGGGCTGATCGGCAAGGTCCGGTACGTCCTGCTGAGCGACGCCCTGCTGGAGCAGATGGACGACCGGGAGATCAAGGCGATCTTCGCCCACGAGGCGGGGCACATCATCTCGCACCACCTGTTCTACGCGCTGCTGTTCGCCGTCTCGTCGGTGACGCTGTGCGGCGCGGCGGGCGCCGCCGTCGAGGGGGCGCAGTTGGCGGGGTGGGTGGGGCAGGCCGTCACGTTCGTCCTGCTCGCGGCGACGTGGGCCTTCGGGTTCGGGTGGATCAGCCGACGGTTCGAACGGCAGAGCGACGTGATCGCCGCCTGGTTCGCCGCGCCCGACGGCCCGAGCGGCGACGGGCGGATCACGCCGGAGGGCGCGGCCGTCTTCGCCCGGTCCCTCGAGCGCGTCGCGCAGCTCAACGGCATGTCGCCGCGCCAGTGGAACTGGCGGCACGGGTCGATCGCCAGCCGGGTCGAGCACATCATCTACCTGGGCAGCACGGCCGGGAACCGGCGCCGGATCGACCGCGTCGTCCGGTGGATCAAGCTCGGCCTGTGGGCGACGGCGCTGCTCTCGGCGCTGCTGGTCGTGCTGGCCGTCCTCGCCGACAAGGGCGACCTGCTCGCGTAGCGCCGCCAAGAGGGACCCGCCGCCCATGGACACCAAGGTCGCGATCGTCACGGGGGCCTCCAGCGGGATCGGGCGGGCCACCGCCCTCGCCCTGGCGCGCAAGGGCTACACGGTGCTCCTGGCCGCCCGGCGCGAGGGGAGGCTCCGGGAGGCGGCCGCGCAGTGCCGCTCCCGCGGCGCGCCCGCGCGGGCGGTCGTGACGGACGTGGCGCGTCCGGAGCAGGTCGAGGCGCTCGTCTCGGAGGCCGTGGACGAGTTCGGCCGCCTGGACGTGATGGTGAACGACGCGGGGTTCGGCCTGGGGGCGCGGGTGCACGAGACCTCGAACGAGCAGATGCGGGCGATCCTGGAGGTGAACTACCTGGGCGTGTTCTACGGCTGCCGGGCGGCGGCCCGGGCGATGATCCCCCGGCGGAGGGGGCACATCTTCAACGTCTCGTCGGTGATCGGCAAGCGGGGCGTGCCGTTCAACGGCGCCTACTGCGCGACGAAGTTCGCGGTCTGCGGGCTGACCGACGCCCTGCGGGTGGAGATGATGCCCTACGGCGTCCGCGTGACGTGCGTCTGCCCGGCGCTGACGGAGACGGCGTTTTTCGACGTGATGCGGGGCGCCCGCAAGGACCCCCACCGCCGCTACGCGCGCCTGCGGGGGCGAACGGGCCCCGAGGTCGTGGGGCGCAAGATCGCCGCCACGGTGGGCAAGGCCACGCCGGAGCTGATCTTCTCGACGGGCGGCAAGCTCCTGACGCTCCTGGCGGCCCTGTCCCCACGCCTGACCGATGCCATGATGAAGTGGTACCACGACCGGCGCATCGGCGAGTGGCCTCCCGGCACGGGCCGGTGAGCCGCCGCGCCGAGGCCCGCGCTGCGCAAGTCGGCGGTGAAAAGGTATGGGCGTTGGGCGTACAATACATCGGAGAACCCGGTCCTGATGGGAGAACACCCGATGCGATGGACCCGCGGGATGGTCGTGGCCGCCGTCCTGGTGCCGCTGTGCGGCTGCTTCAAGATGGACGTCAACCTGGGCGACCTGGGCGGCGGCGAGGGCAGCGGCAAGACGGGGGGCGAGTCCGGCCCGAGCCAGCTTCCCGCCCCCGGCGCGGGCGGGTCCTGGAAGGACGTCGCCATCCAGTACACCGGGGCGATCACGCTGGGGGCCGAGCACGGCGCCGTCTTCTACGCCTACGACACGCTGGCCTATCCGGGCAAGCCCATCGCCCTGGCCGTCAAGCTCCTGTCGGCGAGGGACCTGCGCCCCATCCCCGGCGTGACGGTGGCGATCTCGCAAGGCGAGTGGCTGGGCGGGAAGGTCACGACGGACGCCAACGGTCTGGCCACCATGCAGTGGACGGCGCCGAGGGAGGGCAACTACGAGTTCGAGGCCCGGATCGTCGCCGTGCCGGATGAGTCCCACGCGGAGCTGCTCCAGGTGAGCCCCGCGCCGATGCTGGTCGCCGCGCGGCCGAAGAACGCACGCTTCGTCGTCATCGACCTCGACCACACGCTGGTGGACAGCAGTTTCTGGCGGGTGCTGCTGGCCGGCGCCAAGCCGATGGCCGAGTCCGTCCGCGTCACGACGCGGATCGCCGGGGCCTACCATCTCATCTACCTGACGCACCGCCCGGACCTGCTGACGCACAAGAGCAAGCGGTGGCTGAGGGAGCACGGCTATCCGCCGGGGCCGCTGCTGGTGAGCGAGCTGAAGGACGTCTTCGACAGCGGCGAGTTCAAGACGGCCAAGCTGTCGGAGGTCCGCAAGGCCTATCCGAACGTCGCGATGGGCATCGGCGACAAGATCACCGACGCCACGGCGTACGTGGACAACGGGCTGACGGCCTACCTGATCCCCCACTACAAGGACAAGCCCAAGGACATGCGGGAGATGGCCCGCCAGGTGCGCGACCTGCGGGGCAAGCGCCGGCTCCAGGTCGTCTCCGGCTGGCGGGAGATCGAGCAGGGGATCTTTTCGCGGCGGACGTACCCGCCCGCCACGTTCGCGGCCAGGCTCGACAACCAGGCCGGCCGCCTCGAGGCCGAGGAGCGCCGCAAGGAACGCGACGACGACGATGACGACGACTGACGCCCGGGCCCGCCGTCACAGCAGCTTGCGCAGGATCGACCGGACGACCTGGCGGTCGTCCTCGGGGCAGGAGTAGCCGAAGCACGCCTTGGGGCTCAGGCGGACGGTCGCCCGCCCGTTGGGCGTCTTGAAGCGAGCCGCGGCGGCCGTGACGAACTCGCCGTACTCCTCCAGGAACTCCCGCCCGTGCTCGCTGTCCAGGAACTTCGGGGCGTACGGGCCGGACATGTAGGAGTTGTGGGCGTACTCGGCCACGCGGACCGAGCGGAGCTGAAACCGCTCGGTCTGGTCGGCGAGCTTCTCCAGCGCCGAGGCGAGGTCGATCTCCAGGGCCTCCACGAGGGTCCCCAGGCCCAGGCCGCCGGAGAGGAACGCGCCGATCTGCTCGATGGACGTCGCCGAGCCGGCGTAGACCTCGAGCACGCCCGATCGCGGATAGATGCCGAAGGGGTAGACCTGGACCTTCTCGATGGCGGCGGCGGTGACGGCCCTCGCCTCGGCGTCCAGGCGCTGGACGGACTGCTGGACCTTGCGGACGACGGTGCCGAAGGCCCCCTGCGCGGTGGCCGAGTGCTCCAGCACGCCGAACTCGTCGTCCTCGGGCAGGCCGAAGGCCTCCAGGGCCGCCGCGACGTCCTCCGGCGGCGGGCAGCCGCGGACCGTCGCGATGTTGAGCTTGTAGGTTGCCATGATTGCTCCGGTAGGAAGTGGCCCATGATAGCGGCCCGGACGGCCCGATCAAGGCCCCGGCGGCGCCGCGGGCGCGGGGGTGTCTCTTCGCCCAGAAGTCCCGTGGCGCCGGCGCCGGGCGAGGGCAGAGGTTATTGCCTTATCGAAGAGGACTTATGCCGGCAGGCGAGCCGGGCTTTCCCCCCGCCCGCCCGGGCCCTATAATGCCGGTGGAAGCGCCGGTGAGGAGCCGACAGATCGAAGACGGCGCGATGCAGGACGCTGGAAGCCTGCGACACTTCTCCGCCTGCTGGGACCCGCGAAGCTGCTGCACGTTCGAGCGGAATCCGCGCCCCGACCTCGGGGCGCGGCGGAAAGCAAACCGCCACGGAGTGCGGCGGACGATGTGCGGTTGGACACGGCGGAGAGGTGCGTAGAGCTCGACGGCGTCGCCCGCAACTGGAGGGTTGGTCGGCGCCGCCGGGCTCGCTGTATGGCCTGGCCCGCAGGCCGGGGCGGGCGAGCTTCTTTCGCGCCCTGCCGCGGACGGGCGCCGCGGGCGGGGCGTTGGACCCCATGGCTGGATGTGCCGGCGCCGGTCGTCCGCGCGAAGTTCCCTTCCTGCCACTTGCGGTGCCGCAGGCGCAACGGTATTCTGACAAGCAGGAATTCACGTTCGGCTGCGTCATCGGTCGCGTTTCGCTCGACTCGGCAACGCCATGTCTTGGCCGAGAGGCGTTCGATACGAGGTCCCATAGAGAAGGGGTTCGCCTATGGGCAAGATACGCATGAAGTGCCCTGCCTGCGGGGTCACGCTCGCGCTGGACGAAGAGCACCTCAAGCAGTACATCCGCTGCCCGAGGTGCAAGCACAAGTTTCCCGCGGCCCGCCAGGCGGCCCCCGCCACGGATGACCTGATCGCGTCGTGGCTGACCGAGGAGGAGCCGGAGGGCCCGCAGGAGTCGCCGGGGGGGGCTTCGGGCCTCGTCGAGATGCCCTACGGCGCGGACGTCATGGGCGACGCCGGCACGGCGGCGGCCCCGACGGCGGCCCCCAAGCCCATGGGGCACGGGGAGATCCGGGCCGTCAAGATCGATCGCCGCGGCGTGCTGTTCGAGTTTCCGGCCAGCCGGCTCCTCGAGACGCGCTTCCGCTGCGCGTTCCCCCGGCAGTGCATGAGCTGCGACGCCCGGACCCACCTGCGCCCCCACGTGGTGATCTTCACCTCGCAGCTTCGCGACAGCATCTCCATGGAGGCCGAGCACGACGCCGGAGCCCTGGTGGACGGCCACAATGAGCTCGAAGGCTTCATCGGCCAGAAGCTCCTCGACCGCCTCCACGAGGTGCCCAACGTGCCCTACCCCGGCAACCAGCCCATGCCCTACTGGCTCTGCGACATGTGCAGCGGCGCCGGCTGCGTCTCCGGGCAGATCCACGTCAGCCGCGACGCCAGCCGGGGCTGGTGCCGCCTGTTCATCCGCTACCCCCGCCGGGCGATGGAGTTCATGATCAACGCCGGCGGGGAGGGCGCCGAGGGCTTCCGCGAGCTGAGCGAGCGCGTCGAGCGGACGGCGGAGAACCCCTGGAACAGCCTGCCGGAGGTCGTCCAGCAGCGCATCCAGCAGTGGTACCACCCCAAGTCGGATGAGCACTTCCTCGCCTACGTGCCCGACCGCGACCGCACGCGGACGGAAGACGGCATGGCCGGGGTGGTGATCTCCAACACCCGGCTGATCTACCACACGCCGCGGTCTCACCACCAGGCGAAGTTCGGTCAGCCGCTCGAGCTGGAGCACGCCAGCGGCGTCGGCAAGGGGCGGATCTCCATCATCACCCCCAACTGGACGATCCACCAGATGACGGTGGATCGCGACGGCATCACCCGCATGCGCCGGGCGCTGACGCTCGGGAGGTTCCACGCCGTCTGGCGATGAGGCGCCCTCGGCACGCCCTCGGCGGCGGCCCGCCTCAGCGGCTGCGCGCCGGGATCCCCAGGAGCTGGAGCAGCGTCTGTTCGTCCTCGTGGGGCCTGACCCACCGCCCGGCCGCCAGCAGCAGGCCCAGGGCGAAGCCCGTGGCGAACCCGCCCACGTGCGCTTCGTAGCCCACGCGGCCCTTGGAGCCGAGGACCAGGAACAGCACGTCCCAGCCCACCCAGTAGAGGATGACCCACACGCTGGAGAGGGTGAAGGTCCTCAGCCAGAAGATGGCGTAGAACCAGACGGCCGTCACGTCGTTGCGGGGGAAGAACACCAGGAACACGCCGACGACGCCGTAGACCGCGCCCGACGCGCCGACGGCCGGACCGCCCCGCAGCACGTGGTGGGCCAGGCCCGACACCAGCGCCGCCAGGACGTACAGCAGGACGTACTTCCCCTGGCCGAGCTTGTAGTTGACCGCGTTGCCGAAGACCCAAAGGAAGAGCATGTTGGCGGCCAGGTGCGCCCAGCCGGCGTGGACGAGCGTGGACGTCACGGCCGCGACGGGCGCCGGCAGCGTCTGCCGGAACGTGGGCGGGCGGGGGAACAGGTACTCCAGCGCCGCCGCGTCCTCGCCCGCCGGCTCCGGGCGGGGCACGACCTCGTAGCCGGACAGGCCGAGGATGATCGCCGGATCCAGGAAGCCCACCACGCTGCACGTGATGGTGGCGAGCAGGATGGCGTAGTTCGCCCACGGGCGCCGGTCCATCGGCACGTGGGCCCGCAGCGGGATGAACATGCCGGTCTCCCCTTCGCCGGCGGCCGCCGCGGCGTCAGGCTTCTTCCGGCGCGGCGATGACGGCCGTGCCGTACGCCACGATCTCCGCCGCGCCGCCCATGAGCATGCTGGTGGTCAGGCGCATCGCGACGACGGCGTTGGCGCCGAGCTGTTCGGCCTGGGCGACCATCCGGTCGATGGCCTGCTCGCGCGACTCGCCCATCAGCTTGGTGTAGTCGGTGATCTCGCCGCCGATGATGTGGCGCAGCGCCGCCTTGATGTCCCTGCCGATGTGGCGGGCGCGAATGGTGTTGCCCCGCACGATGCCGAACGTCCGGGCGATTCGCATGCCGGGGATCGTCTCCGTCGTGACCACGATCATCGTTTCACCTCTCTGGAGTACCTGTCGACCTTGCGGACCGCCAGCCGCTCGCGCAGCAGCGAGACGAACAGGATCGCCAACCCGAACACCAGCGCCAGCACGCCGCCCTTGACCCACCAGGCGACGGCCGGGTCCCGGACCACCTCCTCCACCAGCTTGAAGCCGCCATAGCACAGCAGGACGATCGCCCCGATCGAGAAGAGCACCCATCCCGCGCCGCGCTCGAGGCGATTGTAGACGCCGGACCAGTACCGCTCCAGTTGCTCGTCGGTGGGTTCGGTGAACTTGATCATGTCCAGCTCCTTCTTGAGCGCCCGCACCTCGGCCAGCTCCCGCTTGCAGGCGTCGCAGGCCGACAGGTGGCTCTCCAGGCGCTCCCGCTGATCCGGCGTCAGCTCCCCGTCCACGTAGGCCGAAATCATGGATCGAAACTCGTCGCAGCTCATGTCAGTTCCCTGCCGCGTTCGTGGCGAAGTCGTTGGCGAAGTCCTTGGCCAGCAGCTCGCGGAGGGCCTTCCGCGCGTTGTGAAGGCGGCTCATGACCGTCCCGATGGGAATCTCCAGCGCCGCGGCGATGTCCTTGTAGGCCAGGTGCTGGAAGTGGTTCATCACGATGATCTCGCGGTGCTTGAGCGGCAGCTTCAGGATGGCCTGCCAGAGGCGCTCGGTCCGCTCGTTTCGTTCGGCCAGCAGGCTGGGATCGGTGGCCTCGATCGGCCCGGCGGGGTCCGCGACGATCTCCACCGTCCGGTGCCGGCGCCGGCGAAGGCGGCTGAGGCAGACATTTCGCAGCACGGCCGAATACCACGTGTAAAACCTCGACCTCCCGTCGAACCGCTTGATGTTCCGCCAGGCGCGGACGAAGGCGTCCTGGGAGGCGTCCCGGGCGTCCTCCCGGTTGCCCAGCAGGACGTAGGCGGCGCCGATGGCCCGGCCGGCGTAGTCCTTGACCAACCGGCCGAAGGCATCCTTGTCGCCCGCCTGGCACTGGCGGATCAAGGCCACTTCCGACTCGTCCATGGACCTGGCGCTCCGACTGGGGTCTGTGCACATCGGATAGACCTGCCCGTTGCCGGGTTTATTCATCGGACGGCGGGTCCCTTTTACCCCACCTGCCGGCGCCGTTCCAGGCCGCACCGCCGGGCCTTCCCAACGGAATGGGGACGGGGGATAATCGCCGGCGGCGGCCCTTCCTTGCGGACGCGAGGCCGCCTGTCTGCAAAGGCGGGTACATCCATGAGAACCGGGCAAGAGCCGTTGCGGATCCTGGTCCTGGCCGTCGCCCTCGGCGGCGAGGTCCTCGCCGCGGCGCCGGGCCGCTCGTCCCGCGACCTGCCGGCCAACACGTGGGTCAAGGTGAACGAGAAGGGCGCGGGCGTGCGGCGCGGGTCGGCGGTGGTGTGGCGGGCCCGGCAGGGCAGGTTCCTCGTCCTCGGCGGCGCCGGGGAGAACCGCAAGCTCGGCATCGCCCGCCCGTTCGAGATCCAGACGTTCGACCCGGCCCGGCGCGAGTGGCGGGAGGCCCGTCCGACCGGCGGGAAGCCCGACGGCGCCAGGCCCACGACCGATGCGCTGCTCGTGCCCGCCGGCGAGGGGCAACGGCGGCTGAACGACCGGTTCGACCCGGGCAGCCGGTCCGCCTGCGACCCGGGCGGCGAGCACGTCTACCTGTTCCAGGCCAACGACCGCCGAAGGCCCGGGGAACTGATCGTCGCCTGCTACGACGTGGGCCGTCGCCGGTGGCAACGGGTCTCGTCGGCCAAGCCGCCCGCCGACGCCGACGGCGTCCTGCCCGGCGAGTACGGCCCGACGATGGTCTTCCTGGAGGGCGCGGCCGTCGTCCTGGACGGCGTGAACGAGGAGCTGCTGCTGATCGGCGGGCGGACGGGCAACGCCGCCGACGGCTTCGTCGGGCACTGGGCCCTCTCGCTGAAGGACAAGGCGTGGCGGCGGCTGGGGCAGCCCTCGCCGACGCTCGACGCGCTGCGCGCCCGCTGCCTGGCGGCGAAGGCGGCGGCGCGGGACGCCTCGGCCGCGGCGAGGAACGTCCTCTATGCCGCCCTCGCGCCCGCGGACCGCCGAGCCGCCGCGACGGGCAAGCCCTTGCGGCTCGCGCGCCGGGCGCTGGAGCTGGCCGAGGCCGCCGCCGGCGCCGCGGGCGCCGCCGAGGCCGACGGCTGGGAGGCCCGCGCCGTGGCCCACGCCCGTCCGCTGCTGGCCGAAGCGCTCGGGCACCTGCGCGCCGCCGCCGAGCGGCTCGACGCCGGGCGGCTCGACCCCGCCGCCCTGAAGCAGCTCTTCGACGCGGGCTGGCGCCTGGACGAGGCCGCCGACCTCCTCCGCGCCCTGCCCGGCGAGCGGATGCACGCCGGGGCCGTCTACGACCCCGCACGCCGGTGCGTGGTCCTCTTCGGCGGCGACCACGGCGACTACCTGCTCGGCGACACGTGGATCTACGACTGCCGCCGCCGGCACTGGCGGCGCGTCTTCCCGACACGCTGCCCCGCCCCGCGGCGGGCCGCCGGGGCGCTGGTCTACCTGCCGGGCAGCCGGCGCGTCGCCCTCGTCGGCGGCGAGGGCTACATCCCCAAGTTCATCTACTTCCGCCGTCCGCCGCGCCGGCTGCGGGACGTCTGGGTGCTGGACGCGCCCGCGGACCGGTGGTCGCTGGCGGCCGAAGGCGACCCGAACGCCTCGGCGCCGGTGCTGGTCTGCCAGCGCGCCGCGGGCGCGGGCGACGTGATCCTCGGCCTGTCCAGCGCCGGGCGCTACGCCGGCCAGTGGGACGGCACGACCTGGCTGCTTCGCGTGGGCCCCGCGGCCCCGGCCGCGCCGGCGCGGAAGCTCGCCCCCTCGCCCGGCGGGCGGACCTATCTCACCGTCGTGCCGCCGTACGACCCGTGCTGGTACGACCAGGCCGCCCCCGGCGACGCGAAGGCCACGTCGGCCTGGCTGGCGAAGCTCCGGCCCAACACGTGGACGCCCGTGCCGCTGGCCCCCCGCCCCGCGCCGCGGCGCGACTGGGGCACGGCCGCCTTCGACCCCCACCGCGACCAGTTCTACCACTGGACGGGCGGGCACATGGCCGACCCGTCGAGCCTCGTCAGCACCTACCACGTCGCCGTCGGGCGGTGGAGCGTCCCCTACGTGGCGGAGTACTTCGGCAAGGGCATCGGTTTCCAGGGGCGGCCCGACTGCATGAACCACACGTACCTCAACTACGCCTACGACCCGCTGTCGAGGAGGCTCGTCTGCACGTCGTTGGGCGGCACGTGCGTCTACGACCCGGACCGGCGCGAGTTCGCCCCGCGGATCGACCAGCCCTTCCGCCAGCACCCCTACTACACCAAGACGGTCGGCACGCCGCGCGGCGTGGTCTGCTGGGAGCGCGGCTACCTCGGGCTGCTCGACGTGCCCGCCCGCCGGTGGCGCCCGCTGCGCGTCCGGGGCAAGCTCCCCCGCGTCGTCCACGGCGACGAGAACGCCGTCACCTACGACGCGAAGCGCGACGTGCTCTGGCTGCTCGCCGCCGACGGCTACCAGAAGCCCAACGGCCAGGTCTGGCGCTACGACATGAAGACCGGCAACGTCGCGGCCATGGACCCCGTCGACACCAAGACCATCGGCGTGAAGGTCCGACCGCGCGAGAGCGTCTACCTGCCGAGGCAGGACCTCGTGCTGCACAACTCCTTCGCGGGAGATCGCCAGATCGCCTACGACCCGGCCGCCAACCGCTGGGTCACGCTCAACATCGCCCCCTCGCACAAAGGCCTCGGCGGCGTGAGCATCGGCCTGATGTACGACCCGAAGCGCGCGCTCGTCTGGGCCATGAGCTCCGGCCGGCGGATGTACGTCCTGCGGGTCGATTCCGCGACGCTCCAGGTCGCGCCCCCGTCGGGCGAATGACGCCGCGCGGCCCGCCGGCGGCATCGCGGCCGCTCAAAGATCGTCCGGCCCGATCGCCCCCTTCGCCGCCTCGCGCGCCTTGGCGACGAGGTGAACCAGGTGGTTGGCGTGGGCGCGCACCGGGTAGCTGTCCATGTCGGCTGCGAGGTGCCGATACCGCATCGCCAGCTCCTCGGCCTCGTCGAACCTGCGCGCGTCGGCGAGCCGCCGTACGCCGCAGGCGAAGGCACAGACGCGGAACCTGGCGTGCACGTTCCCCGCGGCCGAGCGCCTGGACTTCTCGCCCACCGGAAAGCGAACGGGCGGGTAGTGCGCCACGGCCGCGAGAAGCTCCGCCGGCTCCACGACGCTGGGTTCGGCCACGCGTCTGCGCCACGCCGCGACGGCCTGGCGCGCCCACGGGTCGTCGCCCTCGAGCCACTCGATCGCCTCGTAGAAGCAGTCCGTCGAGCGCTGCGGGTGGCGATGGAACATCTCGTGCGTGAGGATCTGAAACGTGCGGTTGTGGACGTCGCGCTTCACGCCCCACTCCGCCCACTGCCAGTGGGCGTCCTTGCGGTGAAGCAGGTCGGACTGGATGGTGACGATCGTGAGCTGCCGCTCGAGCCAGCTCGGGCGCGGCTCGCTCCGGCTCCAGACGGCCTTGTGGCTGATCCGCTTGCCCGCGAGCAGGTCGAGGTAGCCCTCCAGCAGCCCGACGGCGCCTTCCCTGGCCAACAGGTCGCGGCGGTCGCGCAGAATCTGGCGGACCACGTCGAGCCGCCCGGCGTGCGCCGCGGCGACGCCCCCGCCGACCAGCGCGCGCATCGCGTCCGACGAGCCGGCCACGCAGCCCTTGAACGACGTGCGATACCACCGCCAGGACTGGTCGAAGTGCCCCATGTCGAACAGGGCCTCGCCGAGCGTCCGGGCGGCCCAGCGCACGGCCCGCTGCCCCTCGCGCTCCAGCCGGACCTTCGTCAGCGGCTCCAGCATCTGCACGCACAGATCGTTGAACCCAAGGTGCCGCCCCGCGAGGGCGATGTGGTGGGCCGCCGCGGCCTTGTGGCCGGGGGCGGGCAGGTAGCGATTGCCCAGGGCCACCAGGGCGATCCCGCTGCTCGTGTCGAGGTCGGCCGGCAGCCCGCCCCCGTGCGAGTATGCCTCGAACAGGCTGCACAGCAGCGGGTAGTCGTTGGGGTACTTCGCCGCAACGCGGGATGCCCGCGCCAGCAGCGCGGGGGCGATCTTTCCCCGCTGGCGCGCGGCCTCGAGCCGCTTGGTCACCAACCACGGGGCGTCGGGGCCGACAAGCGTCTCGGCCTGCTTGAGCCACAGCGGGTACTGCGCCGCCAGCAGGATGTCCGGGCACTTCGCCGGAGAGAAGTCCTCCAGGGCCTCCTGAACGAGGTGGCTCTCCAGGGCCTTCCCGTTGGCCAGGGCCCTCGCCTTGTCGTTCCTGTCGACCCAGCCCCGCTGGTTGGCCAGCCAGTAGCGCACCGCCGCGAAACCGGGATCCCGCTTCAGGATCCGCCCGTACAGGGCGAACAGCCCCGACGGCTTCTCCTTGAGCCCCGCGGCGCGCCCGAGGTCGATCAGCGACCGGTGGTGCTTGCACTGGCGGAGGCGCAGGTGGCCGGCGAGCGCGGGCGAGGGCTCATGCCCGAGGGACTTCATCGCGTCGACGGCCGCGTCCCCCAGCAGGTCGAAGTACCCGCGCGGCTTGTCGTACTCGAACTGCGCCGCCACCGCCCCGGTGCGGTCGTAGACGCTCAACGTCCCCGAGTAGCCGTCCTTGTGGTGGACGAGCGTCCCGCCGACGGCGTGCGTGGCGCGCCACCTCTTGACGGCCGACGCGATCAGCCCCCGGTCGTATTCGGCGGCCAGCTTGCGCGTGACGCCCCGGTCGCGCTGGAAGACGAGGTACGCGTGGCGGGTGCAATAGCAGCCCGGCGCCCAGTCCAGCGAGAACGACAGCAGGAAGGCGAAGGCATAGGCCTCGTTGGCGTCGCCGCCGGCGGCGCGGTCCTCGTAGTGGAACGGCAGCGTCAGGTGGCTGAAGCCCGCCGTCTCGAACGGCGCGTGCTCGAACGCCGGAAACCGCTCCCGTACCTGGCGGAACGTGTACGTCCGCAGCGGCAGCTTCGCAACACGCGCCAGCGGCAAGATCACCTTGGCCTCGGGCGTCTCGCCCTTGGGCGGGGGCGCTTCGGCCCCCGAGCCTTGCCCCCCGGCCGCCGGGAGTGCCGCCAACAGGACCAGCCCCGCCATTGCCAACGGAACGCCGCCGCCCAACCGCTTCATGACTGTCCCCTTCCAGGCCCGCAGGTCCTCTCTTGCATGGTACCCCCGGGCCGAGCAACGCCACAAGCCCGAAAGGTCCGCGGGGTGTGGTCGGTGTACGGTGGCGGCGTGACGTTTCTGTCACGTCGCGGGCTTCGCCCATGAGGAACCACGAAGGACCCCGCGCGGGCTTCGCCCGCAATCCGTTGGCGATGGCACGATCGTCGCACAAGCGGCGACAACGCACGGCTGCCCGGGCTGCGAAGTCCTCCGCGCCCACAGGGCGCACGCGACCAGCGTGCCGCCAGAACCGACGGTGCGGCGCCCGGCGGGCCTCTCCGTCGGGCTTGCCCCGGCGGAAGGGCGACTGAGCGTCCAGAACGTGGCGCCCCACGATCGCACGCCCCCGTCGCCTTGCCTCTCCGTCGGGCTTGCCCCGGCGGAAGGGCGACTGGGTGTCCAGAACGTGGCGCCCCGCGATCGCACGCCCCCGTCGCCCTTGCCTCTCCGTC
>CAZXOC010000176.1:3678-15607 GCA_964642165.1 uncultured Planctomycetaceae bacterium | reverse complement strand
TTCGCGTGGCCAGGTCGTACAGCAGGCTCTTGCCGCCCATGCCGTACTCGCCCATGAGCAGCCCGTGGTCGCTGCTGAAGACGATCACCGTCCGCTCGGCCAGGCCGCGGCGGGCGAGGCTCTGGCGCAGCCGCCCGACCACGGCGTCGATGCCGGTGATGAGCTGGTAGTAGCGGTAGTGGTGCTCGCGGGCCGTGGGGCGGGCGTAGTCGTAGGAGTAGCACTTGCGCCGCTTGGCCTGCGGCAGGACGCGCCGGGGGATGTACGGCTCGGTGTCGGTCGCCGTCTCGCCGGGGATCTCCACTTCCCGGCGGCGGTACAGCTTGCCGTAGATGGGATGGTCCCTGAGTCGGGCCGTGGTGTGAGCCGGCGTGGTCATGCGGCTCTCGCCGGTCTCGCCGGGAACCATGCTACCGGAGATCGATCCGTGCGGGGCCGAGAAGCTCACCGACAGGCAGAACGGCTTGCCGGCCGGGCAGGAGTCCAGGAAGCGCTCGATGCTCTCGCCCATGATCGGCGTGATGATCTCTTCCTCGGAGTCGGCGTAGGCGGCGCAGTGCCGGAGCTTCTTGGGCCAGAACCGCGCCCATCCGTCGTGCCCGCGCCAGAAGTCGAACTTCGCCGCCGCCCGGCCGCGAAACGTGTACGACTCGACTCCGAACTTGCCGAGGAAACCCGTGTGGTACCCGGCCTTTCGCATCCGGGCGGGGTACGTCCGGCTCCACTGCCGCTCGGTGAGCTTGTGCCGCGTCGAGAATCCCACGCCGTGCACGCGCTCGTACAGGCCGGTCAGAAACGTCACGCGGCTGGGCTTGCAGGTGGGGTCGGTGACGAACGCGTTGGGGAACCGCACGCCCTCGGCGGCCAGGCGATCCAGGTGCGGCGTGCGGATGACCGGGTGCCCGGCCGCGCTGAACGTCCGCGCCCGCTGATCGTCGGTCAGCAGGAAGATGATGTTCGGGCGGCTTGTCTTCCCGGCGGATGCCCGGGCCGCGCAAAGCGCCGGCCCCACGACCACGCCCGCCGCGCCGCACGAGACGTTGCGAAGAAAGCGCCGGCGACTCATTCGGTTCATCGGGCAAGCCTCGACCAGGGGGCGTCGGCGAAAGGCGGACGACCCGGATCCGGCGCGGTCGCCGCGACGGAGGCGCGGATCACCTCCGGTCGACCTCCCAGAGCTTGCGCAGCAGGGCGTAGCCGTTCGGGTCGTGCACCTTCACCTCCGCCCGGACAAACGGGTACATGTCGTTCGTGCCGAAGAAGGCCTCGCTGAGCTCGGCGAAGTACTCCATGGGATTGTTCATCCCGTAGGCGCGGCTTCTCCGGCCGCTGTAGTAGAGCACGGAATCATATTTCTTCGACGCCTTCGCGCGCTCGTATGCTGCCCGGATCTCCTTGTTGCCGTACCCGCCCGGCAGCACGCGGTGCTGGTAGGCGTGGGCCAGCTCGTGGAAGACCATCCAGGGCTGCGTGCGGACGTAGCGCAGGAAGACCTTGGCGTTCCCGAACTCGATGCTGCGGGCCTTGGCGGGGTTGTAGCCGTGCGTCTCGAGCCATCGCCTGGACGGATGGTAGCACCCCACGCCGCCCTTGGGGTTGGCGTGCTCCATCCAGATCGACACCTTCCGCAGCTCCGCCAGCGCCGCCGCGGGCACGGCGCGGGACACGTCATACAGCTTCCCGCCCAGCACGCGGAGCACCTCATCCCCCAGCGTCTTGTGCTCGCCGAGCAGGTCCTTGTGCACGTAGATGCTCTTCCACCCCTCGATCTCCCTCCGCTCGTACCCGCTGGTCGGCGTGAACGCCGGCTGCGACGTCGGCGCCGTCGAACCCGGTCGCGACCTGGCGCCGGGCCGACGGGCAGTGCCCCGCTTGCCTTCCGGCCCCCGCCCGACGGCCGACGCCCCGAGCAGCAGCACGCCACAACACGCCGTCGCCACGCCCGCAATCCGTCGCATCGCCTTCGCCTGCACGTCCACAGCTCCTGCCCGGGGTCTCCCGGATACCATCGCGCCTACGACCACGGTAGCCTTCCCGGGGATTCTACAGTGTCTTCCGGCGAAATCGGCGCGATTCCCGACCCCGGCACGTCTCGACCCGGCCGCCAGAGGCGCTGTGGGTCCGGGCGCCCACGGGCGGCGGCGCCGTTGGCGGCCCCGTCGCGGGCTGCTATCATGGCGTGCCCGGCCGACGTCGAAGCGGCGGCGGGCCGACGAACGGGAGCCGACCCATGAAGCACGCAGGCCGTGTCCTGATCCTGGCGGCGATCGCGACGACCGGCGGGGAGCAGCAGCTTCCCCGCAGCGCGGCCGGGGAACCCGTTGGCGCCCGCCGGCTCGCGCGGCGGTCTTCCGGGGCGGGCCCCGGCGACACGGAGAGAAAGGCCAGGCCGATGGCGAGGAAGAGGAAGCTTAGTGCCGCGTCGAAACGCGCCCTTCACCACCGGAAGGGACCGGAGTGGTTCTGCCAGTTCCGGCAGGCGGACGTCTCGGGCGACCTCGCCTACGAGGCGGGCGTCAACCGGCGCGATCCGAGCGCGGTGATCCGGGTCGGCGAGCTCCACTACGTCTGGTATACCAAGTCGCCGGGCGCGTCGGCGGGGTTCGGCACGGGGAACCCGAGCCGGAAGGTGTTCCCCTGGGACCTGTCGGAAGTGTGGTACGCCACCTCGAAGGACGGGTGGAAGTGGAAGGAGGAAGGTCGCGCCGTCGGCCGCGGCGCCGCGGGCGCCCACGACGACCGAAGCGTCTTCACGCCGGAGATCCTCGCGCACGAGGGGAAGTACTACCTCGTCTACCAGTGCGTCAAGGCGCCGTACGTGCGGCGGGTGAAGAACACGGTCGGCCTGGCCGTCGCCGATTCGGCCCGCGGGCCCTGGCGGAAGCTGCCCGCACCCATCCTGCGAGCCTCCGATACGGGCGAATGGCTCGGCGAGGAGGACAACCGCTTCCTGGTCACGAAGAAGGGCGACTTCGACAGCCACAAGGTCCACGACCCCTGCCTAATGCACTACCGGGGCAAGTTCTTCCTGTACTACAAGGGCGAACGGATGGGCGAGGAGATGTACTTCGGCGGCCGGGAGACGAAATGGGGCCTGGCCGTCGCGGACAAGCCGGAAGGCCCCTACGTCAAGTCCGAGTACAACCCGGTGACCAACAGCGGGCACGAGGTGTGCGTGTGGCATTACAAGGGAGGGATCGCGGCGCTTCTCACGACGGACGGCCCGGAGAAGAACACCATCCAGTACGCCGCCGACGGCATCAACTTCGAGATCGAGGCGGTGATCCGGGACCCGCCCCATGCCGCCGGACCCTTCCGCACGCCCGACCACGACAAGGGCCCCCTCGAGGGTCTCCGGTGGGGACTGTGCTTCGCGCACCGCCAGGGCTGGCAGTACATCCGGCGGTACGAGGTAAACGAGACGCTCAAGAACTGGTCCCGTGCCAAGGCCGCGTACGAGTAGCCGGCGGTAGCGGTTCCTCCCGAGGGCCCGGTCGCGGCCGCCGGGACGGACGGGCTACCAGTAGATGACCCGCCGGAACTCGCGGTACTCCCTTGGCGTGAGGCGCCGGAGGTCGGGGATGAGGTAGCGGTTGTTGTAGAGGTCGATGAGCACCTTGCCGCGCCGGCCGTAGTCCACGGCCTTGTTGTGCCGCCACCGCATGAGGATCTCGACGGCGCCCTTGTCGGTCTCGACGTCGAGGTGCACGAGCCCGTGCTTCCAGCCGATCTTGTGGATCCGCCGGATGCGGTGGATGAAGTAGCGCCGCGCGAGGGCCTGGCGGACGAGGTCGGCCTGGTCGGGGGGGAACTGTGCGAGGTTGCGGATGACGCCGATCTCGCGCTCGTCGCCGTCGCCGCCGCTGTAGAGCAGGGAGATGAACTCCTCGGCGTGGGCGACGGGGAAGGCGTAGGCGGCGAACACGCCGCCGTAGATCCGCTCGTCCCGGACGGTGACGTGGAGGGCGTCGTGGCCGCCGAGGTGGATCGTGCACACGTCGGGCGTGAGGTAGCGCAGGTGCGTGGCGTCGGGCGGCGGCTGGTCGGGCGCCGGTTCATTCCGGTCCGCCGGCGGCGCGGGCGTCTGCGTGGGTCGGCTCCATGGGGCGTGCTGGGTTTGTGTGGCCATGGTGCTTCGGGCTCCTAGGGCGTGGCGTCGAACGCGAGGGTGTCCACCGCCGGCTCGCGGGACAGCTCCGTCTGGATCTTCACGAGCCGGTAGTACAGCCCCCGCAGGGCCAGCAGCTCCTCGTGCGTGCCTCGCTCGATGATCCTGCCGTCGTCCACGACGAGGATGCGGTCGCAGTCGCGGAGCGTGCTCAGGCGGTGGGCGATGGCCACGGTGGTCCGGCCCCGGGTCACCTCGGCCAGGGCCCGCTGGATGAGCTGCTCGCTCTCGGTGTCGACGCTGCTGGTGGCCTCGTCGAGGATGAGGATTCGCGGGTCGTAGAGCAGCGCCCGCGCGATGGAGATTCGCTGCTTCTCGCCGCCGGAAAGCCCCGCCCCGCGCTCGCCGATGTACGTGTCGTAGCCGAGCGGGTGGCGGATGATGAAGTCGTGGGCGTTGGCGGCCTTGGCGGCCTGGAGGATCTGCTCGGGCGACACGTCGCCGCGCCCGTACGTGATGTTGCTGTGAATCGTCCCGCGGAAGAGGAACGGCTCCTGGAGCACCACGCCGACGTGGCGGCGGAGGTCCTCGACCTTCAGGTCGCGGACGTCCGTGCCGTTGAGGACGACGCGCCCCTCGTCCACGTCGTAGAAGCGGGCCAGCAGGTTGATCAGCGTCGTCTTGCCCGAGCCGCTCTTGCCGACGATGCCGATGTGCTCGCCCGGGCGGATCTCGAAGCCGACGTCCTTGATGACCGGCTCGTGGCGATCGTAGCCGAACGTGACGTGCTCGAAGCGGACGCCGCCGTCGCGCCGGGGCAGGGGCGCGGGCTCGGCGGCCTCGACGATCTCCGGCTGCGTGTCCAGGATCTCGAACGTCCGCTGGGTCGCCGTCAAGAAGCGCGTCAGCCAGTTCGTGAGCTGCGTGAGCTGGCGGAGGGGCTGGTAGAACATGTTCAGGTAGCCCAGGAAGGCCAGCAGCTTGCCCAGGGTCAGGTGGTCCTCCAGGACCCAGCGCCCGCCGACGAACCACACCAGGATGCCGCCGAGCTGGAAGAGCACGCCGATGGCGGGATTGAACGTGGCCACCGAGTACTCCACCTGGCGGAAGCTGTCGCGGACGTGCCCGGCGGAGCGCCCGAACCGGTTCCGCTCCCGCCCTTCCTGCCCGAAGGCCTTCACCACGCGGATGCCGGAGAGAATCGTGTTCAGCACGCCGTGGAGCTTGCTGTTGGCGTCCCAGACGCGGTAGTAGCGGGGGTAGATGCGTCGCCAGAAGAAGGCCGCCGCCAGGACGACCAGCGGGGCGGGCAGCAGGGTGATCAGCGCCAGCCGCCACTCCAGGCTGAACAGCACCAGCGCGACGGCGGCGAGGGTGACGAACTGCGTCAGGAAGCCGCTGGTGAGCTGCTGGACGAAGCCCTTCATCTGCTCGGTGTCGCTGACGACGCGGCTCATGAGCCGCCCGACGCTGTAGCGGTCGTAGTAGGCGACGGAGAGCTTCGTCAGGTGCGCCAGGACGCGGGAGCGCATGTCGTAGGTGATCTGCGTGCCGACGAAGCTCGACAGGCGCCCCAGCACGATCCGCGCGGCGGACATCAGCACGTGGATACCCAGCAGCGCCGCGACGAGCCCGAGGAGCCACTGGACGGCGACGCCCGGCTGGAGAACCGGGTTGCCCGCCTGGCCGGGCGCGAGGACGCGGTCGATCAGGAGGCGGACGAACTGCTGCGGGATGAGGCGCAGGCCGATGAGCCCCAGGACGAAGACGACCATGACGGCCGCCTTGCCGGCATAGGGGCGCATCAGGCGCAGCACGCGGACCAGCAGAGCGCCGCGCTTCATGCAGCGGCGGCAGATGTCGCCCTTGAACTCCAGCGGCCCGCCGCACTGCGGGCAGCGGCGGGGATCGAGGTCGTCCTCCGGGCCGGTCCGGGGCTCCTCGCCGGCGCACCAGAGCTTGAGCTTCGCGGCGACCTTCCGGAACGTGTCCGCCCGGGCGTTGGAGTAGGCCAGCACCTCGACGAAGATGCCGTCGCAGAGGGCCTCGAGGAAGCCCCCGCCGACGCCCTGGCGCGTGCGGACCTCCCGGATGTCCTCGCGGCGCAGCAGCAGGCGAAGGCCGCCCTGCCCGCCGCGAGGCGAGCCCAGCGTCACGAGACGATCCCCCTCGACCAGCAGGTAGACGCGATCGTAGTCGCCCTGCAGGTTCAGGTCGGTTCGGGCCGTGAGCCATGCCTGGTCCGGGTGGAGTCCCTCACGCACCGCCAGCGCAGCCAAGTCGTCTGGCAGCTTCGCGTTGAGCAGCGCCGATCGCTCGGCACACATGAGATGCACATCCTTCGCGGAATGAAAGTGGGGTGGGAACCATGGCGGGTTGGATTCTCGAAAGTTACGAGCGGCCTGATCACCCCGTTTCCCGCCGGAAGCGGACCGTCCAGCCCGGCCGCATGTTCAACTTTCTTCGATAAGCAGGCTTTCTCTACGCCGCCTCGGCCCGTCCTGTCCCGGCGCCGTCCCGTTCGCCGACCGAAACGACCGGACAACGCGCCGGCTTCGCCGCAGGACCGACCGCAACTGCGATCCAGTTCTTTTGGATTCTATCACTACTTCGGGCATCGCAAAGCCCTTTCTCTGCAAAACCGCCTCTTTTCTCCATTTCCTCATCCGGAAGAGGGCATGAACGCCCGCCGTCCCGCGGGCACCGGGCTCGGGCCGACCCGCTCCCGCCCGGGGGAATTGGGGCTTCCTCCGCCTCGACAAGGTGCGGTATCATGCCCGGACTCTGACGACCCCCGGGCCGGAACCCGCGGGCGGGGGATCCGAGGAGAGTGCGGGCACGGCTTGTGGATGCCCACGCCGCACGCAGCCGCGATGTTACTGAGTCCCGAGGAGACGCGAGAGATGAGTGGCAAGCTGTCTCGGAGAAGTGTGGTCGCCCTGGTGCTGGTTCTGTCGGTGGGGTCGCTCGCCCGGGCGGACGTGAAGCTGCCCGGCGTGTTCGGCGACCACATGGTCTTGCAGCGCGACGTGCCCGTGCCCGTCTGGGGCTGGGCCGAGCCCGGCGAGAAGGTGACCGTCGCGCTCGGCGGGCAGTCGAAGGCCGCCGTCGCCGGGCAGGACGGCAGGTGGTCCGTCAAGCTGGACGCCCTGCCGGCCGGCGGGCCGCACGCGATGAAGGTCCGGGGCGGCAACGCCGTCCAGATCAGCGACGTGCTGGTCGGGGAGGTGTGGCTGGGCTCCGGCCAGTCGAACATGGCCATGACCGTCCGCGGATGCCTGAACTTCGCGCAGGAGCAGGCCGACGCCGAGCTGCCGAGAATCCGCATGATGACCGTCTCCCGCACGCCCGCCGAGACGCCCCAGGCCGACTGCAAAGGCACGTGGGCGGTGTGCAGCCCGCAGACGGTCGGCGGCTTCTCCGCCACGGCCTACTTCTTCGGGCGCACGCTGCACAAGGAGCTGAACGTGCCCGTCGGCCTGATCAACTCCTCCTGGGGCGGCACGCCGGTGCAGGCCTGGGCCGCCCTGGCGCCCCAGCAGGCCGAGGCGAAGCTCAAGCCCCTGCTGGACGGCTGGAAGAAGCAGATCGACGCCTACGATTCCGATGCGGCCAAGGCCGCCTACGAGAAGCGGCTGGCCGCCTGGCAGGAGCGGGCGAAGAAGGCCAAGGCCGCCGGCAAGCGCGCCCCGCGCCGCCCGCGCCGGCCGGGCAATCCCCGGATGAGCGCACACCGCCCCGCCAACCTCTACAACGGCATGATCGCCCCGCTGGCGCCCTACGCGATTCGCGGGGCCCTCTGGTACCAGGGCGAGAGCAACGCCGGGCGCTACAACGCAAGCCTGTACGGCTTGCAACTGGCCATGATGATCCGCAACTGGCGCGGGCTCTGGCGCCAGGGCGACTTCCCGTTCCTCTGGGTGCAGTTGCCGAACTTCCGCACGCCGCAGCAGGCGCCCGTCGAGACCAGCGGTTGGGTCATCGTCCAGGAGGAGATGCTCAAGACCCTCCGCGTGCCCAACACGGGCATGGCCGTGACCATCGACATCGGCGAGGCCAAGAACATCCACCCGAAGAACAAGCAGGACGTCGGCAAGCGGCTGGCCCTGTGGGCGCTGGCGGCGACCTACAAGAAGGACGTCGTCCGCTGCGGGCCGCTCTACAAGTCGATGCGGAAGGACGGCGACAAGGTCGTCGTGACCTTCGACCACGTCGGCGGCGGGCTTCTCGCCAAGGGCGACCAGCTCAAGGGCTTCGCCATCGCCGGGGCCGATAAGAAGTTCGTCTGGGCCGACGCGAAGATCCAGGGCGAAACGGTGGTGGTCTCGAGCGCCGAGGTGAAGGCCCCCGCCGCCGTGCGCTACGCCTGGGCCGCCAACCCCGTCTGCAACCTGTACAACAAGGCGGGCCTGCCGGCCTCGCCGTTCCGCACCGACGACTGGGAGCCGACCCCCCCCGGCCCCGCCGCAAAAGTAGCCGATTCGCCGGAACCGCTCGGCCCGGGCGCGACCGTCCCGGCGGCCGCCGTCCAGCAGGGCGTGGGAGCCCTTCCCTTCTCCCCCCTGCGCGGATAGCCTGTCCGTGGGACGCGACCTGGTCCGCCGTCCGCCAAGAGAGGTGAGACATGCCCCAACAGATGACCCGACGCCGGTTCCTTCGGGCCGCGGCCGCGGCCGCCGCCGCCCCCGCCGCCGTACACTGCGCCGCGGCGCCCAAGCGCGACGGCCGCCTCAACGTCCTGTTCCTCATGACCGACGAGCAGCACTACCGCTCCCTGTCGATCACGGGCAACCCCTACGTCACCACGCCCCACATGGACCGCATCGCCCGCGAGGGCGCCCTGTTCACCCACGCCACGTGCGTCACGCCGTACTGCTCGCCGTCCCGGGCGTCGATCGTCACCGGGCTCTACCCGCACACGCACGGGATCCTGACGAACGTCAGCCCCCGGCGCAGCCGCCAGCACCCGCTGGACCCCAAGGCCTTCCCCAACACCGAGAACCTCCTCCACGCCCGCGGCTACGCCACGCGCCACCGCGGCAAGTGGCACCTGGGCGACAAGGGGAAGTTCGGCTGCTACGAGTCGTGGGCCTACGCCTCGAAGACGCCGCGCGGCTACCGCGACTTCCTCGCCAAGCACCTGCCGGCCTCGAAGTTCGCCGACGACAAGGACCCCGGGCGCTACCTCGGGCGGCCCGTCGAGAAGATCCCCGTCGTCCGCAAGGGCTGGCGGCGGTTCAACGACCTGCCGAACAGCCGGCTGGGCTACATCGCGACGATCGGGCGCAGCGTCATCCCCCCCAAGCTCCTGCCCGAGACGCAGATCACCGACCAGGTGCTGGGCCTGCTGGATCGCCACGCCAAGGGCAGCTTCATGATCACCGCCTCGTGGAGCCCGCCGCACGACCTGTGGGTCATCCCCGAGCCGTACTACTCCCTCGTGGACCGCGACAAGATGCGGCTTCGCGGCACGACGAAGCTCCCCCCCTGGGACCAGCGCGGGCCCAGCAAGAAGCTCGGCGACATCATGGGCCCCGAGGGCGTCCGCGAGTACGCCGCCATCTACCACGGCATGGTCAAGTACATCGACGACCAGCTCGGACGCGTCCTGAAGAAGCTCGACGATCTCGGCCTCGCCGACAATACGCTGGTGGTCTTCACCAGCGACCACGGCGACATGGCCGGGGCCCACGGCTGCATCGGCAAGAGCATCCAGGGCTTCTTCGACGACCTCGTCCGCATCCCGCTGGTCATGCGCCTGCCCGGGCGCATCCGCCCCGGCACGGTCGTCAAGAAGCCGGTCAGCCAGATCGACTACCTGCCGACCATTCTGGACTACCTGGGCGTGCCGATCCCGGAGAAGATCCACGGCCGCTCGATGCGCCCGCTCATCGAGGGCCGCGACGTGGCCTGGCGCGACCACGCCTTCTGCCAGCGCGCCAACCGCGCCCGCATGCTCCGCACCGACCGCTGGAAGTACGTCTACGCCGTCGGCGGGGGCATGCTGGCCCTGTACGACCTGAAGAGCGATCCGGACGAGGACCGCAACCTCGCCCGCGACAAGGCCCACGCCGCGACCCTCCGGCGGATGCACGCGCGCCTGCTGGAGGTCATGACGGCCGACGGCGACCCGCTCGCCGCCAAGCTGCCCAAGGACCCCCTGGCGTGACGCCACCCGAGAGGAGACCCCCATGCGAATGGACCGCCGCCGCTTCCTGAAGCACCTCGGCGCGGGCGCCGCCGCCCTCGGGCTGCCCCGCTTGGGCTGGGGCGCCGAAGCCCCCGCCACGCCGAAACGCCCGAACATCATCTTCGTCCTCGCCGACGACATGGGCTACGGCGACCTCCAGTGCCTCAACCCCGCGTCGCGGATTGCCACGCCGAACCTCAACAAGCTCGCCGCCGGCGGGATGAGGTTCACCGACGCCCACACCGGCGCGGCCGTCTGCACGCCCACCCGCTACGGCGTCGTCACGGGGCGCTACTCGTGGCGCGGGCGCCTGAAGCGCGGCGTGCTGGGGGGCTACTCGCCGCCGCTGATCGAGCGCGGGCGCACGACCGTCGCCTCGCTCCTGAAGGCCCGCGGCTACGCGACGGGCGTCGTGGGCAAGTGGCACCTCGGGCTGGAGTACGCCCGACAGGGCGGCCCGGGCGGGAAGATCGACGCCGCCAAGCCGCTCCGCGTCCATCCCGGCACGTTCGGCTTCGACTACTCCTTCGTCATCCCCGCGTCGCTGGACATGCCGCCGTACGTGTACATCGAGGACGGCCGCATTGCCGAGCCCCCGACCGCCCGGCAGGAGCGCCGGGGCTTCCCGGGCTTCATCCGCGCCGGCGAGCGGTCGGCGAGCTTCGACCCCGTCAAGACGCTCGACGTGCTGCTGGGCAAGGCGACGGCGTACGTCGCCCGCAGCGCGAAGGCCGACAAGCCGTTCTTCCTCTACTTCGCGATGACGGCCCCGCACAAGCCCGTCTCGCCGGCGAAGCGGTTCCGCGGCGGCTCGAAGCGCGGGCCCTACGGCGACTTCATCACCCAGGTGGACTGGACCGTCGGGCAGGTCGTCCGCGCCGTCGAGGCCGCCGGCGCCCGCGACAACACCCTCCTCATCGTCACCAGCGACAACGGCTCGTTCATGTCCCGCCTGAAGCAAGGCGAGGCCGACGACCACGTCACCCAGCCTTCGATCCAGGGCTACAAGCCGTCGTCGCACACCTCGGCCTACGTCTTCCGCGGCACGAAGGCCGACATCTACGAGGGCGGCCACCACGTGCCGTACATCGCGTCCTGGCCCGGTCGCATCCGCCCGGGCAGCACGTGCGACAAGACCATCTGCCTGACGGACCTGATGGCGACGTGCGCTGCCGTCGCCGGCGCGACGCTGCCCGACGGCGCCGGCGAGGACAGCTTCAGCACGCTGCCGCTGATGCTCGGGCGGGACTGGGCCACCCCGCGAGCGCCCGTCGTGCACCACTCCGGCAACGGCACGTTCGCCGTCCGCGAGGGCAAGTGGAAGCTGATCCTCTCCGACGGCTCGGGCGGGCGCGAGAAGCCCTCCGGCAGGCCCTTCCGCAAGCCCTACCGCCTGTTCGACATGCACGCCGACGTGGGCGAGCGAAACGACCTCGCCGCCAGCCAGCCCCAGGTCGTCGAGCGCCTCACGCGCGTCCTGGAGGACCTCCGCAAGCGCGGGCGAAGCCGCTGAGCGAATCCCGTCCCCCGCGCGGCGGGTCCTCATCCGCGCCAACTATCTCTATTCGCAGCGTTTAGCGGCGGGTCCTCATCCTCGCCAATTATCTTTATCCGCAGCGTTTAGCGGCGGG
>CAZXOC010000176.1:0-3578 GCA_964642165.1 uncultured Planctomycetaceae bacterium | reverse complement strand
GCGGGGCTTCCTCCGCGCCAACTATCTCTATTCGCAGCGTTTAGCGGCGGGCCTTGGCCCGCGCTTCTTCCCCCCCGCGCTTCTTCCCCCCCGCGCGCCTACGCCTTCGGCGGCAGCGCCGCCCGCCAGCCGCCCTTCAGCAGCGCGGCGTGCTCCTTCACCGTCGCCGCGTGGGCCGGATCGCCCGCGAGGTTCACCGTCTCCCAACGGTCGTTCTCCAGGTCGTACAGCTCCCGCAGCGTCTGCCCCCTGTGCTGCCACTCGGCGTACTTGTACCGCCGCGTGTAGACCGCCCGGTGCTGGCCCTTGTTGCCGAACCACGCCAGCGCGCCCTTCTTCCACGCCCGCTTCGGGTCGCTCAGCAGCGGCGCGAGGCTCGTGCCCTCCCAGCGCGGCGACGTCGCCAGCCCGCTCAGCTCCGCCAGCGTCGGCACGAGGTCCACCAGCTCGACCAGCTCGCGGCAGGTCCTGCCGTTCCCGGCCGCGCCGGGCACGCGAACGATGAACGGCACGCGCGTCGACGACTCGAACAGCGTGTACTTCGACCAGATCCCGTGCTCCCCCAGGTGGAAGCCGTGGTCGGCCAGGAAGATCACGATCGTCTTGTCCGCCAGGCCGGCCCTGTCCAGCGCGTCGAGGACGATCCCGACGCCCGTGTCCACGAACGTCACGCAGGCGTAGTAAGCGGCGACGGCCTCGCGGGCCTCCCGGTCGCTCGCGCGGCGGCCCATGAAGATGTCCGCGCTGCGCCCGAACTTCCGCGCCAGCGGCGGGACGCCTTGGTCCTTCTCCGGCGGCGCCGGCGGGGAGGGGATCTTCGCCGGGTCGTACAGGTCGATGTACTTCTTCGGCGCGATCAGCGGCGTGTGCGGCCGCGACGAGCCCACGGACAGGAAGAATGGCTTCTTGTCCCGCGCGAACTCCTTCAGCAGCGCCGCCGCGACGCGCGGGATGCGCCCGTCGTGCTGGTCCTCCTCGCGGCGCGGGTCGACGCCGTAGCGGTCGGACTGCCAGCGGTGCCACGCCCGCCACTGGGGGCTGCTGCGCTTCACGCCGCGGGGGTAGGGCTTCCAGCCCTTCGGCAGCGGCACTCGCGGCCAGCGGATGACGGGGCCCGGGCCCTTCCACCCCGGCGGCTTGGCGGTCAGCTCCAGGCGGTCGAAGGCCAGCAACTGCGGGACGGACTGTTCGGGGCGGTGGAAGAGCTTGGCGATGTTCGCCGTGGTGAAGCCCTTGCGTTTCATGAGCTGCGGCAGGCTCACGGCGTGGTCGGGCAGCGTCTCCATCATGTTGAAGCCGTTGTTCAGCACGCCCGTCGTCGGCGGGCGCAGGCCGGTCAGGAAGCTCGACCGCGACGGGTTGCAGCAGGGGTACTGGCAGTACGCCCGCTCGAACCGCACGCCCGTCGCCGCGAGGCGGTCGATGTTCGGCGTCCGGACGATCCCGTTGCCGTAGCAGCCGATCGCGTTGGCCGTGCAGTCCTCGACGTCGATCAGCAGCACGTTCATCCCCGCCGTGTCGATCGCCCCCCCGCTCTCATCCCTCACCGCCGCGCCCAGCCCCGGCGCCCCGAGCGCCACCACCCCCGCCGCACCGGCCGCGGACCGCAAGAACTCTCTCCGAGACACCGAAAGCCCGTTCATCATCTCTCCTCCCGCGCCATGCCTTGTCGCACCCGCACGAACAGTCTACACCGACGTCCCGCCCCCCGAAAGCCGCGGCCGAGACCGCTCCAGCCCTGACAAGCGCCGGCGCCTGCATGTCCCTCTGCTGCCGGCCTCCTCTCCGTCTTCGGCCACGTGCCCCGTGCCCTCCGTCAGCGTGATCAGCTTCTCGTCGGGGCTGATCCGCCCGGCAGGGCTAGGCCGCTCGCGGGGGCCGTTCGCCCCGGCCTGCCCTTCATCCGCTCTTGTCCGGCGTCCTGTGCGACGAAGCCCGAAGGGCAAAGGTGGAAGCTCCTCCTTGCGTGGGAGCGAAGCCAGATGCGTTTCGTTCGCCGCCCTTCGATGCTGCTCAGGACTCCTGCACGCGAACGTACGCCAAGCGTTTCAAGGCAATCTGCTGCGCAGAAGCACTTGCGCAGTCGCGACGGAGTTGCCCCGCCAGGTACGCGGTTCCCGGCCCAGTTGACGCACCCAGTTGCGATGCCTTTGGCGCGCGCGGCTGCTGCGTCAACGGCTGCCCCATCGCTTCCGCGACCGGCGTACAAGACCGGCAGGCGCCCGGGACGAGTTTGTATCAGCGAGTCTTCAGCCTTGAATCTGCGCCCAATGGAGCCAGCCCGCCCCTGCCCTTCCGCGGCCCTCACCCAGGAACTGGTCAGCACGGCCAAGTTCGTTAGAACATCGCTTGCAAGAAGTATCGGACATGGTTGAGGTAGCAATCCCTCCAGCCCGTCGGGCAGCGCAGAAGAACGCTGCGAAACTGCCCACGGCGTGTTGTCGGTTGCTGTCTTGTGCTATGCCGAGCGAGACGTGCGTCCACGGCGGAGCAGCGCGAGTCCACCGAGGGCCAGGAAGCCGGCCATGGCGGGTTCCGGGACAGTCTGGAAGGAGAACTCCACGCTGGCTAGTTTGGCGAAGTTGCACGGGATGCCGTCAGCATTCTCGTGGTAGTGCTTCTCGAGAAAACCGAGCTCGCAGTCGTCGTAGAGCACTCCCTCATCCATCGTAACTGGGCCGTACGAAGTGATGTCGGGATCGGAGATCGACACCCCAAGAACCTCGTCATTGGGTGAGTAGCCTGTGTAACTGACAAGCAGTTCGATGAGGTTGACGTTGTCGTCGATGACTGGCTCCCAGATGTAAGTGACCTCGACCGGGACCCCGGAAGCTCCGGGAACTGGGCTGCTCAGGATTGGCTTGTGGGTGGGCTGACCTATGGGGTCTCCCGATCCGGGGACGACGAAGTTCAGCGCCGTGGTAGCCGAGGACCCGTCACTGTAGTCGAGGGAGAAGGTGTAAACGCCATCTCCATAGACCGACAGCTCCCCCGCATCCGAGTGCTCGGCCCAGTACCGCCATTCGGGTTCATCAGGGTCGTAGCTCAAGCTGAAGACATACCCGGCAGGCGTGGCGACCGTACCTCTGATGATGCTGGCTGTCTCGGTCCCCACAGCCGCGTCGAATTCGTAAACTGGAGTATCTGAGCCCTGGCTGTAAGAACAGTCGATGTACACGGTGAGCCAATCGACATCTCTGGGTGGCTCAGCCTGGGCTACGGCGTTCACTCCGCAGATCGCCAGGAACGCGTACGCTGAAAGCGTCCGATACATGAGCTTCTCCTCTCTCTTCTTCGGCATTCCCCTCCCACTCAGGCTCCCGCAGACAAACTCCAACACGCCACCCTTTGGGCCTTCCCAATGATCCTATTCCCATGTCCCGGCGGAGTCAAGGCGATTCGCGGTTGTGGGTCGCAGCTCGCAGCCCTCAACGTTCGATCTGAACTCCTTGGGGGTCGGGAATGATGCGAAGGCTGTCAGTTGGCATCAACCCACCCGCGTGATCGCCTCAAGGGCTTCATTCTCGTCCTTCTCGGCGTAGACCTCGGTGATGGCGGCGGAGCGGTGGCCGAGGATG
>CAZXOC010000175.1:9821-15609 GCA_964642165.1 uncultured Planctomycetaceae bacterium | reverse complement strand
TCGCCTGGTCGCGGATGAACGACGAGGGCATCCCCGCCGCCTGCGAGGCCGACCTTGGCGCCGTCGCCTCCCACACGATCGTGCAGTACCTCTTCGACCGCCCCGGCTTCCAGCAGGATCCCGTCGCCGAGACGGCCCGCCAGGCGATCATCGGCGCGCACTGCACCTGCGCGACGCGCCTGAAGGGCTTCTCCCAGCCGCCCGAGCCGTTCGACCTGGTCCATCACCACGGCATGCGCGACGCCGTGCCGCGGACGATCTGGCGCGTCGGCCAGCGCGTCACGTCGGTGGACGTGCTGCCCGGGCGCGGCGAGACGCCCACCAAGATGCTCATCGGCGTCGGCGAGGTGCTCGAGAACGTCGACGTGCCCCCGGCGGGGGGGTGCGTCGTGTCCGTGATGGTGAAGTTCGACAACGCCAAGGACGTGCTGGCCTGGCCCGGCTTCCACCAGGTGTTCTTCTACGGCGACCACAGCCGGCATCTCGTGGCCTTCTGCCGGATGGTCGGCATCGAGCCGGTGGTGGTCTGACCGCGGCGAAGGGCCCTCTTTCGAATGAACCCCCACGGGACGGGGGCGAGCGGCCGGGTACCGTTTCGAGTGCGTCGTGACCGAAGGAGTGGAGCCATGAGGATGACCGCCGCGCGAATCGCGCTGCCGCTGGCTCTCGCGGCGCTGGCCGCAACGCCGGCCGGTGCGGCCGAGGCCCGCGCTATCTGGATCGAGGCCGAAACGCCCGCCGAGTGCAACTTCAAGCACTTCGAGACCAGCACGATGGGCAAGGAAGCCCTGCTGTCCGGCGGGAAGTGGCTCCTGAAGGGCATCAGCGGCGATGAGCTGACCAAGCTCGTTCCCGCCGACGGGGTGCGCCTGAAGTACAAGGTCGCGGCTGCCCAGGCGGGCACGTACGACCTGTGGGGGCGCCTCGGCTGGTACCGCGCGCGGGCGGACTTCGAGTGGCGAGTCGGCGGCGCGCCGTGGACGAAGGCCCCCCGCGACATGCCCACGATCAACCTGATGGAGCTGGGCTTTTTCTGCGAGGTCTCGTGGACGCGCCTCGGGCGCGTCGAGCTGCCCGCCGGTGCCACGACGCTGGAGCTGCGCTACCCCCGGGCCGCCGGCGAGGGCGCGCGCATGCTCATCGCCCTCGACTGCTTCGCGTTCGTGCAGGGGCGCTTCACGCCCGACGGGCCGCTCAAGCCGGGCCAGACCTACGACGGCCAAGCCGACCGCCGGGCTGCCCGGCAGGTCTACCGGCTCCCGCCGGCGAAGGGTGCCGCCCGCGTCGAGGTGGCCCTCAGCGGGCCCTGGCAGGTCGCGCGGCACGACGACCGGGACCCCGACGTCGACACGTACGTGCCCCTCCGCACGCTGCCGGACCCCGCCCGGCACGAGCTGCGCTGGATGGCCTTCGACGTGCCCGGCAACCCGTGGACATGCCCGCCGCTGGTCTTCGGTCAGCGGCTGATCTACCGGACGCGGGTGGACGTTCCCGCGTCGCACGAGGGGCGCGGCTTCACGCTGCACTTCTCCGGCACGCACTGGATCGTGAGCGTCTTCGTCAACGGCCGCCTCGCCGGCACGCACCGCGGCGTGTGGGTGCCCTGGGACCTGGACGTCAGCTCCTTCATCCGCCCGGGGCGGACCAACGAAATCGCCGTGGCCGTCAAGGGCACGTACTACGCCCTCGACGCCAAGTCGATGGGCAAGGGCGCCACGCTGAAGAGCCTCTGGAACCGCCCGCTGGACCGCAAGAAGTGGACCCGCTGGGTCGCGCCGATCTACCCGTCCACGAAGGGCGACGGCGACGGGTACGTCTACGGCATCGTCAACCCCGTCACGCTCGTCTCCGTCGGCAGGGCCTACACTGAGGACGTCTTCGTCAAGCCGTCCGTCGAGAAGAAGCGCCTGGAGGCCGAGGTCACCGTCCGCAACGCGGGCAGGACGCAGCGCAGGCTGTCCGTGCGCTGCGAGGCGGTCTGCGACCGCGACGGCAAGGTCGACAAGTCGTTCGGGCCGGTCGAGCTGAGCGTGCCGGCGGGGAAAGCGAGAACCGTGACCGTCGCCGGTGAATGGGCCGAGGCGAAGCTCTGGTGGCCCGTGCCCGACCCGGACCTCTACCGCCTGCGGACGACGATCTCCGAGGCCGGCAAGGTCGTCGACGTGCACGAGGAGCTCTTCGGCTTCCGCGAGGTGACCGTCCGGGGCACGGGCATCTACATCAACGGCGTGCGGCGCAACGTCTGGAACTGGGTCGACGTCCACAAGCGGCGCATCGCCGGCGGCGAGGAGTGGGCCGACTGCTGGCGCCGCGACGGCAGCCGCTTCATGCGCTTCAGCCACGGCCGGCGAATCACCCCCGTGCTCAAGAGCCGCGAGCAGCGCCTGGAGTTCTACGACCGCAGCGGCATCCCCGGGCGCCTGTGCACGATGATCGACGGCATGTTCATCAGCTACAACCTGGGCCTGCGCACCCGGGAGAAGGACAAGGACGGCAAGCCGCTGCTCCGTCCCAACGAGCCGGTCTGGGAGAACTTCCGCGAGCACATGGCCCAGGTGGCGCGGGCCTACCGCAACCACCCGTCCGTCATCTTCTACCAGGTCGAGAACGAGCTGGTCTACATCAACGGGATGAACATCTACGGGGCCTACCTCGACAAGGTCGAGGAGCTGATGAACGGCGTGGTCGAGGCCGGGCGCAAGCACGATCCCACGCGGCCGTATACCGTCGGCGGGGGAGGGGACTTGAGCGGCCGCCTGGAGATCAACTGCCCGCATTACCCGCACACGGCGCTGGACTACTATCCCGACAACGCCTACACGTTGAAGCACTACGCCACGAAGATCCAGCGCTGGCCGTGGCGGCGCGACAAGCCGTGGGTGGTCGGCGAGAGCCTCTTCGCCAACGAGCTGCGGCTGGGGGCCTGCGCCGCGGGCGACGAGGTCTATCGAGGCACCCACGACGCGCGGAAGGGCAAGGCGAAGTTCCTCCGCGCCGTCTACGGCGGCTACCGGTGGGCGGGGGTGGCCGGCTTCTTCCCGTGGGACAACCTCTGGCAGTTCGACGACTCGCAGAAGATGTTCAGCGCCCTGTGCGTGATCCCGCGCAAGCAGACGCACCGCCTCTTCGCCGGCCGGGAGAATCCCCTGCTCGTCAAGGTGATGAACGACACGCTCCGTCGCGAGCCGGTGACGTTCGAATGGGCCTGCGAGATCGGCGGCAGGACGGTCGCGTCGAGCAAGCAGGCGCTGCGGATCGAGCCGGGCTTCGGCGAGGAACAGACGATCGTCATCGCCGCGCCGCGGACCGACAAGCGGCTCGACGGCAAGCTGATCCTGCGGGCCCGGCAGGACGGCGCCGAGGCGTACGTGGACGAGCGCCCCATCGCGGTCCTGCCGACGGGCCGGGCGCTGAAGGCTACCGCGGCGGTCCACGTGCTCGATCGCAAGGGTGCCCTGGCGGCCTTCCTCCGCAAGCGCGGGACGACGTTCGCGAGGGTCGACAGCCTCAGGGACGTCAAGGGCAAGCGGGGCGTCCTGCTGATCGGGCCGGGCTCGCTGACGCCGGAAGAAGCGTTCGGCCCGGCGCTGCTGGGCTTCGCGGTCGCCGGCGGGCGGGTCATCTGCCTGGAGCAGGAGCACCCGCTTTCGGGAGCGGCCCTGCCGGCGCCGATCCGCCCGTCCACGCGCTTCGGCGGCTACGCCCACCCCCAGGCCCTCGGCACGGCGATCTTCCGCGACCTGGGCCGGGACGACCTGATCGACTGGGCCGGCGACCACCCGACGTACACGAACGCCTACTACAAGCCCACCCGGGGCGGGCGGAGCCTCGCCGAATGCGGCGGGTCGCTCGATCTGAGCCCGCTCATCGAGGTGCCCTGCGGGCAGGGCGTGATCCTCCTGTGCCAGCTTCGCGTGGGGGCCAGCCTCGGCATCGACCCGGCCGCGGACGTCCTGCTGCGGAACTTCCTGAGTGTCTACGCCGAGTACCGCCCGGCATCCGGCGTGGCGGCCGTCGTTGCGCCGGACGGCGCGCTGCTGGTGGACAAGGTGCGGGCCTCGGGCGTGCGGACGGCGCGGGTGGCGTCGGTGGCCGGGGCGCTGGACCGGGCGAAGTACAGGGTGGCGGTCGTCCACGCAGGGGAGAAGAACCTGAAGGCCCTGCTGGCCGCCAAGGCCGACGCCGAGGCGTTCCAGGACGCCGGCGGATGGATCGTGCTCTGCGGCGTCGCCCCGGCGGGCATCGACGAGCTCAACGCGCTGGTGGGCGCGAGCCACATGCTGCGCCCGTTCCGCATCGAGCGCGTCACGCTGGAAAGCCCGCACCACCCGCTGGCGGCGACGCTGGGCAACCGCGACGTGGCGCTGTACTCGCCCCGGCCGCTGCTGCACGGGCGCTACTGGGTCAGCGGCCACACGTTCAGCCACGTCATCGACGGGCGGGACTTCGCCCCGTTCACCCGCCCGCCGGGAGCGCCGGAAGACCCCTACGAGTACAAGCCCACCGGCGACGACCACGACCCGTTCAACTTCGTCAACGGGATGCTGCGCAGCGATTTCTGGCGGTACATCCAGCAGATCTGGATCCCCGAGGAGGGCCCCCAGCCGCTCGTCTTCCGCCTGCGCCGCGGCGACGTGCTCGACACGATCCGGATCTGGAACAACACGTCCTACTGGACCATCAAGGACCTGGACGTGATCCTCGACGGCGACGAGAAGCGCCCCGTCCGGCTCGTCCTGCCCGATTCCGACGACATGACGGTCGTCAAGCTGCCCCGGCCGCGGAAGGTGCTCAAGACGATCACACTCCGGATCCGCACGTGGCGCGAGAACCCCACGCCTAAGCCGGGCCAGCGACTGGTGGGGATCGACAACGTCCAGTTCCTTCGGCCGGCGGCGCCGAAGGGGGGCGTGTTCCTCGACAGCGTCGGCGGGCTGGTGGCCTTTCCGCGCGGCGCCGGCGGCGTGCTGCTGAACCAGCTCAAGTTCCTCCCCGACGAGCCGCGCAAGAGCAACGACGGCGTGAAGGTGCGCATTCTGGGCGTGCTGCTCCAGAACATGGGCGTGGGCTTTCGGTCGGCGGCGGCCGTCGCCGTGCCCGGCGTGAACGTCCGCTTCCGCCCGATCAACCTCCAGGAGCACGGCACGGGTTACCTGGACGACCGCAGCGGCAAGGCGGGCTGGTTCGGGCGCAAGGACGAGGACCTCCGGCACCTGCCGCGCGGGCGCCAGGTGCTGGCCGACGTGGAATACCACGTGGTGGACTACGCGACGGCCCCCACGCCCGACGTGGTCATGCTCGGCGAGCCGCGCAGCCGCGTGACGATGGCCCGCACGCTGCCCGGCAAGGTCGCCATCCCGGTGGGGCGACAGGCCGACGTGCTCTACTTCCTTCATACCGCGAACATTACGCGACCGATCACCGAGCGAGAGCGCGACCGCATGACCGCCCGAAGGAACCCGTTCCAGCTTCCGGAGGTGGCGAAGTACGTCCTGCACTACGCCGACGGCAAGACGCGCGAGGTCCCCGTCGTCCTCGAGCGGCACGTCGGCCACTGGCTCCAGGAGAGCCCTAAGCCGCTGAGCGGGGCGCGGCTGGCATGGTCGCAGGCGATCCAGGTCCGCGTGGGCCGGCAGGAGCAGAAGGAGATGCGGGCCGTGCTCTACAGCATGCAGGTGGCCAACCCGCGCCCGGAGGTGCGCATCGAGCGAATCGACTTCGTGCTGGGCAAGGACGGCCCCCGCGCCGTGCCGGCCTTGCTGGCCGTCACGACGGGCGAGATCGTCGC
>CAZXOC010000175.1:0-9721 GCA_964642165.1 uncultured Planctomycetaceae bacterium | reverse complement strand
CACCACATCGGCATTCCCACCACGCAGCAGCGAGACGGCGAGACGTACCTCGAGGCCGGCAAGGTGCACATCACCGACGCCGAGGCCTGCCCCTACCAGATGGAATTCCTGCGCTTCGAGGCGGATTCGCCCATGCCCGAGCAGCTCCAGACCACGCCGCACGTGGCCTTCCTGGTCGACGACCTGGCCAAGGAGATGGAAGGCCAGGAGGCGCTCCTCGAGCCCTTCAGCCCGATGGAAGGCCTGACGGTCGCGTTTATCATGCACGACGGCGCGCCCGTGGAGCTGATGCAGAAGGGCTGAGGCGCCCGCGACGGCATCGGCACCATCCGCGCGACCGCCGGAGCGCCGGCCGTGCGCCCGCTCAGATGTGGTGGCGGTCCTGGTGCAGCACCAGGCGCCAGGCGTCGACGAGGCTCTTGCGCCGCAGCACGCCCACCAGCCGCCGCTCGTCGGCGGGATCGACGACCGGGATCCGCCCGACGTCGCTCTCGCCCGTGCGGCTGAGCACGTCCGCGAGCGTCTCGTCCGGGTAGGCCGTGATCAGGCTGCGCGTGCAGATCTCGCCGACGGTCGTGGTCTCCGGGCGTTCGCGGTCCCGCGCGTCGCGGAGGTCGGATAGGGCGACCACCCCGTAGAGCTTCCCCTGCTCGTCGAGGACCGGGAAGCCGTGGTGGTCCGTCTCGGCGAACTTCGCCTCCAGCTCCCGCAGCGTCATCGTCCGCGGCACGGTGGGGAAGTCGGGGGTCATCACCTCGCCGACGGGCACCCCGGCGACCAGCTTCGCCCGCCCCATCTTCAGCACGTCGATGCCGCGGTGCATGAGCTTCTCGGTGTAGATGGTCTCGCGGCTGAGGAGGCGCAGGACGCCCGTGGCGATGATCACCGCCGCCATGACCGGCATGGCCAGGGCGTAGTTGCGGGTGAGATCGAAGATCATCACGATGCTGGTGATCGGCGCGCGGGCGAAGTCCGCGCCGTGATGGAAACGTCACGCCGCCACCAGACGCCGACCTCACCCGTTCGGTCGAAACCCGGGCGGGGGCTTGCGGCGGGGGGCGAGATCGGCGAAGTAGGGCGGTGCCGCGGTGGCCGCGGCAGCGTATGGAGGTGACGACGATGCGATCCTGTGTCCTGCTGGCGGCGTGTCTGGTGAGTGGCCTCGATGTGCCCGCGCGCGGGTCGGCGGCCGCGCCCCACGCGGCGCACCGGCTGGTGCTGACGCTGCGCCGCCGCGCTGCCGACGACGGCGGGGCGGTCCGCATCCGCCGGGAGAAGGTCGTCTGGGACGCCCGCAAGACGGCGGCCATCGTCTGCGACATGTGGGATAAGCACTGGTGCAAGGGCGCCACGCGCCGCGTCGGGCAGATGGCCCCGCGCATGAACGAGCTGCTCGCCGCCGCCCGCGCGAAGGGGGCACTGATCATCCACGCGCCCAGCGGGACGATGACGCACTACCGAAACCACCCCGCCCGCAAGCGCGCCCAAGACGCCCCGCGCGCCAAGGACCTGCCCAAGGGCATCGGCGGGTGGTGCCGCCGCATGGCCTCCGAGGCCGGGGTCGCCTGGCCGCTGGACCAGTCCGACGGCGGCTGCGACTGCCAGCCGACCTGCAAGCAGGGCCGCGCCTGGAGCCAGCAGCTCGGGGCGATCGAGATCCGCGACGCCGACGCGATCAGCGACTCCGGCGAGGAGGTCTGGAACCTGCTGGCCGCCCGGGGCATCGAGCACGTCCTGCTGATGGGCGTGCACACGAACATGTGCGTGATCGGGCGGCCGTTCGGCCTGCGGAACCTGAAGCGCTTCGGCAAGGACGTCGTGCTGGTTCGCGACCTGACCGACACGATGTACAACCCGCGGAAGGCGCCCTTCGTCAGCCACTTCCGCGGCACGGAGCTGATCGTCGAGTACATCGAAACGCGCGTCTGCCCGACCGTCCTGTCCAGCGACGTGACGCGCGCGGGGCGGTTCCGCTTCCCCGGCGATCCGCGCAAGCGGGTCGTCTTCGCCATCGCCGAGGGGGAGTACCACACGTGGGAGACGCTGCCGGCCTTCGCCGAGCGCGTGCTGGCGGACAAGTGCAGCCTGGCCGTGGAACTGTTGTTCGCCGACCCGCAAGACCGCAACGTGATCCCGCACCTGGCCGACGCCCTGGGGGCGGCGGACCTGCTGTTCGTGAGCGTGCGCCGGCGCGCCCTGCCGGCGGCGGACCTCCAGGCCGTCCGGGCGCACGTGAAGGCCGGCCGCCCGGTGGTGGGCATACGCACGGCCAGCCACGCCTTCGACACGCGCGGCAAGCATCCCGACGGCCACGCCGAGTGGCGGACGTTCGACCCGGACGTGCTCGGCGGCCACTACAGCGGCCATCACGGCAACGGGCCCAAGACGACGGTCAGCTTCGCCAAGGCGGCCGGGCGCCACCCGATCCTGTCGGGCATCCGCCCCGGCTTCGTCGTCAGCGGCTCTCTCTACCGCACCAGCCCGCTGGCGAAGGGCACCACGCCGCTGCTGATCGGGACCATCTCCGGCAAGGAGCCCGAGCCGCTGGCGTGGACGAACGCGTGCGGCACGGCGCGCGTCTTCTACACGTCGCTGGGCCACCCGGACGACTTCGCCGGCAAGGACCCGCCCACCGTCCGCCTGCTGACCAACGCGGTCTTCTGGGCCCTGGATCGGCCCGTGCCCCAGCTTCCCCCGCAGGCCGCCAAGAGCGGCGGATAGGGCCTCGGCCGGCGCCGCCGCCTTACGCGTTGTCGGCTCGTTCCGCGCGGGGTACGATGGGGCGTGGAGCCCGATGAGGCGGATGGATGGGGCGTGCGTCGGGCCGTCGCGCCCCGTCCCGCGAGAGCGGCAGCCATGTCCCGATCGGACGATCTCCGAAGGCGGCTGAACGCCCTGAACCGTCAGCCGCTGGGCGGAAGCGACGAGCGCCCGCCGGCGGCCGAACCCTCCGAAGCGCCGGAGACGGACGAGCTGCGCCGGCGGATCCGCAAGAAGCTTCGCACGCGCGGCGGGGGGGCTCCCTCGGGCGCGCCGGAGCGGGCGAAGCCCTCGCCCGAGCCGATCGTCCTGCGACGGGACGTGGCGCGGCGCGAGCCGCCGAAGGCGCCGCCGCTGCCCGCGGCCGGGCCGCACGTGACCCTGGAAGAGGCCGTGGTGGGCGTCGAGGCCACCGCGCGCGACGGCGGCGTCGCCTACGTCGTCGAGCGGCGCGTGGGGGCCGCCAGCGCGGACCGGCTTGCGCTGCGCGGCGCTCTTGCCGGCGTCCTCGAGGACCGGCGGTCGGGCTTGTGGCGGCAGCTCGACTACCTCGGCATCGAGGGCCCGCTCCGCCCCGAAGGCCTGATGTTCCTGGACCTGGAGACGACGGGCCTGGGCTCCTCGCCGCTGTTCCTGATCGGCGCGATGGTCTGCGACGAGGGCGGGCTGCTCGTGCGGCAGTTCTTCGCCCGCGATTACTCCGAGGAGCGCGCGGCGCTGGCGCTGTTCCTTCCGCTCGCGGCGCCGCGGCGGCTGCTGGTGACCTTCAACGGCAAGAGCTTCGACGTGCCGTTCCTGCGGGCGCGGGCGGCCGCCAACGCCATGCCCTGCGACCTCGACCCACCCCACCTGGACCTGCTGCATGCCGGGCGGCGGATCTGGAAGCGCTGCCTGCCCGACTGCCGGCTTCAGACGCTCGAGCGGCACGTCTGCGGGCGGCTGCGCCACGACGACATCCCCGGCGCGTTCATCCCCGACGCGTACCACGACTTCGTCCGCACGGGCAACGCCGCGCGGATGGTCACCGTCCTGGAGCACAACTTCCTGGACCTGGTCACGCTGGCCGACCTGATCGTCCGAATGCCCGCCGGCCCGCCGTCCGGGGGAGGGGGGTGACGGCCAGATGGCCGGCCGCCGGGGCACGGGCATGTTCTCGGGCGACCTCTACGAGGACGGTGCCTCCGCGGGCAGCGTCCGCCTCCAGAAGGCCGGCCACGCCCCCGCGACCGGGAAGCTCGACACAGCGCTGCGCGGGTTCCCGACACTCCGGATCCGGCTGCTGCCGAAGAGTCGGTGACGCAGTCGCGAAAGACCGGCCGCTGTCCGCTCTCCCCGCTCTTTGTTCGCTTGTTGTTCGGATGGCGGTCGTGTGGTAGAATCTCGACAGCGCTGGCGGCGGGACGTTGGCCATGGACGTAGACGGCTTCCTGAGAGAGCTGCGGAGCTTGCCGACGTACCGGGACCAGATCGTGCACGTGCACGAGGTCCCGGCGCGGGAGGCAGCCTACGCGCGGGCGGAGCCCGAGCTGTCGGCGTCGACGCGGCGGATGCTGGCCGCGGCGGGCGTCGAGCGGCTGTACAGCCACCAGGCGGAGGCCATCTCCGCCGCCCTGGACGGCCAGGACGTGGTCGTCGTGACGGGCACGGCCAGCGGCAAGAGCCTCTGCTACGTCGTGCCGATCGCGGAGATGCTCGCCGGGCGCGGCGGTGGCGGGGGGCGTTCGGCGGGCGCCGGCACGGCGCTGCTGCTGTTCCCCATGAAGGCCCTCTGCCAGGACCAGTTCAAGACGTTCCGCGCCGGGCTGGACGCCGCGGGGCTGGGGGACGTTCTGGCCGGCGTGTACGACGGCGACACGCCGCCCAACACGCGCCGCAAGCTCCGCGACCACGCGCGGGTGCTGCTGTCCAACCCGGACATGATCCACGCGGCGCTGATGCCCCAGCACGCCCGCTGGGCGGGATTGCTGGCGCACCTGCGCTACCTCGTGCTCGACGAGCTGCACGTCTACAACGGCATGTTCGGCTCGAACATGGGCAACCTGCTGCGGCGGTTCCAGCGCGTCTGCCAGCACTACGGGAGCCGCCCGCAGATCCTCTGCTGCTCGGCGACCATCGCCAACCCGAGGGAGCTGGCCGAGCGCCTGACCGGGCGGCGGATGACGCTGGTGGACCGGGACGGCAGCCCGCGCGGCCGGCGGCTGTACGTGTTCTGGAACCCGCCGCGCATCCGCGGGCGCGACTGGCGCTCGCGCCGCAGCGCGAACGTCGAGGCCCACGAGCTGATGGCCGAGCTGGTCCGCCGCGGCACGGCGACCATCACGTTCTGCAAGGCCAAGATGACCGCCGAGATGGTCCATCGCTACGTCTGCGAGACGCTCCGCGAGACCGCGCCCCACCTGGTGAAGAAGGTCACCCCGTACCGCGGCGGCTACCAGGCCGCCGAACGCCGCGAGATCGAGCGGCGGCTCTTCGACGGCGAGCTGCTGGGCGTCAGCTGCACCCGCGCGCTGGAGCTGGGCATCGACGTGGGGGCCCTGGAGGCGTGCATCGTCGTGGGCTACCCGGGCACGCTGGCGAGCTTCCTCCAGCAGTCCGGGCGCGCCGGGCGCGGGCGCGACGACGCCCTGGTGGTGCTGGTGGGGCTGGACACGGCCATTAATCAGTACGTGATGAGCCACCCGGAGTACCTGTTCGAGCGCCCGATCGAGCGGGCCGTCGTCGACCCGGACAACCCGTTCGTGACGACGAACCACCTGCGCTGCGCGGCGCACGAGCGCCCGCTGGCGGCGGCGGAGGCGGGCCTGTTCGGCCCGCACGTCGAGACGGTGCTGCGGGTGCTCCAGGACAACCGCAAGGTTCGGCGGATCAAGGGCACGTGGTACCACGCGGCCGGCGAGACGCCGCAGCACGAGACGGGCCTTCGCGACACGGCCGACCGCAACGTGGTCATCGAGGACGTCGACACGGGGGCGGTGCTGGGGCAGGTGAACAAGTTCGACGCCCCGCCGATCCTGCACCCCGAGGCGATCTACTTCCACCGCGGCGACAGCTACCGCGTGCTGGAGCTGGACATCGAGGACAAGTACATCGCCCGGGTGAAGCGAGAGGAGGTGGACTACTACACCCAGCCGATCGGCGGGACGGACATCCACCACGTCGACGCCCGCCTGCGCGAGAAGCCCTTCGGGACGGGGACGGCCTACTGGGGCGAGGCGACCGCCTACTTCGAGAACCTCCTGTACGAGAAGATCCGCTTCTACGAGCTGGACGCGATCAGCATCCACCCGGTGGACCTGCCGCGGTTCCAGCTCGAGACAATGGCCCTCTGGCTCGTCCCGCCCGAGGAGGTGATGGAGCGGCTCCGCAAGGCCGGGCTCGACGGCCACGCCGGCCTGCGCGGCGTCGGCTACGCCACGCGCATCCTCCTGCCTCTCTTCATCACCTGCGACACGCTGTCGTTCTCCCACACCATCGGCTCGGCCAACTCGCCGTGGAACACCATCTTCATCTACGAGCGCATCCCGTACGGCCTGGGCTTCACGCGCGAGGCCTACGAGCGGCTGCACCTCATCATGCCGGCCGTGCTCGAGAACATCCGGAACTGCCCCTGCGAGGACGGCTGCCCCTGCTGCACGGGCAAGCCGCTGCGGCAGTACGCCGTCTGGGACGTGCAGCGCGGCGAGGCGAGCATCCCCTCCAAGGCGGCGGCCCGGATGATCCTGGAGGGCCTCCTGGGCGACGGGGCGAACCTGGCCTGCCCGGACGCGGCGGCGCTGAGCGACGGCGACGAGGGCGAAGAGGTCCGCCTCGAGCGGGCGCTGCGCCGGCGGCTGGAGCGGATGCGCGAGCCGGAGGTCTTCCACCCCATCAAGCCCGAGCCGGAGGTGAAGACGGAGTACCCCGCCCCGGAGGACACCAAGACGCTCGACCTGCCCGACGTCGACCGCCGCGCCGGGCGCCGGATCGACTTCCACAAGAACCTTCGCAAGCGCCTGGCGAAGAAGCTCGGTCACGACGGCCTGCCGCCCGACGCGCCGGGTCAGCCCGCCCCGCCGGGCACGAAGCAGCCCGGCGGCGTGGTCCGCCCGACGGACTTCCCCGGGCGCCCCGCGCGGGCGAAGGCGCCGGCGCCGGACGCCGATCAGCCGCCCGCCGATGAGGCGAAGCAGGCCCCCGGCAAGGACATCCGCCTCGGCGACTCGCTCGCCGCCCGGGCCAAGAGGTTGAAGAAGAAGCGCGACGCCGATAACTAAGGGCCCACCATGGAAGGCGAGACGTTCCTCCAGCGACTCAGAGGCCGCGACTTCTTCCGCCGGCAGGTGCAGCACGTCGAGGCGCTGCCGCGGCGCCCGGCCTCGCACACCGCCCTGGCAGACGGGATGCATCCGGTCGTGGCTCAGGCCCTCGCCGCCGAGGGGATCGAGCAGCTCTACGCCCACCAGGCCGAGGCCGTCGCCAAGGTCCGCCAGGGGCGCCACGTCGTCATCGTGACGGGCACGGCCAGCGGCAAGACGCTGTGCTACACCATCCCGGTGGTGGAGGCGGCCATCGCCGAGCCGATGACCACGGCGCTGTTCCTGTTCCCCACGAAGGCGTTGGCGCAGGACCAGCTTCGGGGGATCGGTCGCTTCCACCGCCCGGAGGCGGGCGCGGACTTCCTCGCCGGGACGTACGACGGCGACACGCCCCAGACGCTTCGGCGCCGCCTGCGCAACGCGGGGCACTTCATCCTGACCAACCCCGACATGCTCCACCAGGGCATCCTGCCGAACCACGCGCGCTGGAACCGCTTCTTCACGCACCTCAAGTTCGTCGTGATCGACGAGGTCCACGCCTACCGCGGCGTGTTCGGCTCGCACCTGGCCAACGTCCTGCGGCGGCTCGAGCGGATCTGCGGGCACTACGGCTCGCAGCCGCAGTTCGTCTGCTGCTCCGCCACCATCGCCAACCCCAAGGAGCACGCCGAGCGCATCACCGGGCGCGAGATGGACCTGGTCACCCGCGACGGCTCGCCGCGCGGGCTGAAGCGATTCGTCCTGTGGAACCCGCCGCCGCTGGAGACGGCCGCCCGGGGAAAGGAGGGCGACTTCCGCACCGGCGGCGACCGCCGCAGCCCGCTGTGGGAGGCGGTCTACCTGATGGCCGCCCTCGTCCAGGAGGGCATCCAGACGATCGCCTTCACGCGGACGCGCCTGATGGCGGAGCTGATCTACAAGAACGCGCGCGACCTGCTGCGCCCGGTCTCGCGCAAGCTCGCCGGCGCCGTTCGCGCCTACCGCGGCGGCTACCTGCCCGAGGAGCGGCGCGAGATCGAGCGCCAGCTCGTCGAGCGCGAGATCCTCGGCGTCGCCAGCACCAACGCCCTGGAGCTGGGCATCGACATCGGCTCGCTCGACGCCTGCATCATCGTGGGCTACCCCGGCACCATCGCCAGCCTCTGGCAGCAGGCCGGACGCGCCGGGCGGGGCCAGGACGAGTCCATCGTCTTCCTCATCGCCCAGAACTCGCCCACCGACCAGTACCTGATGACCCACTGCCGGTACCTCTTCGCCCAGAATCCCGAGCAGGCCGTCGTCGACCCCGACAACCCCCACATCGTGGTGGACCACATCCGCTGCGCGGTGTACGAGCTGCCTCTCGGCGACGCCGAGGCGGGGCGCTTCGGCCCGTACGCCGACGTCGTGCTCGAGCTGCTCGAGGAGGACCAGGCCGTCCGCCACATCGACGAGAAGTGGTACTGGGCGTGCTCGGACTACCCCGCCGCGGGAGTGAACCTGCGGAACATCGCCGGCGCGGTGTACACGATCCAGGACGAGGCGGCCGGGGAGAAGGTCATCGGCACGATGGACGAGGTCTCCGCGCTGAGCCAGCTCCACGACCACGCCGTCTACCTCCACGCCGGCGAGACGTACTTCGTCAACAAGCTGGACCTGGTGAAGAAGGTGGCGTTCGTGGAGCGGCGCGACCTGGACTACTACACGCAATCGGTGCAGAGCTCGCAGATCCGCATCGACGAGGCGGCCGAGATGGCGCCCTGCGGCGGCGGCGAGCTGGGCTTCGGCGACGTGACCGTCACCACGACCATCCCCATGTTCCGCAAGATCCGCTTCCAGTCGCGCGACAGCCTGGGCTTCGAGGAGCTCGAGCTGCCCAGCCAGACGCTCGAGACCGTCGCGACGTGGCTCGCGCCCGCCGAGGAGATCGCCCGGCGGGTCATGGACGAGGGGCTCGTCGTCGGCGAGGCGCTGATCGGGGTGGCCAACGTGATGGTCGAGGTCGCCCAGCTCTTCGTCATGTGCGACACCCAGGACATCGGCACGGTCGTCGACGCCTCCAACCTCGGGCGCGACGCGCTGTTCCTCTACGACCGCTACCCCGGCGGCATGGGCTACGCCCGCCGCTGCATGGAGTGCATGGACCGCATCCTCGAGACCGTCCGGGATGTGATCCTCCAATGTGCCTGCGAGGACGGCTGCCCCTCGTGCGTCGGGGCGGCCGTGCCCGCCTTCGCCATGACCGACCTCGACAGCGCCGTCCGCGGACGCATCCCCGACAAGCGCGCCGCGAAGTTCCTCCTGGGGGAGATGCTGCGACAGTGAGCTCGGCATCCCGTTCGCACGACCGGGGACAAGGCCGCCCGCCCCGACGAACGCGCCGTTGCGCGACACTTTTCGACACTTCCGGCGAAATTCCAGCGTCTCTGGCCGCGGTGCATCGCGCCCCGGGAAACGCCCATAAGTCTAGATCGATTGTGGCAGAACTGTCCAATCGTGGGGCTTCCCAAGGGGCCCGAAATCAGGCTAACACTTGTTATAACAAGTACTTAGCATTGTCCAGATTTTGGACAATCGACCCCATTTTGGACAATCAGCCTCCCCGTCGCCCGTCTCGCCCGGCGAAACACTCGTAACGCCTTTGCTGATAAGAGGTTTGTCCCGTTTCCCGCCGCGGCCGGGCTCCG
>CAZXOC010000174.1:4162-15773 GCA_964642165.1 uncultured Planctomycetaceae bacterium | reverse complement strand
GCGTCCTGGCGGGTATTGCGGCGCTCGGTCTTCCCGAGTGGGCCTTGGGGCACGGAGCCGCCAGGACGGGAGGACACCGCCCCGGCAGGGCCGCCGGACCGCCTGGCGGTGACGCGCCCAAGCAGTGGAATGCGTGGCGGAGGAAGCTCCGCCGCTTTTTGACGTGGTCTGCCCCGAAGCATGGAGAGGAACGGATGAGTTCGGCAAAGAGACGGTTCATCGTTGGCAGCCTTGCTTGCGCGGTCGTATCTTGCGGCCTCGTTGGCGTGGTCCGCCGGACCGAGGCACGAAGTATCGGCTGCGGGCCGGCGGTAGTCCATCTGTCGTTCTATCCCAATGATACAGCCATCGTTGAAGTGCAATACACGGGCAGTTCCGCAGATCCGGAGATCCTGGGATACTACGTGGAATTCGCGGGCGTCCCGGAGGGGATGTTCGTTTCCCTGGAGGAAGATGCCGAGGTGCGATACATCGAGGTCCCGGACCCCTCGTGCCCGAGGGAGAGCTCCAAGCGATGGCCGTTCCCCGTATACTACGGCAGAATGGGGTCGGGAGTGGACCTCAGCTCGCCGGTGGATCTTACCTTCGGGGGGCTCTGGCCGCCCGGCTTGCCGATTGTGGTGGTCGCGTACAACAGGGTCGAAATGAGCTACGAGACGCCGGAGATCCCCCGTAGCTCCTGGACGATCACCAACACCTCGCCGTACGACATCGAGGACGGCGTGCTTCACGTGCCCGGTCTCGGGCGGACGATGCGATACATCCCCGGCCTGGTCATTCCCGCCGGCGGGAGCCTGACCGTCGAGGGGCAGATGGAATCGGGGACGAAGTGGGCGTTCGGCGGCATGCTCGACTCTCCGGAGCCGCAGCCCGTCTTCGCCTTCGACGCCGGTGGCGTATCGCCAGAGGGCATGGCTTTCCCCGATGTCTTCACCGCCGATACCGACTACCCGGCGACGGGCCGGGAGGCCGCGCTGACGGCCAACGGGGCGATCCAACACATGGGGCCGCGGCCCGGTTACGTCGGCTCGCTCGAGCCGTACGCGGCCTCTCCCACGCAATTCGATCTGTACTCCTTCTCGACGGGCCAGCGTGTCGGAGGCGGGCGGCAGACGCCGATGCTCTCGCCGAAGGCGTGGGACCCCGGCCAGACGCCGGCGGCACCCAGCGGCGGGACGGGGGTATGGGACACGGTGACGGGACAATGGTCCGACGGCGCCGCCGACGGGGACTGGAACAACGCCGCCAACGACGACGTCGCCTTCGGCGGCTCGGCGGGCGAGGTGCGGATCGACGAGCCGATCTCGGCGAGATCGCTGGCGTTCCACACGAGTGGGTACACGTTGAGCGGAACCGCGTCGCTGACGCTCAGCAGCGGCGATGTGTACGTTCCGGCCGGCAATGCGGCGATCGGCACGTCCATCGCCGGCAGCGCCGGATTGGCCAAGACCGGCGACGGAACGCTGAGCCTCAGCGCGGACAACACCTACACGGGGCCGACCCGGGTCGTCGGCGGAACGTTGGCCGTCGGCGCCGACGCCCATTTCGGGGACACCTCGACCCCAGGCGAGGTTATTCTGGACAAGGGCGCAACGTTAAGGACTACTTCCAGTTTCACCACGCGGCGCCGGGTCATGATCGGCGAGAGCGGCGGCACAGTGGACGTGGCCGCCGGAACGCTCACGCTGCTCGGGCCGGAAGGGGACTGGGGACTGGGGGGAACCACCGGCAAGTTGACCAAGACGGGACCCGGCGAGTTGAAGGTAAAAACAGGCGCCGATCCCGGTCGCACCGGTGATGTCGAGATTGTCGCGGGGACCGTCAGTATCTTCGGAGGCGGCCTGGGCAGCGGCGTGCACCTCGTCATCCAACCGGACGGCACGTTCAACGGGGCGGAGGGGCACATAGGCTTCCGCCACGTGACGATCAACGGCGGACTGCTCACCTTCACTCGCAGCGGGCCCGACGGCGGGACCGATACCGGGAACGTCGTGTTCACCCGCCTGTCGATGACGGGCGGGACCATCAATATCGGCACCGCCGAGCAGGCCGGACAAGTCTTCTTCGCAGGTCCTGTGACGGTTCACCCCTCCGACCAGACCGCCCTCATCAAGTCCGACTCCGGTGAAGGTATGTTGCTGGTCCGGGGAGCTCCGCTCCACCCTTTCCATATCGCTGACGGCGACGCACTGATCGACATGGACATTCAGGTCCCGCTTCCCATTAACTGGATAAGAAAGGACGGCGAGGGCCTCTTGCGGACATCTGGAGACCGGGACAACAACACCAGCGGTGACATGTACACCGTTGTTGAGGCCGGGACGCTCGAGCTGGCCAAGCCGGACGGGGTGGCCGCTGCCAAGAACCTACGGTTGGCCGGCGGGGAGTTGAGACTCGGCAACCCGAACCAGATCCGGGACAGCGGGCAGATGGACCTGTCCGGGGGGACGTTCAACACCCATGGCCTGAGCGAGTTGCTGGGGCCGCTGACCCTGGGCGCCGATTCCGCGATCGACGTGGGAACGGGTGGGACCGGCGTCGTGGCGTTCGCCGACAGCCGCCAGGCGGATTGGAATCTGACGGCAACGCTTGGCATCCTCAACTGGAGCGGCGATCCAGCCGGGGGCGCGCCCCAACGGCTTGTCTTCGGCTCGAACGCTGAGGGGCTCTCGGCCGGCCAACTGGATCGACTCCGCTTTGTCAACCCGCACGGCCTGCTGCCCGGAACGTACTACGCAGCCATCCTGGCGACCGGCGAGGTCGTGCCGGCCGTGCCTACACGCTGGCAGCGCGAGCCGGGGGATGCAGGGGACTGGGAATCGGCGGCCAACTGGGCCCGCGGCGTCCCTACAGGCGAGCTCGACGTGAGGATCGAGAACGGGGGCACCGCGGAGCTCTCCGGCGTGGCCGAGGCGCGGAACCTGTCCATAGGGGTCGTCGCCCCCGGCAGGTTGGAGGTCCAGGGGAGCGGGGATGTAACGACTGGCGAGTTGACGATCGGCCTGGAGGGCGAGATGGTCTCGAGCGGCCTGGTCGACGCCAGACGGATCGCGGTCGACGGCACGGCACGGCTCAGCGGCGGGAAGGCCGCCGCTAGCGGAACGGTGGACGTCGGGCCCGGCGGCAGCGTCGTCACATCGGCGAACGCGCTGCTGGAGGCCGAGGACATCGCCGTCCACGGCACGCTGACCGTCACGGGCGGGAGGGCCTCTGCCCGCCGAGCGATCAGCGTATGCGCAGGCGGCACGACGGTCGTGCACCCGGACGGCGCGCTGGAGGCCGGCAGCGCCACGATCGACGGGGCGGTGGACCTCGCCGGAGGAAGCGCCGCCCTGGGCGGGACGACGTGGGTCGGTGCGGGCGGGAGGGCTGTTGTGGCCGGGGACGGTCGCCTCGACGCCCACCGGATCATGGTCGACGGCACGTTGAGCGTTGCCGGCGGGCAGGTGGCCTTGGACAGTGTGATCGTCCGCAGCGGCGGGACTTTCGAGCTTGACGGCGACAACGACTGCCAGGTTGCCTCACTGGACAACGGTGGGCTCCTGCACGCCAAGGCGGGGAGCACGGACCTCGGCGACACGGTCATCCGGGGCCTGATCGCCGAACTGCCCACCGAGGGGCTCGGGGCGCACTACTCCCTCGACGACCCGGACAGCTTCGGCCACGACGACGTCGGCGAAGATCACCGCGGAGACCCGGCGGGCGAGTCCCTGCGCCTCGCGGTCGGCGTGGTCGGCGGGGCGATGGCCACCAACGGACACAACGGGATCATCGGCCTGGATGGCGGAGGGACTGTCGCGAACGACTTCTACCACGACGGAACCACCGCGCGCTCGTGGGCGGGCTGGCTCCGGCAGAAGGACAACAGGGGCTCGCAGTTGGTGTTCGAGGAGGGAGCGGGCGATTGCGGGATCATGGTCTTCGTGGACCACGGCGTCCTGAAGATGCACATGGGCAACTACTTCGGGCAGTGGATCGACCTCGTCGGCGGCCCGCTCGATGGCGGTTGGCACCATGTCGCCGTGACGCTGGGGGCCTACACCTGCGCCCTGTGGGTCGATGGAAACCAGGTAGGCTCCGAGCCTTTCACAGACCGGGACGGGCATCTTCGCTGGCATGCCTCCCAGCCCGGAATCGGGATCGAGACCGGGGGGGCGCCCATGGGCACTGACTCGGGGTTTATCGGCCTGTTGGACGAGTGGTACGTGTACAAGACCGGCCTGACGGAAGACGATGTGCCCGACCTGTACAACCTGGGGCGGCTGGGCCACGGCACGTCGGGCACCTTCGGCGACGTGACGGTCGAGCCCGGTGCCGTCCTCGCCGTTGGCGGCATCCAGGAGACCAACCGGCTTGTGGTCCGCGGCACACTTGCGCTGGGCTCCCGCCCCAGCGACTGCGCTGAGCTCCTGCTGGACGACAGCGCCCTGGTGGACCTCCACGCGGGAGGGTCCCTGCTGGTGCGGGAAGGGGACCTGACTGCCATCGCAGCCCTGTTGAGGGACGCCCACCAGGCAGGCTGGGACGTCCACGAAGGCATCACTTGCAGAGACCTGATCGGCACGGACGGTGCTGCCGTCGGCGTCTTCTCAGACCCCAACGGCGTGCTGATCAAGCCCACCGCGCTTGGCGATGCCGACCTGAGCGGCAGCATGGACCGCGACGACTTCCTGGCCCTGAGGGACAGCTTCGGACGCACCGACGGCGTCTACTGGCAGGACGGCGACTCCAACTACGACGGCGAAGTGGGCTTCCTCGACTACGTCGCGATGAAGCGCTCGTTTGCCGCCGCCGCGCCCGGCGGAGCCGTGCCCGAGCCGGCGACGTGCCTGCTGCTCGCCGTGGCGGGCGCGGGGCTCCTGCGGCGAAGGCGCGCGCGGGCATCACGCCCTTGACGGGCGCGTTGCGGCGAGCGAACCTGTAGGCGGACTCCATCAGAGGGAGAACGCCATGGCTCGCCGCCGCACGCCTCTCGGCCTCCTTGTTGTCGTCCTCGCCCTTCCCGCCGCCCACGCGCCCGCCACGGTCACCGCGCTCCAGAACGGCGTGGCGCCGACGAAGGACTACGCCGGGTGCGTGGACACGTGGATCAGCAACGAGTCGTACGAGAAGGACCGCGACCGGTCCCGCTCGCCCACGCTGCGCGCCGGCGGGCAGCGGCACGTCCTGATGCGCTTCGACCTCGCGCCCATCCCGAAGGGCGCGAAGATCCACAAGGCGATCCTCCGAATCGCCGACGCCGACTTCCCCAGGCCGCAGCGCGACGGGACGTTCGCGCCCGTCCTGTCCGCCTACGCCCTGACGCGCGCCTGGGACGCCAACGCCAACTGGCTGGAGCACACTCGGACGAACTGGAAGGCCGCCGACGCCGGCGACTGGAAGACGCCCGGCGGCGAGCACGACACGGCAACCGACTTCGGCCGCAGCAGGCCCGGGCTGATCGCGATCGACGCCACCCTCGCCGGGGCCTGGGGGCACGTCCACGAGCTGGACGTCACCGAGGTCGTCCGCCGCTGGCACGCGGGGGAGCCGGCCAACCACGGCTTGCTGCTGAAGGGCGCCGAGCGCGCCCGCTGCGAGCTGGCCGGCGCCGATTGGCCCGTGCCGGCGTATCGCCCGCGGCTGATCGTCGATCACGGCCCGAGAGCGGCGGGCATCGCGCCGCGGACGCCCGCGCCGAAGGACGTCCGGCTCCACCCGATCGCGGAGACGCCCGACCGTGGCAGGCCCCGCGGCCGAGCGGGCGTGGTCCGCGTGGGCGGCCATCCCGCCTGCCACCTGCGCGGGCGAAGCGGCTCGACGTACGTCAAGGAGAACGTCGCCCAGTTCCCGGGTGCGTGGGGCTGGATGAACCAGTGCCGCGTCGGCGGCGCCGCCGGCGACGTCAGCCGCACGCTGCTGGTCTTCGACCTCGACGGCCTGCCGAAGGGCGCCTCCATCAAGGAGGCCAAGCTCGTCTGCTCGCTGGTGACGCAGACGGCGCGGCAGGTGCGGGCGTACCGCTACGGGGCCTACCTGGTCAAGCTGCCGGACGCGCCCGGCTGGTCGGCCGACGAGGCCACCGCGGCGCAGCGCCGGGCCGGCGTGCCCTGGCCCGGCGGCGGGCTGCTCGCCTGCACGGACGACCGTCCGGTGGCCCTCGGGCGCGTCGAGAAGATCGAGGGCCTCCGCCACGGGCGCAAGGCGATGATCGACGGCCGCATCGAGTTCGACCTCACCGGCGCCGTCCGCGCCTGGGCGGCCGGCAAGGTGCCCAACGGCGGCATCGTCCTCGACAACCGCATCGAGGGCGGGGCCTACGACATCTACTCCGCCCGCGCCTGGCGCGTCGAGCGGCGGCCGTACCTCGAGATCACCGCGTCCCCCGCCCTGGACATCGCCCCGGAGCCGGTGACCGTGAAGCTCGCCGCGCCGCCGGGCGACTACTGGGTGGCGCCCATGCGGAAGGTCCACGCGCGCTTCGGAGGCAAGGCGGGCACGCTCGCCCAGTACGGCGACAGCATCACGGTGACGATGGCGTTCCTGGCCCCCTACGGCTGGTCCCGCAAGATCGACGCGAAGAACATGACGCCCGCGGCGACGGCCGACGCCCGGACCGTCGAGACCTACGCGGACCTGACCCTCTGGCGGACGTGGAAGGGCGGCCAGTGGGGCAACACCGGCATGATGAGGTCCGACTGGCTCTTCCGCAACATCGACACGTGGCAGCGGAAGATGAAGCCCGAGGCGGCCGTCATCATGTTCGGCACGAACGACATCGGCAGCCTCTGGCCGCCCGAGTACACGGAGAACATGGCCGCGTCGCTGCGGCGGATGATGGCCGACGGGACGGTGCCGATGCTGACGAGCATCCCGCCGGCGCACCGGGACGGGCACCGCGAGTACTGGCTGGCGGCGCTGTCGATCGCGCACGGCCTGCGGGTACCGCTGATCGACTACTACGCCGAGGTCCTCCGCCGCCGCCCGGACGACTGGGACGGGCGCCTGGAGAAGTTCAAGGAGTTCCGCCGGAACGTCTACGAGGTCCCCACGCTGGTCTCGGCCGACGGGACGCACCCGTCCCACCCGAAGGCCTCCCGCAACGACTTCAGCGAGAAGGCCCTCAGCGTCAACGGCTTCGTCCTCCGCAACTACATGACCATCCGCACCTACGCGGAGGTCATCCGCAAGGTCTTGAAGGCGAAGGGCCGATGAGGGCAGACACCAACGGAAAGGGCTCATCATGGCCAAGCGTACTGCTGTGATCGCGATCCTCGCCGCGGTGGCGGTCGCCATGCTGATCGCCGGGCCGGGGCGGGCGGCGGATCGGGCGTCGAGGGACGCCGAGCGGCTGAAGAGGTTCCTCCAGCGATTCCCGGACGCCGACGCCAACAAGGACGGCGTGCTGACGATGGAGGAGGTGCGGGCCTTCCGCACCAAGCGCCAGGGCGCCGGGGCGCGCCCGAAGCAGGGCGGCGGGGCGCGCCCGAAGCAGGGCGGCGCGAGGCCGCGCCCGACCCACGCCGACGTCCGCTACCGCCCGCACCCCAGCAACGTGCTGGACGTGTACCTGGCCAGGTCCGAGCAGCCCGCGCCGCTGATCGTCTTCATCCACGGCGGGGGCTTCCGCGGCGGGGACAAGCGCGGCGTCGACCGCTACATCGTCGAGCAGGGCAACGCGGCCGGGATCTCCGTGGCGTCCATCAACTACCGCATGCTGCCGGAGTTCCGCTTCCCCACGGCGATGCTCGACTCGGCCCGGGCCATCCAGTTCCTGCGCTCCAAGGCGAAGGAGTGGAACCTGGACCCCAAGCGGATCGCGTGCATGGGCGGCTCGGCCGGGGCGGGCACGTCGCTGTGGCTGGCGTTCCACGACGACCTGGCCGACCCGAAGAGCGAGGATCCCGTGGCGCGGCAGTCGACGCGGCTGACGTGCGCGGCCGTGGCGGGCGCCCAGACGAGCTACGACTGGCGTTTCTGCGAGCGGATCGGGCTGGGCGGGATCAAGAAGCACCCGGTGGCCCTGCCGCTGTACGGGTTCAAGGAGTGGCCGGAGACCTGGCCGCCGGAGGCCGACCGGATCGCCAAGGAGGTTTCGGCGATCAACCACGTGACGAAGGACGACCCGCCGGTGCTGCTGACCTACCGCACCCCGGCCGGGCCGGAGGGAATCCGGCGCGACCCGGTGCACCACCCGAAGTTCGGGTTGGTCCTGAAGGAGCGGATGGACAAGCTGGGCGTCGAGTGCATCGTGCTGTACCCGAACCACCCGGACCCGAAGTACCGCACGGGGCAAATCCGCGCGCTGGACTTCATCCGGCGGCACTTCGGGATGGCCGGCGCGAAGGGCGCCGGGGCTTCGCGTGTGAAGAGGGAGCGCGATTGATGGGCCGACCCCAGCCACCGCAGTGGCTGGGCTTTGAGGGGGAGGGCACGTATCGCGGCGGGGAGGAGGACGGGACATGAAACGCGCGGTGGCGATCGGGCTGCTCGCCGGGTCGCTGGCGGCGGGGCAGATGCCGGCGGACGTGGTCGTGCAGCGATGGGGCGTCGCCGGACACGTCCAGCACGCCGGCACGCTGGCGTTCCAGGACCTGCGGCAGCGCGGCACGCTGATGACGTTCGACCTGGCGGCCCTGCCGAAGGCGGCTCGCGTGTACCGCGCGCGGCTGAAGTTCGTCCGCCCCGAGCGGTACGACCGGGCGTTCCACCTCTCCCCGGCCGACGCGAAGGGCCAGGCGACCGGCGAGCGACTGAAGCTGCTGCCGCCGACGTGGCGCTGGTTCGACGCGACGGACGTGGTCCGCGCCTGGGCGGCGGCCGGAGCGAAGAAGGGCCACCTCCTGCTGCGAAGCGCCCCGCGCTTCCAGCGCGACGGGACGTTCCTGGAGGTCGCCTACGAGGGCCGGCTCGCCGATCCGCCCAAGCAGGTCCGCGACGTGAGGGCCTTCTGCCGGGCAGGGCAGGTGTTCGTCACCTTCCGCGAGACCGAGGACCTCTCCGAGGGCAGGGACGACTACGCCTGGGGACTGCTGATCAAGAAGTCCCGGGGCTACGACCCCGAGCGCCTCATCCCCAAGGACGACCCGCGCGAGGTCCGCTACCGCGTGTATCGCCACGACGAGCCGATCACGGCCGCGAACATCGCCCGGGCGGAGCTGCTGGCCGACGTCGCGGGGGGCTCGCGGTTCAACACGCGGCAAGTGCGGCGCATCTGGCGCGGCGAGCAGACGCCGTCGACCCTGGACGAGAAGTACATCGCGGTGCGGCTGGCCGTCGAGGACGACAAGCCCCTGCCGTCGGGCGTCGGCAAGTTCGTCCGCACCGTCCGCCGGGCAGGGCGGGGCTATTACGCCGTCGTGACGGCCGTGAACGGCGCCGAGAACACCACCGACATCACGCGGGCCAACACGGCCGGGCCCGTCGACGAGAGGCCCGCGCCCGGCGAGCCGGTCGTCTACCGGAAGGTCGTGCACGACCTGAAGAGGCCCCCGGGCACGTACGTCCAGCTCTGGTGCAACTGGTACTGCGAGGCGCCGCTGTCGCCGATCCCGATGTGCTACGACGTGGTGGTGGGCTTCTGTCCCCAGCAGCGCGCCAGGAAGGCGCCGGTGCACATCAACCGCGGGCATTCGTGGATCCAGACGGCGGAGCCGGTCCGCCCGGCCGCCGGCGAGCGGATCGACCTGGCGCACTGCTGCGACTGGCCCAACGCCTTCTGGATGGGCGTCAACGACGCCGCCCACACGCTGAAGGGCATCGAGGAGGGCCGCTGGCAGCCGTTCCCCATGCGCCGCCAGGAGGCGCTGCTGGCCTGGCTGGACCGCCGCTACGGCATCGACCGCCGGCGCATCACCGCCGCCCTGGGCGCCTGGGGCATGATGGAGATCGAGCGCGGCGACCTGTACGCGGACCTGCACGGCTGGGGGCTGCCGGAGATCTCCAAGGGTTTCCAGGCGTGGCAGCGAGCCAAGGGCGTCTGGGGCCCGCCGAGCGCGTACGCCGGGCGCCCGCCGCAGGAGGACCCCTTCCGGCGCCAAGACTGGACGCGGTTCGTCCTGGCCGAGCCGCGGCGAGAGATCCCCTTCCTCCACATGCACCTGGGCTGGGGGGCGCACTTCACGGAGATGGGCTGGCCGCCCGTGCCGCGCTTCCTCCGCGCGATGATCGACACGAAGCGGGCTTTCGTCTACCACTGGCGCGTGCCGGACGACCAGCGCCCGGCGATTCGCCTCGATCGGTCGCTGCCGGCCTTCGGCCATTGCAGTCTCGACGACAACCCCGGCAACGGCGACCTGAACCAGGGCGAGGGGATGGGCATCCAGCTCAACGGCTACCTGACGTGGGACGCCGGCAGCATCGTGGACGAGCCGGGCCGCTGGGAGGTGACGGCGTGGCTGGCCGGCAAGCCGCCGCTGCCGCGGTGCACCGTGGACCTGACGCCGCGCCGCTGCCGGCGCTTCCGGGCGCGGGCGGGCGAGACGTTCGCCTGGACCAGCACGCCCCAGCCCACAGAGCAGATGAAGCGCCAGGCCATCGAGGACGGCCGCCCGGTGCCGCAAGCCCGCCCCGCCCAGCGCGGCACGGCGACGGCCGACAAGTGGGGCCTGGTGACGATCCGCGGTCTGCGCCTCACCGGCGCCCGCCACCGCGTCGTCCTGCGGCGGCGGGGCCGCTTGCGGCCTACGTGAAGACGGTGAAATCGTCGTCGGCCCGGGCGCCCTTCGACCCGGGCGCGCCGGGCGCGAAGCCGACGGTCTCGCGGACGATGTACAGCGGGCGGCGCTTGGCCTCGTCGAAGGTCCTTCCGACGTACTCGCCCAGGATGCCGAACAGGAGGAACTGCACGCCGAAGAGCGCCGCGATCGCCACGGCCAGGCTCGCCCACGCCGCCGGCGCGACCCCGATCGGCCAGAGCACCAGCGCGACGAGGGCGTAGAGAATCGCCGCGGCGACCAGCAGCGCCCCGGCCGCCGCCGCCAGGCGGACGGGCAGGCGGGAGAAGTTGAACACGCCCGCCAGCGTGATGTCGGCGAGCTGCCGGAGCGTGTAGCCGCTGCGTCCGGCGGCGCGCGGCTCGGCGGTGTAGGGCATGGCCACCTGCCGGAAGCCCACCCAGCGCACGAGCCCCCTCAGGCAGCGTGCCTGTTCGCGGTGGCGGCGGATCACGCGGACGACCTTGCGGTCCAGCAGGCGGAAGTCCGCCTGGTCGGTCAGGTCCATGCCGGAGGCGAGCTTGATCAGCCCGTACGCCGCGTGTCCGATCGCCCGCCGCAGCGGCGAGATGCCCTCCGTGTCCCGGCGGATCGTGTAGACCACCTCGGAGCCCTCGCGCCAGCGCGCGACCATGTGCGGGATCAGCTCGGGGGGGTGCTGGCAGTCGGCGTCCAGGCTGATCACCGCCCGGCCGCGAGCGTAGTCGTACCCCGCCGTCACGGCCACCTGGTGCCCGAAGTTCCGCGAGAACTCCACCGACCGGACGTGCGGATCGGCCTCGGCCAGCCGGCGGATCACCGCGGCCGAGTCGTCCGTCGAGCCGTCGTTGACGAAGAGGATCTCGTACGGCTCGCCGAGCGAGTCGGCGACGGCCTTCAGGCGCCCGTGGAAGTGCTCCAGGCCCTCCTGCTCGTTG
>CAZXOC010000174.1:0-4062 GCA_964642165.1 uncultured Planctomycetaceae bacterium | reverse complement strand
GGTGGCCGCCAGCAGCGCGACGGCGGCGGTCTCGACGCGAAGGATCGTCCGCCCCAGCCTCGCCGGCACGAAGCCCGCCTCCGCCGCCGCCTCGAGCTCGGCGCGGGTGAGCCCGCCCTCCGGGCCGACGAGAATGCACACGTCGCGCCCGGGCGGTTCGGCGGCCACCACCCGGCTCACCGGCAGCGCCCCGCTGCCCGCCGCGCCGACGATGCCGAAGTAGCCCGCCGCGCCGAGCAGCGACCGCTCGAGGAACTCCCCCAGCGACAGCAGGCCGTGGATCTCCGGCAGCCAGCTCAGGCGGCTCTGCTTCGCCGCGGCGATGCAGTGCACCTGCCAGCGCCGGCGCTTGGCCGGCGTGAGCTCGACGAGCCCGGCGACGCTCCGCCGGAAGACGATCCCCCGCAGTGACGCGGCGCCCAACTCGGTGGCCTTCTCCAGCAGCCAGTCCAGGCGTTTGCCCTTCGGCACGGCGAACGCCAGGTGCACGATCGGCCCCGGGCGCCGAGCCGTCTGTTGCCGCGACTCGACCCGGACGGTCACGCGCCCGCGCTGCACGTCGGCGATCCGCCCCCGCGCGACCGTGCCGCGCCCGTCGAACAGCTCGACCGGCGCCCCGGCCCGCAGGCGCAGGACGTGCCGCGCATGGTGCGCCTCGCCGGGGTCGAGGGGCACCGTCTCCGGCGAGAGGTCCTGGGCAAAGAAGCGACTCGGCTTGTCCACGCCGTGGCCTTTCGTGCGCGTCGTACCGACCGGAATGGTAGGCCCGCCCGGGGGCCGATGGCAACACCCCCCCCGCCGGGGGCCGGGGTCTTTTGGCGTTGACCGCGGAGCGGCCGCGCGGAGAATACAGCGTCCCTGAGCGGCCGGTGGGCCGCTCGCCTCTTGGGAGCACTCCCGGAGCACGCGATGAGCAACCTGGACGATCTGTTGGCGACGTGGGCCGACCCCCCCGCCGAGTACCGCAGCGCCCCGTTCTGGTCGTGGAACAGCCGGCTCGATCCGGACCGCCTGTGCCGGGCCATCGAGAGCATGCACGCCGCGGGCATGGGCGGCTTCTTCATGCACAGCCGTTACGGGCTCAAGACCCCGTACCTCTCGGACGAGTGGTTCGAGTGCGTCTCGGCGTGCGTGGAGAAGGCCCGCGAACTGGGCATGCGCGCGTACCTGTACGACGAGGATCGCTGGCCGTCGGGCTCGGCCGGGGGGATCGTCACGCGCAAGCGCCCGGCGTTCGGCATGCACATGCTGCTCTGCACGCCGAGCACCGAGCCCGACGCGGGCGCCGAGCGCCTCGTCACCTTCGCCGTCCGGCTCGACGGCGACGGGCGCCTGGTCTCCTACGAGCCTCTCGCCCCGGACGCCGACGTGCCGGACGGCGCCGGGCCGCTCCACTTCGACGTGGTCGCCCAGGAGCCGCGCGGCTGGTACAACGACGGGCCGTACCTCGACACGATGAACCCCGAGGCGGTCCAGGAGTTCATCCACGTCACCCACCAGGCCTACGCCGACCGCTACGGGAAGGACTTCGGCGCCCTGGTGCCGGCGATCTTCACGGACGAGCCGAACTACCTCAACCACGGCGCGCGCCGCGGCGAGGGGCGGTACGTCGTGCCGTGGACGTCCGACATGCCGCGCCAGTTCCGCCAGCGCCGCGGGTACGACCTCCGCGAGCACCTGCCGGAGGTGGTTTTCCCCGGCGCCGACGGGGCGTTCTCGAAGGTCCGCCACGACTTCTACCGCACCGCCACGGAGCTGTTCGTCGAGGCCTTCAGCCGGCAGATCGGGCGCTGGTGCGGCAAGCACGGCATCGCCCTGACCGGGCACCTGCTCTCGGAAGAGACCCTCCGCAGCCAGGTCCGCGTCGTGGGGGCCTGCATGCCCCACTACGAGCACTTCCAGTGGCCGGGCATCGACATCCTCACCGACCAGGACCGCGAGCTGACCACCGCCAAGCAGTGCAGCAGTGTCGCCGATCAGCTCGGGCACGGGCGCGTGCTGAGCGAGCTGTACGGCTGCACCGGCTGGGACTGGCCGCTCGAAGGACACAAGTTCGTCGGCGACTGGCAGTTCGCCGCGGGCGTCAACTTCCGCTGCCCGCACCTGACGCACTTCAGCCTCGCCGGCGGCGCCAAGCGCGACTACCCCGCGAGCCTCTTCACCCACAGCCCGTGGTGGCGGTACTACGGCGTGGTGGAGGACTACTTCGCGCGGCTGAGCTTCTTCCTCACGCGGGGCGAGCCCGTCCGCGACGTGCTGGTGATCCACCCGGTCGAGAGCGCGTGGGGCTGCTTCCACGCCGCCGGAGAGCAGGAGCTGCTGGCCGAGCTGGACGAGGCGCTGCAGCGGGTCACGCGCATGCTCTCGGGCCGGCACTGGGACTGGGACTTCGCCGACGAGTCGCTGCTGGCGGGGCACGGCTCCGTGGAGGACGGCGGCGTGAAGGTCGGCCGCCTGACCTATCGCGTCGTGGTGGTCCCGCCGACGCTGACGCTGCGGAAGACGACGGTGGAGCTGCTGGAGAAGCTCCAGGCCCGGGGCGGGACGGTGCTGTTCGTCGGCCGCCGGCCCGACCGCGTCGACGCCGAGGAGAGCGGCGCGATCGCCCCGCTCGTCGAGGCCGGGCGCACCTGCGACGACGCCGACGGCCTCGTCGCCGCGATGGAGAGCATCCTCCCGCGGCGCGTCTCGATCGCCGAGGGCGGCGCCGAGGCCGACTTCGTCTGGTCCATGCTGCGCAGGGTCGAGGGCGGGCAGGCCCTCTTCCTCCAATCGCACGACCGCGAGGAAGGCCACGCCCTCCGCGCGAGCGTCGCCGGGCGGGCGCCCGCCGTGCTGTGGGACCTGCGGACGGGCGAGCGGACGAAGCTGAACGCGACCGCGGCCGGCGAGGGCGACTCGGCCCGCGTGGCGTTCGACCTGTCGCTGCCGCCGACGGGCTCGGCGCTGGTCACGCTGGGGCTGAGCGCCGACGGCGCGGGCGAGGCGGCGCCCGAGCCGAGCGTCGTCGAGACGCGCACCTTCGACGGCCCGTTCGACGTCGAGCTTGCCGAGCCCAACACGCTGCCGCTGGACACGTGCCGCTACAGCTTCGGCGACGAGCCGTTCGGCGAGCCGGTCCCCACGCTCCGGGCCGACGCCGAGATCCGCGCCCGCTTCGGCCTGGGCTCGCGGATCGGCGGCGGCCAGCAGCCGTGGTACCTCTACGCCATGGGCACGGTGGACACGGCGCCTCGGGGACGCTGCCGCCTGCGCTTCGGCTTCCACGTGACGGACCTGCCGAACCGCTGCGCGCTGGCCCTGGAGCGCCCGGAGGACTACGAGGTCACCGTCAACGGCCACCCCGCCGGCGAGCCCGACGGCTGCTGGGTCGACGAGGACATCCGCACCGTGGACGTGACCGCCCTGCTCGTCGCCGGCGACAACGAGGTCCTCCTGACGATGGACTACCGCCCCGACATGGAGCTGGAGGACCTGTACCTCGTGGGCGACTTCGGCGTGCGGCTTCGCGAGGGCGACGCCCCCGCACCCGGGCGCATGACGCTCGTCGCGCCGCCGAAGCGCCTCGCCGTCGGCTCGTGGGTCGGCCAGGGGCTGGACTTCTACGGCGGGGCGGTGACGTACAAGCTGACCATCGAGCCCCCGGCCGGGAAGCGCGTCCGCATCCGCCTGCCGGGCATCGACGCCACGGCCGCGGCGATCCACTGCGGGGAGAGGACGTTCGTGCTGCCCTGGCCGCCGTTCGAGGCGGAGATCACCGACGCGCTGGCCGACGGGCCCAACGAGGTGCTCGTCGAGGTTATCGGCGGGCGGAAGAACATCCTCGGCCCGCTGCACGTGCCGCACAAGCCCTGGACCGGCCCGGGCGAGTTCGACCCCGGCAACGCCGACTGGCGGAACGAATACCAGCTCTTCGACCACGGGCTGATGGAGCCGGTGGTGGTGGAAGTGCTCGAGTAGCGCCGCGCGGTGGGTGGCGCTCGATGACGTAGACGAAGGGGACAAGAGCGCGGCCGGCAAGCCGGCCCGCTAAACAATCGCCCGACGCCTCGTAGACGCCCG
>CAZXOC010000173.1:0-15797 GCA_964642165.1 uncultured Planctomycetaceae bacterium | reverse complement strand
GGTCACGGACGCGGGGCTGGTGCATCTGAAGGGCCTGACGGACTTGGAGTTCCTGGACCTTCGGGGCACGAAAGTGACGAACGCGGGCTTGCGCGCGATCAGGCTGGCCTTGCCGGATTGCGAGATAGACCTTTAGTCTCTCCCGTTCCCCCGCGCCTGATCCAGCACTGTATCCCGCCCCAATTGAGGGCGCGGGTCGCCCTTCGTCCGACCTGTCCAGGTGCACCAGGCGGCCAGACATGCGCGCAGTCGCTGTCCCATCGGCCGGCCGAGACTTCGCCGCCCCCGCCGCGCACGTCGCTGCGCCTCCCGGGGCGCCGCCTGCCCCTTGGCGGCCCGAGCCGCTGCCTCGTCGGACTTGTGATCGCCCGTCGCGTCGGTAGAATCGCCCTGTCTGCCGAAGACCCCCGCGGGCGCGGCCTCGCGCCTCCGTCGTTTCCGACCGCGGCATGCTGCGATCGCAACCGTCAGAAAGGACGAACGACACATGCTCGACATCACCAGCACCGTGAAACTGAATAGCGGGTTCGAGATGCCCCTGCTGGGCTTCGGCGTCTTCCAGGTGGAGGCGGGCGACGTCTGCGAGCGCGCCGTCCACGACGCCCTCGAAGCGGGTTACCGGCACATCGACACCGCGGCCGTCTACGGCAACGAGGCCTCCGTCGGCAAGGCCCTCGCGGCCGGCGGCGTCCCGCGCGAGGAGGTCTTCGTGACCACCAAGGTCTTCACCGGGGACTTCGGGCACGAGGCGACCCGGGAGGCCTGCGAGCGGAGCCTCGAGCTGCTCGGCGTGGACTACGTGGACCTCTACCTGATCCACTGGCCCGTCCGCGAGGGCGTGGACGAGGCCTGGGAGGCCATGCAGGCCCTCCGCGACGAGGGCAGGATCCGCTCCATCGGCGTGAGCAACTTCACGGTGCGGCGCTTCGAGGAGCAGTTCTTCCAGCACACCGACGAGGCCCCCGCCGTCAACCAGGTCGAGCTGCACCCCTTCTGGAGCCGCCGCGACGTGGTGGACTACTGCCGCGGGAAGGGCATCCAGCCGGAGGCCTACTCCCCCCTGGTCCGGGCACGGCGCATGGACGATGCCACGCTCAACGAGATCGCCGCCGGCTGCGGGAAGAGCGTCGCGCAGGTCCTGATCCGCTGGCAGCTCCAGCACGGCGTCGTCGTGATCCCCAAGTCCTCGCACGCCGAGCGAATCCGCGAGAACGCCGACGTCTTCGACTTCGAGCTCTCCGACGAGGACATGCAGCGGATCGACGCGCTCAACGAGGACTTCTGCACGATCACCTGGCGGCCGGAAGAGGACTGGTTCTGACCACGGCGCCCGGCAGCGGAGAACCGTGACATCCACCTGGCGAGACTGCCGGCGTCTTCTCCTTCGTCACGAGCGGACGAACGTCAGGCAAACGGGGGCGGGCACGTCGGCGACGTTTCCCGTGTTCGTCAGGCGGCCGGTGTCGCCGTCGATGCGGAACGCCACGATGTTGTCGCTGTCCTGGTTGGCCGCCAGCAGGAACGTGCCGGTCGGGTCGATCGCGAAGCTGCGGGGCGTGCGGCCGCCGGTCGGCTCGTGCCCGACGCAGGCCAATCGACCGGTGTCCGGGTCCACGGCGTAGACGGCGATGCTGTCGTGGCCGCGGTTCGAGCCGTAGACGAACCGCCCCGACGGCGCGACGTGGACGTCGGCGGTGGTGCTGGCGCCCTCGAAGCCCTCCGGCAGCGTGCCGACCGTCTGGATCTCCCGCAGCGCGCCGGCGGCCGGGTCCCGCTCGAAGACGGTGAGCGTGTTGCCCATCTCGTGGATCAGGACCGCCCAGCGCCCGGCGGGATGGAAGGCGAGGTGTCGCGGCCCGGAGCCGGGCGCGACGTCTACGTGCGGCGGGTCGCCGGGCTCCAGCGTGCCCGCGGCGGCGTCCACGCGGTAGATCATCACCCTGTCCAGGCCCAGGTCGGCGGCGTAGACGAAGCGGCCGGACTCGTCGGGCGTCATCGAGTGCGCGTGCGGGCCGGCCTGGCGCTTGGGGTCCACGCTCGAGCCCTCGTGCTGGACGAAGTGCGTCGCCTCGCCGAGCCGGCCGTCCTCGCCGATCGGCAGGACGCACACGCTGCCGCTGCCGTAGTTCGCGACGAAGGCCAGCCGCCCCGACGGGTGCACGCTCACGTGGCAGGGGGCGGACCCCAGCGACGGCTGAGTATTGAGCAGGGCCAACTCGCCCGACTCGGCGTCGACCGCGAAGGCGCTCACCGTCCCCTCGCCCGCTTCGCCGACGGCGTACAGATGCCGCGCGGCGGCGTCCAGCGCCAGGAACGACGGGTTCTCCGTCGCCGCCGCCAGGCGGGCGTCGCCCATCGCCCCGGTGGCCGGGTCCACGTGCAGGAGGTAGATGCCTTCGCTGCGACCTCGCGTGTACGTGCCGACGTACAGCCGCAAGCCCTCGCCGTCGCGCTGTTCCATGGGCCGGGTCTCCGGTGCGGCGATCAGGTGATCCGTTTGGCCTTCTTGAGGAAGTCCGGATCGACGCTCACGCCCAGGCCGGGGCCGTTCGGCACGGTGAGCCGGCCGTTGCGGACCTTGATGCCGGGCGACATCCACGCGGGGCTTCCGCGAAGCTCTCCGCGGAACTCCTGGAAGCGCCCGAGGTTCTTCGTCACCGACGCGAAGTGGAGCATGTAGACGGGGTCGAAGCCGCCGCGGGGGCAGTGCGGCGTGATGTCCAGGCCCGCCCCGGCGGCGAGCCGCGCCACGCGGAGCGTGCGGACGAACCCCCCGTTGTACGTGAGGTCCGGCTGGACGACGTCCAGTCCGCGGTGGCGCACGTACCAGCGGAACTTGTCGAAGCTCGTGTCCTGCTCCCCTCCGGCGACGCGCATCTCCAGGGCGTCGGTGACCTGCCGGGTGGCCTCGAAGTCCTCCCAGGGGCAGGGCTCCTCGAAGAAGTACACGTCGTGCTGCTGGAGCATCCGCCCGACCTCGACGGCCTTCGGCGCGTCGTAGGAGCCGTTGGAGTCCACGTGGATCGTCACGTCCTTGCCCCAGGTCTTGCGAGCCAGCGGGATGAGGCGGTCGGTCCGCCCGGGGGACGCGTCGGCGTTGCGGCTCATCCGCCCGCCGACCTTGAGCTTGACGGCCTTCGCGCCCGTCTCCTCGATGCGCTTGCCGAGCCACTCGATCTCCTGGCGCGGCGTCGTGTCGCGCCGCAGGCTGGAGAGGTACACCGGCACGTCCGTGCGGATGACCCCGCCGAGCAGCGCCCCCAGCGGCTTCTTTGCGAGCTTGCCCAGCAGGTCCAGCAGGCTGAACTCCACGTACGCCACGCAGCACCAGAACGGCAGGCCGGACAGCTTATAGTTCGACCGGCTGACGTAGGCGCGGTCCACAAGCCGCTCCAGATCGCGGGCGTCCCGGCCCAGGAAGCACGGGATGACCTTCTTCAGCAGGATGGGATAGAGGTACGCCACGCGATCGTTGCACTGGGCGAGGCCCACCGCTCCCCGCTTCGACGTACTGCGAAGGAAGTAGACCTTCCCCGCGCGCAGCAGCTCGAGCGAGGCGATCTGCACGGGCTCCTTGACGTGCCGGTGAAGGTCCACGACCGGTTCGGGTGCCTCTGCTGCCATCGTCTGCCGCTCCCTGAGGCGGGCCGCCATCGCCGCGCCCGCCGTCATCAAGAGGAACTCGCGTCGGTTCATAGGGTGACCTCGCCCGTGTCGGCCTACGGCAGCTTGACCAGCAGCGATCGCATGGCCTTCGTCATCGCGGCGGCGTAGGCCTTCGCGTCTCGCACGTGGAAGATGAATCGCTTGGTTGCCGCCGGGTCGGGTCGCCACGTCGTGACGCCCCTCTCGTCGCAGGTCGCCTCGACGGGGTCGAAGGTGAAGACGGCCCGGCCGGCGGCCTCGGGAAGCGCGACGATCTCGCCCGCGCGGGTGACGGTGCGGCCTGTCGCGTGAAGGAAGCCCGCGGTCGACCACATGTTGCGGTGCATGCCCCCGAACTGCGCCAGCAGCTTCTCGTCCCTCTCGCCGTCGAGCCAGCGCAGCCAGCGCTGGTCCGGCGAGCGGCTGAGCATGTAGAGGAAGAACTTCTGCACGCGCGGCCGCAGGTGCGGGAGGATCTCGTCCTGGCGGAACCGGTAGAACGTGCCGTACTCCATCACCCGCCAGGGCGTGCCCCGGCTCGGGGCGACCTCGAAGCACGGCAGCCAGTAGAGGCGGCACGGGAGGCGGAAGATCGCCGCGTAGGCGGCCGGGTCCAGGCCGACGTTGTACTCCAGGCGAGCCGCCTTGGCCTTGTCGCGCGTGCCGGAGCCCGCGTTGAGGTAGACGGCCGCGCACTTGGCGGCGAAGAGGTCGGGCGCCTCCCGGCCGGCGAGGGCGACGTCGCGGGCGGCGCCTGTGATGGTGATCGCGACGGGTGAGGGCGACGCGCGGAGGACGTTCAAGATCGCGCGGACGGCGGCGCGGGCGGGCGGCTTCGCCGCGGGCTGCGTGCTCGGCGGCGTCTTGGCGGGCCCCGGCGCGCCGACCACCACGGGGACCGTCAGACCGGTGATCGCGTTCATCTGGCCCACGCCCATGACGTCCGGGCCGCCGAGCCGGCGCTGCGGCGGATGATCGATCACGACGGCCCTCAGGTCGACGTGCCCGGCGTGGGCCAGCGCGTAGACGCAGGCGAGGTCCCAGTGGTCGTCCGGGTCGCCGTGGGGATGGTACAGGTCCGTCACGTGGATCAGGGGGACCTTGCCGACAGCGCGGCCGGCCCACGCCTGACGCGCCGGCCACGGGGCCGCTGCGAAGGCCGCAAACCAGCCCGCCAGCCACAAGCCGCGCCCACGGACGCCCAGACTCGTCGAGCCGTGCATGGTCGTCTCCTGTCTCGTCCCCCGGCGACGGGGGCCTTCAGATGCGCCAGGGCTCCCGCATGGCGCCGGCGAGCATCCGGTTGGCCTCGTCGTCGCCGTCGAACCGCTCGCGGTCCGGGTCCCACCGGAGCCGCCGCCGCAGGCGAATGGCGATGTCGCTGAGGTGGCAGATCGTGGTGGATCGGTGCGCGACCTCGGCCGGGGCGACCGTCTGCCGGTGCGTGCGAACGCAGTCCAGGAAGTGCAGCGAGTGGTTGTCGGAGCGGTCGAGGTGCAGGTCGTTCGGCCCGAGCGTCACCTTCAGCAGCGACTTGGGGTGCGCGTCGACCGAGAAGGCGTTGCCGTAGGCGAACGACCAGCCCTTGGTGCCCTCGAACCGCGCGCCCACCTCCCGGTAGCGGAGGCCCTTGTCGGTGCTCTTGTAGATGAGCTTGACCCCGTTGGCGTACGTGCACTCGACGCGCCAGGACAGCGCCGTGTCGTTGAACCCGTCGGCCGGGAACACGCCGCGCCCCTCGATCGCCACCGGCCCGGTGCGATCGGTGCCGTTGCCCCACTGGGCGATGTCGAGAGGGTGCACGCCGCAGCCGGCGATCCATCCGATCGTGTAGTCGCTTCGGAACTGCCACGCCCCCCCGCTGGTGGGCTGGCGGACGTAGGGAATCTCGAACGCCGGTCCGAGCCACAGGTCGTAGTCGAGCGACGCGGGCACGGGCTCGGGCCGGCGCGGGCTGTCGGCCCGGCCGCCGCGCTCGCACACGCGGATCGTGTGCACGTCGCCGAGGTAGCCGTTGCGGGCCAGCTCGCAGGCGTGCCGGAAGCCCCAGAACGACCGCTGATGCGTCCCGTGCAGGAAGACCCGATCGTAGCGCGTCGCCGCCTCGACGAGCGCCCGGCCCTGGCGGACGGTCAGCGAGAGGGGCTTCTCGCAGTAGACGTCCTTGCCGGCCTCCATCGCGGCGATCGAGTGCAGCACGTGCCAGTGGTCCGGCGTGGCGATCACCACGGCGTCGACGTCGTCGCGGGCGATCAGCTCGCGGAAGTCGCCGTAGGCGGCGCACTGCCCGCCCATTCGCGCCCGGGCCCGCTCGCGGCGGTCCTGCCACACGTCGCAGATCGCGATGCACTGCGAGAGCCCCTTCTGGACGAAGTGCGGCATGATGCCGCCGCCGCGCCCGCCGAGGCCGATGAACCCCATGCCGATCCGTTCGCTCGGCGGCAGTTGGCCGCCCCCGCCCAGGGCCGAGGCCGGGACGATCCACGGCGCCGCGGCACCGGCCACGGCCGCCTTCAGGAACGACCGGCGCGTGAGTCGTTTCGTCGGCATCATCAAGTCCCTTTCCGCAAGGCCGGCCCCGCGGCTAGGCGCCGGCCGCCTTCTCGTAGCACCGCCGAAGGTAGTCCCGCGACTTGCCCAGGGCCGCGGACATCACGTCCGGCGCGGGCTCGTGGTGCATGAACGGGTTGACGTACCAGCGGTAGTTCATCTCCGCCAGGGCCGACAGCCAGGGCGTGAAGTCGGTCTTCCCGTGACCGGGCAACTGCGCCGTGCCCCCGCCGTGCTGCCAGGCGTAGAAGAACAGGAGCTGCTTGCCGGCGATGCGGATCGCCTCGGGCACCGACACGCCGATGCGCTGGAGATGGTACGGCGCCATCGCGATGCCGACCCGGCGGCTGCGGTTGAGGTCCACGAACGCCTTGAAGGAGTCCAGCGACTCCAGCAGCGCGCGGCCGTGGTTCTCGATCGCCAGGTAGGAGTCGTGCTTCTCCGCCAGCTCGACGAGGGGCTTGAGGCCCTCGAGAAAGGCCTTCATTCGGGCGGGCAGCTCCGCGGGCTTGCAGGGCCCGGCGCTTCCGCGGATGGCGACCCCCCCGCCGGCCTCGCCCAGCAGCTTCGCGTAGCGCTGGTACCCGCCGCGGTAGACGCTGAAGGCGTACAGCGTGAGCTTGTGCTTCTTCAGCAGCCGCTTGAGCCCTTCGCTGCCCAGGCGCTTGGCCACGTCGTCGAGGTGCGGGCAGCCCCCGTGCGCCGACCAGATGTCGATCGCCTCGAAGCCGAGCCGCGCGATCCGCTCGCAGGCCTGCTCGATGGGCAGCTTGCTGAAGTGGATGCTCGAGGTCGACAGCCGCATCGACCACCTCCCTTTCTTCTTCTTCGCCTCGGCCGCACCAGCCGCCAAGTCGGGCAGCGCCGCCGCGGCCAGCCCGCCCGACACGCCGCCAAGGAACCGGCGTCGTGTGAATGCAGGTCCGCTGTGATCGCTCATCGTCTCGCTCCTCTGGGTCCGCCGGCGCGGGGCGACATCCACCGCGCTGCCACCACGCATTATGGCGTCGCCGCTGCCGGCCGCAAGGTGGCGAATCCCGCCGGCTCCGCCCGCGCGGCACCAGAGGGGCTCCAGCGCGCGCTTCGGGTCGGCGCCCGGTCTCGGGTACACTGGCGCCGAACGCCGATCGGCGGGAGGGCCCGAAGATGAGAGCGACGATCGTCAACGCCGTCGTCCTGGCCCTGCTGCCCGCCGAGGGCACGAGGCCGGCGAAGCCCGCCGAGCCGGCCCCAACGGCCGGGGACCTGCCCATCGGCCTGTGTCTCGTTCCGGAGATGGGCTACATTCCCGAAGTGGACTCGTGGCAGCGGGACGTCGCCCCCCACGCCGACCACGTCCGGCTCGCGCGCCGGCAGTGGCAGAAGCAGGCCGCGTCCCTCCAGAAGCACGTCACGCCCCGTCTCGCCCGCCGGCTGTCGCGCTGGGCGCGGAAGGAGATGGCCGCGTACGCGAAGGTCCCGCGGCTGGGCGACGTGGAGCTCAAGCCCGTCCGCGCCAACCCGCAACACCGCAAGGGCGTCTACGAGGGCACGATCGACACGCTGCCCACGCACTCGCGCGTCGTCACGCGCTGGCTGAAGGTCTACGTCCTGTACGACGAGACCAACCGAACGATCCTGCGCACCACCATCACGATCCGGGGCGAGAGGCTCGAGTGACGGCGCGCTGCCGCCGAATGACGGCCCGGGGCTTGTGAGACGCCGAGGGAGCGGATCGATGGCACGGAACATCCTCGTGACCGGGCGGCCGGGCGCCGGCAAGACAACGCTCGTCCAGAAGGTGATCGCCGCGGGCATCCCCCTGGCCGGCGGGTTCGTGACGGAGGAGGTCCGCCAGGGCGGCCGCCGCGCGGGCTTCCGCGTGGAGGACCTCCGTTCCGGGGTCGAAGGCGTCCTCGCGCACGTCAGCCGCAAGGGCCGGCCTCGCGTCGGCAAGTACGGTGTCGACGTCGCGTCGTTCGACCGCGTCGGCGTCGGTGCCCTGCGCGATGCCGCGGGCCGGCCCGGGTGCATCGTCATCGACGAGATCGGCAAGATGGAGCTGTGCTCGAGCGCCTTCCGGGAGGCCGTCACGGCGGCGCTGGACTGCGACGCCCCCGTGCTCGCCACGATCCCCATCTACCGCCTCGGCTTCGTCGATCAACTGCGTGCCCGGCAGGACGTGCTGCTCATCGAGATAACGCACTCCAACCGGGAGGCACTGGTCGGGCGTCTGGCGGAGCTTCTGGGCGGCGGCACCCCCTGACCTCGGCTGCCTGAAGGCACGTTCGCCCCGTGGGGTGGGGCCTTTCCTCCCAGCCCGCGTCCCCGCATAATGGCGGCCCACCGGCTCCGTCGATGGCCGCGAGGAATACAGAGGAAGCAGACCATGAAGCCACGTTTCGCCGCAATCGTCCTGGGCTTGCTGGCCGCCCGGGGACCCGTGAGCGCCGGGGCGGCCGAGCCCGAGCAGCTCGCCCGGCTCGAGGCCGTGTCGTTCACCAACGTGCAGATCGCCGACGCCTTCTGGGCGCCGCGGATCGAGACGAACCGCACGCGGTCCATCCCGCACAACTTCCGCTGGTGCCGCAAGACCGGGCGCTTCAGCAACTTCGCCAAGGCCGGCGGGCTCATGGAAGGCGGCTTCCAGGGCATCTACTTCAACGATTCGGACGTCTACAAGGTGCTCGAGGGGGCCTCGTATTCGCTTCAGGCCCATCCCGACCCCAACCTGGACAAGCAGGTCGACGAGGTGGTCGCCTGGATCGCCGCCGCCCAGCGCCCCAACGGCTACCTCAACAGCTACTACACGCTCAAGGAGCCGGACCGCAAGTGGACCGACTGCCGCGCGAAGCACGAGCTGTACTGCGCGGGGCACCTCTTCGAGGCCGCCGTCGCCCACTACCGGGCGACGCGCAAGAAGACGCTGCTGAACGTCGCCACCCGGTTCGCCGATCGCATCGCCGGGATCTTCGGCCCGGACAAGCGCCACGACGTGCCCGGCCACGAGGAGATCGAGCTGGCCCTGATGAAGCTCGCCGACGCCACGGGCGACCGGAAGTACTTCCGGCTCGCCCGCTTCTTCCTCGACATCCGCGGGCGCAAGACCGACAAGCGTCCGCGCCTCTACGGCCACTACTGCCAGGACCACCAGCCGCTGTGGGAGCAGGGCGAGCCCACCGGGCACGCCGTCCGCGCGATGTACCTGTACTCGGGCATGGCCGATCTGGCGCGGATCACCGGCAGCCGACCGTACATCGACGCCCTCGGGCGCCTGTGGGCGAACACCGTCACGAAGAAGATGTACGTCACCGGGGCGATCGGCTCGACGCGGCACGGGGAGGCGTTCGGGAAGAACTACCAGTTGCCCAACGAGACGGCCTACGGCGAGACGTGCGCGTCGATCGGCATGTGCCTGTGGAACCACCGGATGAACCTGCTGCACGCCGACGCGAAGTACGCCGACACGTTCGAGCGGACCTGCTACAACGGCTTCCTGGCCGGGGTGGACCTCGGCGGCGAGAAGTTCTTCTACGTCAACCCGCTGGCCAGCAAGGGCAAGCACCACCGCCGGCCATTCTACGGCTGCGCGTGCTGCCCGACGAACGTCGTGCGCTTCATGCCCTCCCTGCCGGGCTACGTCTACGCCACCGGCGATAGCGCGATCTACGTGAACCTCTATGCCGCGGGCACGGCCCGGGTGAAGCTCGGCGGGCGGACGGTGACGCTCAAGCAGGAGACGCGCTACCCGTGGGACGGCCGTGTGCGCATCGCCGTCTCCCCCGGCGCGCCCACCGACCTCACCGTCTACCTGCGCAGCCCCGCCTGGATCCCGGGGCGGACGGGCAAGGACGACCTCTACCGGACCGAGCCGGTCGAACGTTCCGACCTGTGGACGATGGTGTTCACCACGCCCCGGCAGCTCAAGGGGCTGAAGAACGTGCGCGGCTACGTCGCCCTGCGACAGACGTGGAAGGACGGCGACGTCATCGAGCTGGCCATCCCCATGCCCATTCAGCGCGTCTACTCCCACGCCGCCGTCGAGGCGGACGCCGGGCGCGTGGCGCTGCAGCGCGGGCCGATCGTCTACTGCATCGAGGCCGTCGACAACGGCGGGCATGTCGACGACCTGTACCTCCCGCGCGACGCGAAGCTCAGCACGGAGTTCCGCAAGGACCTGCTCGGCGGCGTGCAGGTGATCCGCGGCAAGGCGATGATTCGCGGCGAGTCGCCGGAGAAGGACCGGCCGATCGACCTGCTGGCCATCCCCTACTACGCGTGGGACCACCGCCGGCCGGGCGCGATGGCCGTCTGGATCGCCGAGGACCGCGCCGAGGCTCGCCCCGCCAAGACGGGCGCTTGACGGGCCGCGGTGCCCGAGCCGGCCGGGGAATGCTCTTGCCCCGCGTCCGCCCGTCTGCTGGAATGCGTGACCGAACACCGAATGGAGAGAACAACCATGCGCACGACCACCACGCTGCTCGTCCTCCTGTCCCTCTCGGCGGCCGGCTCCCGCGCCCTGGCCGACTGGAAGCCCGTCGAAGGCCACATCATGACGCGCTGGGCGAAAGACGTCTCGCCCGACAGGGCCCATCCCGAGCACCCGCGCCCGCAGATGGTGCGGAAGGAATGGACGAACCTGAACGGCCTGTGGGACTACGCGATCGCCGAGGCCGACGCCGCGCCCCCGGCGAAGTTCGAGGGGAAGATCCTCGTGCCCTTCCCGATCGAGTCGGCCCTGAGCGGTGTGGGCAAGCGGGCCGAGCGCATGTGGTACCGCCGCACGTTCGCCGTGCCGGAGGGGTGGACGCGGGGCGGGCGGCACGTGCTGCTCCACTTCCAGGGCGTCGATTGGGAGGCGACCGTCCACGTCAACGGCAAGAAGCTCGGCACGCACCGCGGCGGCTACGACGCGTTCTCCTTCGACGTCACCGACGCCCTCAAGGCCGGCGGGGACAACGAGCTGCTCGTCGGCGTGTTCGACCCGACCGACAAAGGCAGCCAGGCCCGCGGCAAGCAGGTGCTCAAGCCGCGCGGCATCTGGTACACGCCGACGACGGGCATCTGGCAGACGGTCTGGCTCGAGCCGGTCGCCCGGTCGCACATCCGCTCGCTCAAGATCACCCCCGACGTGGACAAGGGACAGGTGGTGATTGATGTCGCGGCCAGCCGGGCGGGCGAGCGGACGTACGTCCAGGCCGAGGTGCCGGGCGGCAAGGCCGTCCACAGCTCCGTGCCGACACGGGCCATCGTGAAGCTCGACAAGCCCCACCTGTGGACGCCCGACGACCCGCACCTGTACGACCTGAAGGTGAAGTGGTTCGAGGGCGAGAAGCTCGCCGACGAGGTCACGAGCTACTTCGGCATGCGGAAGATCGAGATCGCCAAGGACAAGGCGGGCGTGCCGCGGATGCTGCTGAACGGCAAGTTCGTCTTTCAGATCGGCCCGCTGGACCAGGGCTTCTGGCCGGACGGCCTCTACGCCGCGCCGACCGACGAGGCCCTGCGGTACGACGTCGAGGTCCTCAAGAAGCTCGGCTTCAACATGACGCGCAAGCACGTGAAGATCGAGCCGGACCGCTGGTACTACTGGTGCGACAAGCTGGGGCTGCTGGTCTGGCAGGACATGCCCTCGGGCAACACCACGCGCGACCGCAAGCAGTTCCGCCAGGAGCTGACCCGCCTCGTCGAGGGCATGGGCAACCACCCCAGCATCATCATGTGGGTCGTCTTCAACGAGGGCTGGGGCCAGGCGCGGAACGACCCCAACGACACGAAGGCCCAGGTGGACCTGGTCCGGAAGCTCGACCCGACGCGCCTGATCAGCAACGCCAGCGGGTGGGCCGACCACAACTGCGGCGACATCATCGACCGCCACGCCTACCCCGGTCCGGCCACCCACAAGCCGGACGGCAAGCGGGCCGGCGTGCTCGGCGAGTTCGGCGGCCTCGGCCTGCCGATCAAGGGGCACCTCTGGCGCGACAAGGGAAGCTGGGGCTACCGCAAGATGGGCGACCGCGACGACCTCACTGAGCGCTACGTCGACCTGCTGCGGAAGCTCTACCAGCTCAAGGAGACGCACGGGCTGTGCGCGGGCGTCTACACGCAGACGACGGACGTCGAGATCGAGGTCAACGGCCTGATGACCTACGACCGGGCGATCATCAAGCCGGACGTGGCGAAGACCGCGGCCGCCAACCGCGGCGAGTTCCCCCCGCCGCCGATCACGAAGGTGGCGGTCCCGACGTCGCAGGCCAAGGGCATCGAGTGGCGCTACACGACGGAGGATCCCGGCAAGAGCTGGTCCGACGCGGCGTTCGACGATTCGTCCTGGAAGGCCGGCCCGGGCGGCTTCGGCGAGCCCAGCACGCCGGGGGCCGTCGTCCGGACGAAGTGGAAAACGCCCGACATCTGGATCCGCCGGACGTTCGAGCTGACGACCACGACGTTCACCAACCTGCGCCTGCGAATCCACCACGACGAGGACGCCGAGGTGTACATCAACGGCGTTCGCGCCGCGGCGCGGAAGGACTACACCAGCGACTACGTGGACGTGCCCGTCAGCAAGGCAGCCAAGGCGGCGCTGAAGAAGGGCCGGAACACCTTCGCCGTGCACTGCAAGCAGACCGGCGGCGGGCAGTACATCGACGTGGGGCTGGTGGACGTGATCCCGCGGGAGAAGCCGTAGGGACCGAGCCCCCCTGCCGGGAGCCTCACGTCGCCGCTCGCCTCGTGAGGACGCGCTGGAGCAGCACGAAGACCAGCAGCAGCAGCCCGATCGCCACGCGCGTCAGCCCGCTGCTCAGCAGCCCCTCGTAGGTCGTCACGACGGTGAGGATCAGCCCGATCGTCAGCGTGCCGACGAAGGTCCCGAAGACGCTGCCGACCCCGCCGGTCAGCAGCGTGCCCCCCACCACCGTCGCGGCGATGGCGTCCAGCTCCATGCCGATCCCCTCGTTGTTGTTGCCGCTGCCCAGGTACAGCGTCAGCGCCACGCCGGCCAGCCCGCTGCACAGCCCGCTGACGCCGTAGACGCTCACCTTCGTCCAGCCGACCGGCAGGCCCATCAGCCGCGAGGCCCCCTCGCTGCCCCCCAGGGCGTAGACGTTCCGCCCGAACGGCGTCCGCAGCGAGACGTACAGCCCCGCCAGCACGACCGCCAGCCACAGCACGGCCACGAGCGGCAGCTCGTAGCCCTCGCCCAGGGGCACGGCGAGGGCCTTCAGCCAGGCGTGGCCGGGATCGCTGATCCGGATCGTCTCCACGTTGATCAGGAAGCCCACACCGCGGGCGAAGAACATCCCCGCCAGCGTCACGATGAACGGCTTGATCTCCATGAAGTGGATGATGCAGCCCATGGCCAGCCCGATGCCCCCCGCGGCCAGGACCGCCGCGGGAATCGCGACGCCCGCCGGCCAGTCCATGTCCATGATCAGGAAGCCCACCAGCATGCTGGACATGCTCATCATCGCCCCGACGGACAGGTCGATGCCGCCCGAGAGGATCACGAAGGTCATCCCCACGGCCAGGATCCCCAGCACGGCGTTGTCGTACAGGAAGTCGAGGAACACCTGGAGCGTGCCGAAGCGCTGCTCCTGGTAGCGGTAGGCCGCCCCGGCGTAGAGCAGCACGTAGACGGCCACGCTCGCCAGCAGCGGCAGGTATCTTCGCGGCAGGCGGAACCTCATGCCGTTGCCCCCCTTCGCCCCGGTGCTCGCCGCAGCATGCCCGCCAGGAAGGGCGTCTGGATCAGGCAGACGGCCAGCGCGACGACCGCCTTGAGGATGAACTGCGACCCGACCGGCACGTTGTGCGTGGTGAGCGTGGTCGAGAGCATCTGCATGATGACCGCGCCGATCAGCGACCCGGCGAGGCGCGGCCGGCCGCCCGCGAGGCTCGTCCCGCCGATGACGACGGCGAGGATCGCGTCCAGCTCCAGGTACAGCCCGCAGTTCGCCACGTCCGCCAGCTTGATGTCGGCGGTGACGATCAGCCCCGCCAGCGCCGCGCAGAACCCGCTGAAGGCGTAGACCAGGATGCGGATCGCGTGGGTCTTCAGCCCCGCCATCCGCGCCGCGCGGAGGTTGTCCCCCACCGCCTCGATGTACATCCCCAGCACCGTCTTGCGCAGGACGACGAACAGCACGACCGCCACGCCGGCGACGATGTACACCGGGATCGGCACGCCGAGGAAGTGGCCCATCCCGATCCGCTCGAACGTCGGCACCTCGAAGGCCACCTTCTGGTCGCGCGTGAGCGCCTGGGCGATGCCGCGCCCCGCCACCAGCAGCATCAGCGTCGCGACGATCGGCTGGAGGCGCACGTAGGTCACGAGCACCCCGTTCCAAAGCCCCAGCAGGACGGCCGCGGCGATCGCGACGAGCACGACCCACGGCACGGCGAGCGGGCCGGACGGGCGCAGCCAGGCGAGGACGCCGGGCACGCGCACCTCGTGACCCTCGGGGATCAGCAGCAGCGCCGCGACCGTGCCGGCGATGGCCATCACCGACCCGACGGACAGGTCGATGCCGCCCGTGGCGATCACCAGCGTCATGCCCGTCGCCAGTAGGAGGACCGGGCAGGCGTCCTTGGCGACGTTGACGAGCTGCCCGTGCAGGCGCCCGTCGCGGTACTCCAGGCGGCGAAAGCTCGGCGTCGTGACCAGGTTCACCGCCAGCAGCACGATCAGCGCCAGGAGCGGCCAGATCGCCGGGTGCCGCCGCGCGAACGCCGCCGCCCCGCGGGCGCCGCCGTCCGAAGGCGCCGGGTCGGGCGGGATCGACGCCGGGGCGCTCATGACGCCTCCTCGCCGGCGATCGTGTCCATGATCGTCCGCTCGTTGATCTGCTCGCCGGTCAGCTCACCGACGAGTCGCCGGTCGCGAAGCACGGCCACGCGGTCGCTGCGCCGCACCACCTCGTCCAGCTCCGCCGAGATGAACAGGATCGCCACGCCCTCGCCGGCCAGCTCGGCCACGAGACGCTCGACCTCCGCCTTGGCGCCCACGTCGATGCCTCGCGTCGGCTCGTCGAGGATCAGCACGCGCGGCCCGCACGCCAGCCAGCGGGCGAGGATCAGCTTCTGCTGGTTGCCGCCCGAGAGGTTCTTCGCCGGCTGGCTCAGGCTCGGCGTGACGATGCCGAGCCGGCGGATGAACTCGCCGGCGACGCGGGCCTGGGCCCTGCGCGAGACGATGCCCAGGCGGCTGAGCTTCCGCTGCACGACCAGCGCGACGTTGTCCAGCACGGACATCTCCGGAAAGATGCCCTCCGTCTTGCGGTCCTCCGGGCAGAAGGCGATCCCCAGCGCGATCGCCCGCCGCGGGCCGCGCAGCGTGACGTCCCTGCCGGCCACGCGGACGCGCCCGGTGTCGCTGCGGTCGGCGCCGAACAGCAGGCGGGCCGCCTCCGTCCGCCCCGAGCCCAGCAGCCCCGCCAGGCCGAGCACCTCCCCGCGCCCCACGTGGAGGTCGAAGGCCTCGATGCCACCGCGGCGCGAGAGCCCCTCGGCCGCCAGCAGCGGCTCCTCGCCGCCGGCCGGGGCGCCCGTGCCCGCGCTTCTCTCGGCCGAGAGCGCTCCGGCCTCCTGGGGCGTCTTGCCGAGCATGTGCCCGACCAGCTCGA
>CAZXOC010000172.1:0-15901 GCA_964642165.1 uncultured Planctomycetaceae bacterium | reverse complement strand
GTTCGGATCTGGGACGCGACGTCGCTTCAGGAGCTCCCTGCCCCCAAGCACAGCGGCCGCGTCCGCCACGTCGCCTTCCATCCGGACGGCGAGCGCGTCCTGACGGCCAGCGAGGACGGCACCCCGCGCCTTTGGAACGCCCGAACCGGCAAGAAACAGAGGCTCCCCGCCCATTGCACCGGGCCGGGCAAGTGCCTGCTCTACGGGGCCTTCAGCGGGGATGGGAACTGGATGGTCACGACCGGGCGGGACCATACGGCCCGGGTCCGGCGCACGGAGAGGGTCCAGGACAGCAAGCCCCACGTGCTGGGGCACGACGGCGACGTCACGTGCGCGGCGTTCGGTCCGGCGGGCGATCTGGTGGTCACCGGCGGGCGCGACGATACCGCCCGCGTGTGGGACACGAAGACCGGCCAGTCCGTCCTGCCCCCCCTGCGACACGCCGGCGCGGTCGTCCACGTCGCGTTCAGCCCCGACGGGCGGACCGTCCTCACCGCCGGCGGCGACCATACCGCGCGGCTCTATGCCGTCCGCCGCCCCGAACCGGCAGTCCGGGTGTTCCCCTGCCCCGGCCGCCTCGCGCCCGAGGCCGTCGGGCCCGAAGGGCTCTGCGTCGCCATCGACAAGGGCTCCCTTACCGCTACCGCGACGGTCTGGGATGCCAACACGTCCCAGCGCGTCGGCGGGCCGCTGGAGCACGTCTTGTGGATCTCCCAGGCCGCCCTCAGTCGGGACGGCCGATGGGTCGCCACCGGGGCGCACGACAACACGGTCCGCGTATGGCGCACGACGGGCGACGAGGAAACGTCGGAAGTGGCGACCGAGAAGCTCGCGAGCCTGGTGGCCCTGAGCCCGCGCGGGCGACTCGTGGTGGCGGTGGTCGGTACGACCGCAGGCGTCTGGGAGAGGGCGACCGGCAAGCCCCTGCCGCACCGCTTCTCGCACGACCAGGAGATCGTCGCGGTGGCGTTCGATCCCGCCGCCAAACGCCTGGCCACGGCCGGCAACGACCACGCGGCCCGGATCTGGGACCTGGCCGCGGGCAAGGCCATCGGCCCGCCGCTGAAGCACGACTCGGCCGTGCGCTACGTGGCGTTCAGCCGGGACGGGCGGTGGCTCGTCTCGGCGAGCCATGACGGCACGGCGAGGGTCTGGGACGCCGACACGGGTCGGGCGCGTGGCGGGCCGCTGCGGCACCTCGACGTGGTCTACCACGCCGCCTTCAGCCCGGACGGCAAGCGCGTCGTGACGGCCAGCCGGGACGGGACCGCCCGCGTCTGGAATGCCGGGACGGGCAAGCCCCTCACCCCACCGCTGCGCCACAAGCGCGCGGTCCGCTGGGCGGCGTTCAGCCCGGACGGCCTGCGGGTCGCGACCGCCGGCAGCGACGCCACGGCCCGCGTCTGGGACGCGGCGACGGGCCAGCCCGTCACGCCGCCGCTCCAGCACGACGCCGACGTGCTCTTTGTCGCGTTCTGCCGCCAGTCCCCCCGCCTGCTCACCGTCGAGGCCGAAGGGGACCAAAAGGGCCAGGCCGTTCGCTTCTGGGACGTCGCCCCCGACGCCCGAGAGCCGAGCGACCTCGTGCTGCTGGCCCAGCTGCTTGCCGGGCGCCGCATCGACGCCGCCGGGGCCGTCACCCCCCTGCCGCCGGAGGTGATCCGCCAGGCGTGGCAGATCCTCCAGCGCTCACCGCCCGCCGCCAGCCGCCCCGCGGCGTCGCGCCCCGCCGCGCCGTAGGGGATCGGCTCACCGTCGCGGCGCGCCCGGCAGCGGGAACGGCGTGTTGCTCACCTCGTAGAGCGTGCCGTCCGCCGTCAGCACGAGCAGGTCCTCGAAGCCGTCGTTGTGCACGTCGGCGGCGGCCCAGGGCGTCTTCGGCGTCAGCGCGAACGGGACCCTGTGCTTGCCCCGCGAGACGAGCGCCCCGCCGGCGTCCGGGTTGACCAGGAACGCCCCGAAGCCGCGATTGACCAGCAGCAGCCCGTGCCCCCCCGCCAGCAGGAGGAAGTCCCGCCGACGGTCGCCGTTGATGTCGATCGGCGTGGCCAGCACGTCCGTCAGGCCGCCCTTGTGGGCGCGGTGGTACTTGTCCAGCGCCACGCCGGTGAGGGCCTCGTAGTCGGCCGGCGCCGGGCCGTTGGGATCGACGGCGTACCGCACGACGCGCCGGGGCCAGACGGCGATCACGTGCGGGCGGCCGTCGTCGCCGAAGTCGCCGAACGCCGCCGCCGCGGGGCGCTCGCCCGTCCGCCAGAGCCGCCGGGCGATCTTCGCCGGCCAGGGGCGCGCCGTCGAGCCGGGGTTCTCGAGAACGCGCAGCTCTCCCGCGGCGGAGAGGACGGCCGCGTCGGTCCTGTCGTCGCCGGTGGCCTCGCACAGCGCCGCCGCCAGCGGGGCGACCTTTTCGGGCAGGTCCAGCACCACCTTCGTGGGCGCGAAGCCCTTGCCCGTGTTGACCCAGATCGAGTTGTTCTGGAGGTAGTCCACCTTGCCGTCGCCGGTGACGTCGCCGAAGGCGGAGTACCCGCCGACCACGCCCCACGGGCACCACGCCCGGGTGGAGTCGCGGTAGCCGTCGGCGGTCGCCAGGAACAGCCGCGACCCCCCCGCCGTGCCGACGAGCAGGTCGCACCTGCCGTCGCCGTTCACGTCGGCGGCGGCGAGCGAGTGCGGCTTGGGGACGGCCAGCACGGCGAGCTTCGCCACGCCGCCGCGGAAGACGTTGTGCTCCACCTTGTCCAGCAGCCGGCAGCGGCCCGCCTTGATCTCGCGAACGATGCGCCCCAGCGCCGCCGTCCGCCCCGGGAAGCTCGCCTTGCCCTGGTAGAGCTGCCCCACGCGCCAGGCCGGCGGGTCGGCCTTGGCGATGGCGTTGGCCAGCAGCCACGTGTCGGCCAGGTGAACGATGGCCATCGACGCGGGCTGGCCCCCGCGCCTCGCCTTGGCGACGAACACGACCACCGGTTCCCCCGGCCGGACGCGCCCGATCAGCTCCGCCGGACGCACGATCTGGATGCGGACCCGCTCGGCGGGGTCGCCCTTCAGGGCCTCGCCCACGGCGACGTCGACGACGCGGCTGGCGGCGCGGACGCCGCGGACCGTCCCCACGAGCACCTGCCGCGAGGCCTCGTAGATCTTCCGGACGGGGAAATCCACCTTGATGACGGCCGCCGCCGGGACGGCCCAGGCCAACAGCCCAAGCCCGGCCACGGCCCACCGGCTCCTGCCCTGGACAACCATACTTCCACTCCGGCGCCCGTCTCGCCGCCAGCCGACCCGCGGCGCGGTTCCCGCCCGCACGGGGCCGTTCCGGCGACGGCAGGCATTACCTTCAACCCAGGCGGAACTTCCGTGGCATCCCGGGCATGAACGATATGTCAAGGAACCAGACCGCGTCCCGGAGTCTGCGGAGATACCGATGAGGCCAAGCCCTTCCGGCATCACGGCGGTTGGGGTTTGTGCGCTGTGGGCGGCCGCTCTGCTCTGCCCGATCGCCCCGGCCCTTGCCCAGGGGCAGCTCCCCCAGGACAAGGCCGCCCGGATGCTGCTCGACAGCGCCCGCCGCGCGTACAACGAGGGCAAGTACGACTACGCCGCCCAGCGGTTCGGCGAGTACCTCCGCCGCTACTCGGGCGGCCGGGACGCCCGCGCGGCCGACTACGGCCTGGCGCTGTGCTTGCTGGAGGCGCCGAAGCGGGACCACAAGGCCATCGGCGACGCCCTTCGGCGCGTGGTGGAGTCCGCCTCGGGCACGCCGATGGAGCTCGCGACGGCGCGGTACTACTACGCCGTCTCGGTTCGCGCGTTCGGCGAGCAGGCGTCGGCGCAGGCCGCCGCCCAGACCGACCCGAAACAGGCCGCCAAGCTCCGCCAGCAGGCCCAGTCCTACTACACCGAGGCCGACCGCCAGTTCGCCGCCGCCGGCGACGCCTTCCTCGCGGCGGCCGGGCCCGCGAGGCCCCCGTCCGCCACGGCTCCCGCCGAGCCGCCCGAGGAGCTGCGCTGGGCCGCCCGCGCCCGCTGCGACCGGGCCGAGATGCTCCTGCGCCTGCGGCGCTTCGACGAGGCGATCCAGGCGGCCGAGAAGCTCCTCGCCCATCCCGTGATGGACACGACGCGCTGTCGCGACGCGGCGCTGTACCACCTCGGCTACGCGCGGTTCGCCAAGGGCGAGCCCCTCGAGGCCGGGCGGGCGCTGAGCCGGCTGGCGCCGTTCGGCCAGCCGTTCGGCATCCACGCGCGGTTCCTGCTGGCCCGCGTGCACCACCTGGCGGGCGAGCGCCCGAAGGCGGCGGCGCAGTACGAGGCGGTCCTGGCCGATCACGAGGCGCGCAAGAAGCGTGCGGCCGAGGCCCTCCGACGCCCGCAGGGCCTCACGCCCCGCCAGAAGGCCGAAACGGAAGCCCTCGCCCGAGCCGCCGCGCCGGACTACGTCGTTCGGGCGCGGTTCCACCTGGCCCAGCTCCAGGCGGAGATGGGGCGCTTCGCCGAGGCCCTGTCGAGCTTCGAGGCCCTGCTCAAGCAGCACGCCGCCGGGGCGATGGCCGACGAGGCGAAGCTCCGCGTCGGCTACTGCCACATGAAGCTGCGGGGCTTCCCGCAGGCGATCCAGGCCCTCCAGGCGCTGACGAACCACCCGCGGGTGGGCGACAAGGCGATGTGGTGGCTGGCGCGGGCGCAGGTGGGCGCGGCCGACCCGAAGAACGCCCCGGCCTACCAGGCGGCCCTGTCCGGCGCGATCCAGACGCTGCGCCAGGCGGCGGACCGGGCCGGGCAGCTCGCCCGCACCGACCCCGCCGCGAAGCTCCGCCGCGCCGACATCCTCATGGAGCTGGCGGACACCCAGCAGCTCGCGGGGCAGCACAAGGAGGCCGCCGACACCTGCCGCCGCGTCGTCGACGAACGCGGCAGCGCCGAGCACGTGGAAGAGGCCCTCCAGCGCCAGGCGGCGGCGCTGCACCTGGCCGGGCAGTACCGCCAGTCCGACGACGTCTGCCGGCGCTTCGAGCAGTCCTACCCCCGCAGCACGCTGCTGCCGGCCGTGTGGTTCCGAAGCGCCGAGAACGCCTACTTCCAGGCCCTCGCCGCCGCCAAGAACCCCACGTACAAGGACCGCCGCCGCGACGTCGAGCGCCTCTTCGACGAGGCGGTCCGGCGCTACCGCCGGCTGATGAAGCAGGCCGGCGACTTCCGCTACGCGAACCTCGCGCGTCACGGCCTGGCGACGCTGCACTACCGCCGGGGCGAGTACGACCGCGCCGCGGCGCTGCTGGCGAAGATCCCCCAGTTCGAGCGGAGCGGCGACCTGGCGTCCGTGCCCCACCTGCTGGCCGACTGCCTCCTGCGAACGCTCCCGCCGGAGTCCGAGGACGCATTGGGCACGGCGCGCCTGGTGGCCCGGCTCGACCAGGCCACCAAGCTGCTCGAGGGCTTCGTCGGCGCCAACGCCAAGAGCCCGGAGGCCCCGGCGGCGCTGCTGAAGCTCGGGCACTGCTACCGGCGCATCGGGGAGATGCTCAGCGACCGGGCGGAGCGCCAGCGGGTGCTGATGCAGGCCCGCGCCGCCTACGAGCGGATCCAGCGCGAGTTCGCCGCCAGCCCGCTCGTGCCGACGGCCCACCTGGAGCGCGCCAAGTGCATGGCGCTGCTCGGCGACGTCGGCGGCGCGGGCAACGAGCTGAATCGCTTCCAGTCCGACCCGCTGCGCGGCGCGCGGATCGCGCCGCTGGCGATCGCGCACCTGGGCGGGCTGCTGCGCCGGCAGAACCGCGCCGCCGACGCGGTGAAGCTGCTGTCGGCCTACCGCACCCAGCACGAGGCCGCCCTTCTCGCCGACGCCGACCGCCGCGCCTGGGCGGGCCTGCTCCAGTACGAGCACGCCCTGGCGCTGCGGGCGACCGGCAAGGTCGCCGAGGCGGCGAAGCTCTTCGATGCGATGGCGGCGCAGTTTCCCGGCCGGGCCGAGGCCGTCAACGCCGTCTGGCGCGGCGCGCAGTGCCGCCGCGAGGAGTTCCAGGCCCAACGGAAGGCCGACCTCGCCGCCGCAGGCAAGCCCGGCGCGAAGCCCGAGGAGATCGCCGCCGCGCGCCGGCGGATCCGCGAGGCGCTCGTCGCCCTGCGCCAGGTCGCGGCGCGGGTGCACGCCGAGGCGATGAACCAGGGCCGGACCGCCCCCGGCTCGAAGGTGCACCTGCACCTGCTCTACGAGGCGGCATGGTGCTACCGCGTGCTGGCCGACGGCGAGGTCGACTCGGCGCGGCAGAAGGCCCAGGCCGAGGCGCTCGAGAAGGCCCTCGCCGCGATGGCGAAGACCACGCCGCCCGGGCAGGCCCCGCCGACGCCGCGCGCGCCGGACGTGCCGCTCTCGGCCGTCGGCGTCCAGCCGTCGGAGGCGCTGGCCCACCGCCAGTACGAGCGGCTGATCGCCGCGGCGCCGGACTCGTCGCTGGCCGCCCGGGCGCGGCTGGAGCTCGCCGAGATGCACGGCCGCCGGCCGGACCGGCCCGAGAGTGTCGACGCGGCCGTCCGGCTGCTCACCGAGGCCATCGAGAAGGACCCGCCGCCGGAGCTCGCCGAGACGATCCGCCTGCGCCTGGCCTCGAGCCTGCTGGCGAAGAAGCAGCCCGCCGCGGCGCGGGCGCACCTGGAGGCGATCGGCCCGAAGCCCCGCGGCTACTACACCGCCACCCAGGCGCGCTACCTCGCCGGCGAGGCGATGATCCAGCAGAAAGACTGGGCCGGGGCCGTCAAGCAGCTCCAGCCGTTCCGCAACCCCCGCGACCCGATCCGCACGGTGCAGCACATCAACGACCGGGCGCTGCTGCGGCTGGGGGAGGCGTGCCTGGAGCTGAAGCAGTGGGACGCTGCCCGGCAGGCCTTCCAGCAGCTCGTGCAGCGCCACGGCACCAGCGCGTGGCTGGAGGAGGCCTACTACGGCATCGGGCGGACCTGGCAGGAGCAGAAGCGCTACGACGACGCCGTCAAGGCCTACGGGGAGGTGACGCGGCGGACGGTCGCGGAGGCGGCCGCCCGCGCCCAGTTCCAGACCGGCGCCTGCCGGATGGCGCAGCAGCGGTACGAGGAGGCGGCCGAGGCGCTGCTCGTCGTGCCGCTGACGTACGGCTACCCGGAGTGGTCGGCCGCGGCGCGGTGCGAGGCGGCGCGGGCCCACCGCGCCCTGAAGAAGACGGTCGAGGCGGCGCGGCTGTACCGGCAGGTGCTCCGGGAGCACCCCACGAGCCGCTGGGCCCGCGTCGCGCGAGAGCAACTGGCGCGGATGGAGTGACCCCGGCGGTCGGGAGCAACCCACGTGCGTGTGGAGACGAGTCGATTCGGGCGTACCGTGCCGGCGGCGGCAGCCGCCGCGGCGGTCGTGCTGCTGGCGGCGCGGTCCGCGCCGGGATACGTCGAGGTGGCCTACTCGCTCGGGCGGCTGATCAACGAGTCGACCCACGTCGTCCTCGTCCGCGTCGAGAAGCTCGACCGCCAGAAGAACCTGATCATCTACCGCAAGGTGCGGGACATCAAGGGCACGCACCCCGGCGACGCGATCAACCACAACATCGGCAAGCGGGGGTTCCACCCGCGCGAGTGGCAGAACATCATGAAGTGGGCTCAGGTCGGCAAGGCCGCCCTGATCTTCCACAACCGCGGCGCCAGCGAGACGTGCATCGACTTCTACTGGTACCAGTCCTCGGGCGGGCAGTGGTGGTCGATGACCCACGCCGAGCCGTACATGCTGCGGACGTTCGCGGGCAAGCCGGAGAAGCTCGCCGTCGCCGTCGCCGCGATGCTCACCGGGCAGGAGGTCGTCGTCCCCTGCATGGTGGACGGCGACAAGAACGCCCTGCAGCTGCGAACGGCCCGCGTCCAGCGGATGCGCGCCAGCCTCCAGGTCCTCGACTACAACGCCAAGCGCGACTTCGTCGGCTGGGGCGTCGAGGAGTTCCGCGCCGTCCACGGCATGCCGGGCTTCACGCACTACGCGCCGCTATGCCGGACCGGCCCGGGCGCCGGCGGCGTGGCCGCCACCGACCTCGACGGCGACGGGCGCGCGGACTTCTGCCTCTTCGGCGACGCCCGGCTGGCGCTGCTGCACAGCGGCGACGGGTCCTTCGACGAGATCTCCCTCCTCGCCCGAACCGGCGCCCGCGCCGCCGCCTGGGGCGACTTCGACGGCGACAAGCTGCCCGACCTGCTCCTGGCGACGCCCACCGCGCCGCGACTCTACCGCAACGAGGGACGAAGCACCTTCCGCGACGTCTCCGCCGCCCTGCCGCGCCGGGGCTACCACCACCTCACCGCCGCCGCCTGGCTGGACTACAACGCCGACGCCCGGGCGGACATCCTCCTGGCCGACGGCTTCCGCGGCCTGCGGCTGTACCGCAACAAGGGCGCCCAGCCGCCCGAGCCGCACCGTCCGACGATCGGGGCGTGGTACTACATCGGCCCGTTCGAGTCGCACGGCCGGCGGGGCTTCCGGACGGCCTACCCGCCGGAGAAGGAGGTCGACCTGTCGAAGGCGTACCCCGGCAAGGCCCGCCGGCAGGTCGCCTGGAAGCGGGGCGAGTTCCCCGACGGGCGGGTCCACAGCCTGGCGCTGTTCGAGCCCCGGCTGGTCCAGAACAGCGTGGTGTACCTCTACCGCGAGCTGGACTTCGGGCGGGCGATCGACCTGCCCGTCTCGCTCGGCAGCGACGACACGCTGACCGTCTGGCTCAACGGCGAGAAGCTGCTGGCCGAGGACGTCCAGCGCTCCTGCGCGCCGGACCAGGCGCGGCTGACGCTGAAGCTCAAGCCCGGGCGCAACCGCCTCCTGATGAAGGTCTGCAACGGCTCGAGCGAGTTCGCGTTCTACTTCCGCCCGCAGCGGCAGGTGCCGTACATGGCCGAGCTGTTCGAGGACGTCTCGGAGGCGGCGGGGCTGGGACCGCGCGGCGCGGCCGGGCGGCTCAAGGGCGACCACTTCGCCGTCGCCGACGTCAACGGCGACGGGCGACGCGACGTGCTCTACGGCGCCGGATCGGGCGTGCTGCTGCTCAACACGCCGCGCGGGCTCGTCGAGGCCAAGGCAAGCGGCATCACCTATCGCCCCGGCGGGGTGCGGCCGGCCTTCGGCGACCTCGACGGCGACGGCGACGCGGACCTCTTCGTCCCCCAGCCGGGCGGCGGGAAGCTCTTCCGCAACGACGGGAAGGGGCGTTTCACCGACGTCACGGCCGCGGCCGGCGCGCTCGCCCGGCTCGACGCCCACGCCACCTGTGCCGCGTGGGCCGACTTCAACGGCACGGGGCAGATGGACCTGTTCGTCGGGTGCCTCCACGGCCCGAACCGCTACTTCCGCAACCTGGGCGACGGGACGTTCGCCGACGCCGGCGGCGAGATCGGCCTGTACCGCCGCGTCTTCAACACGCGCGGCCTCGGCGTGCTGGACATCAACAAGGACGGCGTGCTGGACGTGGTCTTCAACAACGAGGGCCAGCCGTCGGCGGTGCTGCTGGGCGATCCGCGGCGCGTTCGCGCGCTGGCCGCTCGCCCGAGCGAAGGGGCAAGCGATGCCCCGAAGTAGGAGACATCGCGCGACGGCCCGGCCGGCGGCGCCGGCGCTGGCCGCGCTGGTGGGCGTCGTGCTGGCCGCGGCGCCGGCGCGGGCGGACTGGCCCACCGCGCGGGGCAACGTCGAGCGGACGGGCAACGTGGACGGCAGGGCCGGGCCGGAGAAACCCAAGGTCCTCTGGACCTACCAGGCGCAGGAGCACTTCATCGGCTCGCCCGTGCCGAGCGTGCTGTCGCTGTACGTCCCGGCGCTCGGGGCGTTCAACACGGGCGTGCTGCACTGCCTGGACCTCGAGACCGACCCGCCGCAGCGCGGGCGCTGGTCGAAGGCCGCCCCGCTGATCAAGCGCCCCACCGTCTGCTCGCCCGCGGTCATCGGCGGGCTGGTCGTCTTCGGCGACGGCATGCACCAGACCGACGACGCCATCCTCTACTGCGTCCACGCCGAGACGGGGCGCGGCATCTGGCAGTACGCCGTGCCCGGGAAGCTCGTGCACATGGAGGGCTCGCCGACCATCGCGGGCGACCTCGTCTACATCGGCGGGGGCGACGCCGGCATGCTGTGCGTCCGGCTCAAGCACATGGTCCTCGACGGCAAGGAGCTGGACTTCGAGGCCGTCAAGACCCTCCTGGCCCAGCGATGGAAGGAGCTGGTCGCCCAGTACGAGCAGGACAAGAAGAAGGACCCCGAGTTCGCCATCCCGCCGAGCGAGGACGCGCTGCCCAAGCCGGCCCCCAAGCTCGTCTGGCAGGCGGGCAAGGGCGAGTGGCACGTGGACGCCCCCGCCGCCGTCGCGCGCAACCGCCTGCTCGTCGCCTCGGCGTACCTGGACCTCGAGAAGTGCGGCAAGCGGGCGCTGCTGTGCCTGCGCCCGCAGAACGGTTCCGTCGCCTGGGAGGTGCCGCTGAAGATCAACCCGTGGGCCGGCGTGACCGTCGCGGGCCGGACCGCCCTCGTCGGGTGCAGCACCATCCGATACGACCGCAAGGCGATCCCCACCGCCCGCGGCGAGGTCGTCGCCGTCGACGTGAACGACGGCCGCGTCCGCTGGCGGAAGGACGTGCCCGGCGGCGTGCTGTCGACCATCGCCTGCAAGGACGGCCTGGCCGTCTTCGCCGCGACCGACGGCAAGGTCCGCGCGTGGGACGCGGCCACGGGACGCGAGAAGTGGCTCTACGACGCGGGCAGCCCGTTCTTCGCCGGCCCGGCGATCGCCGGCGGCGTGGTCTACGCCGCGGACCTGAAGGCCGTCGTACACGCCGTCGCCCTCGCCGACGGCGCGCGGCGCTGGCGGCTGGACCTCGCCGCCGATGCCCGGGCGTCGGGCGCGGTGTTCGGCTCGCCCGTCGTCCACGGGGGGCGAATCTACCTCGGCACGTGCGACCCGGAGGCCGGCCTGAGCGAGCGGCCGTCGGCAGTCGTCTGCATCGCCGACGAGCGGGCCGCCGCGCGGGAGAAGGCCGCCGGGACCGTCACGGTGGACGCCGCGGCGAGAACCGTCTCCGTGCCCTGCCGCATCGCGCCGCGCAAGCTGCCTCACCTGAAGGAGGCCTACCCCATCGAGGTGATGGCCACGCTGCCTCATCCCCGCGGGCAGAAGGCCCACGAGACCGTCGTGACCATCGAGGTCCGCCCCAGCGACGTGCACAAGGCGCTGGAATCGCTGGGTTTGCGGCCGGGCAAGCCCGCGCGGGGCGAGACGGGCACGACCACCGGCCCGGAGGTGCGCATCGCCCTGGCGCTGCCGCTGGCGGGCGGCGGGCGGAACGTCCTGCCCATCGCGCGGGTGCTCGTCGACCGCCGCACCGGCCGGGCCATGCCGCCGCTGAGGTGGTACTTCACCGGCTCGGCGCGCAAGCAGCCCGATCCCGACAAGCCCTTCACCGTCTACGGCGCGGACGTCTCCGGCACGCTGATCGCCCTGTTCCCCGTCACCGACGAGACCGTCTTCCAGTCCAACATGACCATGCGGGAGGAGTCGCTGCTCAAGATCGAGACGAACCGCGGCGCCCTGCCGGCGGAGCACACGCCCGCGACGCTGATCCTCCAGCCGATCGAGCCGCGCGCGGCGGCACCGGCGACCGCGCCCACCGAGCCGCCCCGCCCCGGCGACGTGGCGCACTGGCCCCTGCCGTGCTGGGCCTCGGCCCCGAGGCCGTGCCCTTCCGACGTGCTCGCGCGGACGGCCGGCGACGCGCCCCTGCCCCCGCTGCACGCCGAGACCGGCACGGTCCTGCTGGCCGTGGAACGCCGCCGGCCGCTTCGTCCACGCACGCCCGCCGCCCTGCCCGCGCCGGCTTCCCTGCCGGAGGCGACCCTCGCCCTGCGGCGCCCCCTCGCCGTCGGGCCGCTCGAGACGGCCCCCTCGCCCGACCCCGATCGCCTGCCGAAGCTGGTCGTCCATCCCGCGCCGGCCTACCGCCGGGCCGACGGCGAGGGCGACCGGATCGAGGGCCCGCTGCGCCGCGCCGTGCTGCGCGAGGCGCCCGGCGGGCGCGAGACCCGCGCGGCCTTCCTGCCGCTGTTCATCCCCCGCCCCGTGGGCGAGCTGAGGCACGTTCGCCTGCGCCGCGCGATCCCCGACGACGACCCGCCCGCCGCCGACGGGCGCGTCCCGAAGCGGCCCACGCTCCCCGTCGCCAAGCCCGACCCCCCCGCCAAGCGCGCCCGGTAGCTTCGCCCCGCGAGGCCCGTCGCCCGGGCTTTTTCTCCCCGACGCGCGCAATGCCGTCCCCGACGCGGCGTATCTCCCCGCAGGAACGCACGGAGGCCTCGCTGGCAGCCTTCGCGAAGCTGATCCTCCTGCGGCGGGAGCTGATCGACTCCGGCCGCGACCTCTGGATCGCCGGGCTTCGCGGACAGGCGGAAGCGATCTACGAGACCAACCGGCTGACGAGGCTCCTGCCTCGCGAGGCCGCAGGCCCACAAGAAGTGGCCGGGAGGGAACGCGGCGGGCGCCGCCGTGACGGATTCTCGGGGTCAGGGCGCTGCCGCCAGGAGGAAGGAGGACACGGCGGAGGCATCCAGAGAGGCGATCGGAGGCGGGGCGCGGTCGGCCGTCGTCGCTAGGGAAAGACGCCGAAGCGCGTCCAGGACGGGCCCGGGGTCCGGGAAGGAGGGCCCCGGGTCTGTCCGGTGAGCCGGCCCTCGGCGCTTGCCCGCGGGGGTGTCGCGGCGCACAATGTCCCGGCAGACCCCCCATTCACCCGGGCCCCGCGAGGCACAGCATGGCGAAGAAGAGACGCACGAGTTCGCCGGTGAGCTTCCCGCTATCGCCGACGATCCTGACGGAGATCGGCGGCCTGACCGCCCCGCCGCCGCCGGCGAACGGCTTTCGCCCCGACGGCGACTGGACGGCGTGGTACCGCATCTGGACTTGCTACGGGCACCGCGAGCGCAGCAACGCGACCGTCGGCGCGCTGCGGATCGCCCGCAGCGCCGGGGCAAAGACGCTCGGCCTGGCCGTCCGCCAGACGCTCCGCAACAGCCAGGGCAAGCGGCACACCATCGAGGCCCGCGTCCAGTGCCGCCGCGACGAGCTGGCCTGCCCCACCGCCTGGACGCTCACCAGCCGCTTCCACGGGAGCCACATGGACGGCCTGCCGCCCATGGGCGTGCAGCAGACCGGACAAATCCGCGAGAGCGAATGGACGACCTCGGCCGGAGGGACGCCCTGGAAGCGAAGAATCGCCCCGCCCGTCACGGCGGACTGGTGTCTCTTCGAGGCCGTCCAGCGCTTGCCCTTCCGCTCGGGCAAGCCGCGGACGTTCGGCCTGCTGGAGGGGCTGAGCGTCCTGAAGGAGGACCACCGGCTGGGCTACCGCGGCCGGCTCGAGGTGACGTGGGGCCCGCAGAAGCTCCGCCTGCACCGCTTCGACCACCTCGGCCGCGGCGTCTACCCCTACGAATACTGGCTGGACGACGCCCACCGACTGCTGCTGGTGACCACCGGGCCGCGGACCTACATCCTCGACCCGAAGGCCGAGAAGCTGACCGCCGCGGGAGGGACGAAGAGATGACGCAGCGAAGAGACACCCACGGGCTCCGGCGCGGGCTGTCGCGCCGCCGATTCCTCCAGGCGGGCCTGGGCGGGGCCGCGGCGCTGTCGGCGCGGGGCGCCCTGGGAGCGGCCCCGGCGGTCGGCGGCAAGGCGCGGCTGAACGTCCTGCTGATGATGACCGATCAGCAGCACATCGACACGATCGCCGCGCGCGGCTGCACGCACGTCAAGACGCCCGGGCTGGACGCCCTCTGCCGCGACGGCGTGACGTTCGAGCAGTCCTACTGCACCTACGCCCTGTGCTCGCCGGCGCGAAGCTCCCTGTGGACCGGGCGCATGCCCAGCGAGGCCGGCGTCTACCAGAACGGCCTGCCCATCCACGCCTCCGTGCCGAACGTCGGGCAGTGGTTCCGCCGGCAGAGCGACTACGAGACGATCTACGCGGGCAAGTGGCACCTGCCGAGCAGCTTCACGCACAACGTCCCGGGCTTCACCGTGCTGACCCCCGGCGTCGGCGGGCAGGGCAACCTCGGCGACACGAGCACCTCGCTGGCCTGCGAGGGCTACCTGCGAAACCGCTCGAAGGACAAGCCCTTCCTGATGGTCGCCTCGTTCTTCCAGCCGCACGACATCTGCCAGTGGCTGCGGATCAACCAGCACGACCCGGGCAAGCTGCGCTACCCCGAGCTGGCCGACGAGCTGCCGGAGCTGCCGGCGAACTTCGAGTACGACCCCGCCGAGCCGGCCGCCCTCCGCACCCAGCGCGACGGCAACGAGCCCGGGGCCAGGAAGGGCAAGTGGTCCCGGCGGCACTGGCGCTACTACCGCTACTGCTACTATCGCCACGTGGAGATGGTCGACGCCGAGATCGGGCGCGTGCTGACGGCCCTGCGCCACACCGGCCACGCCGACAACACGCTGGTGATCTTCACCGCCGACCACGGCGAGGGCCTCGCCCACCACCAGATGGTCCGCAAGAGCTCGATGTACGACGAGGCGTCGCGCGTGCCGATGATCGCCTCGCTGCCCGGGCGCGTGCGGAAGGACGCCGTGGACGCCGGGCACCTGGTCAGCGGGCTGGACGTCGTGCCGACGGCGTGCGACTACGCGGGCATCGCCCCGCCGCCGGGCGTCCACGGGCGGAGCCTCCGCCCGCTGCTGGAGGGCGGCCGGGGCGACTGGCGCTCGTTCGTGGCCTGCGAGCTGAGCGGGCGGTCGCGCGTCGCCCGGATGATCCGCTCGCGGCGGCACAAGTACGTGACGTACCGCGGCGACGCGGTCGAGCAGCTCTTCGACATGCGGGCCGACCCCGGCGAGACGAAGAACCTCGCCAAGCGCGCCGCGCTCGCCTCCGTCCTGACGGACCACCGCCGCATGCTCGCCGACTGGCAGTCGCGCCTCACGGGCGCCCCCACCGTCCCCAAGGCCAACCGCTGGACGTGACGGCAGGGGCACGACCGGCCCGCGCCGCGGCGGCCTCCACGTGCGCCGGGGACACGTTGAGGACATGGGGCTCTACGGCGTGCCGCCTCCCAAGATGCCCGACGTTCGCGCGCTCCTTCGCCCGTAGCGCCCCATGGGGCCGGGAAGACGCTTGTTCCTCTCCCGAACCGTGATGGAGTCACCCAAGAGGCCCACGGTGGTCGTGGGCCGGAGTTCATCCGGGAGATCCCGGATTGAGTGTAACCGCGGGCCGGCGGAGTGCGTAGCCCTTATGGTATCGTGCGGATGGTTGGCGTCTGGACAGACGCCGGCGCGAACCGCATGTCCCCCCGCGGCGAGGCGTCACCGAAGTAGGCCGTTCACAGGGCAGGCAGGCCTGCCCGCGGTAAGGAGCAATCCGAATCCCTGAACAAACGCGTGAACTGCCCCGGCGCGAACTTCTCAAGCGGGCCACGCAGAGCCGCGCTTGGTCAACGACCGTGTTCCCACTCGTGCAGCAGTGTTTTGCGAGTCCGCTTGCCTAAGGAGTCCTGTCATGCGATATCGAGCCGCCTGGATCGCTGTGCTTCTGTTGACTGTTTGTGCGACATCGAGCGCGCAGTTTGCCTGGCAGAAACCCGTGCACAGGAGCAGGGAGCAGGTCGCGAAAATCGTGGGGCCGGTTACGCAGAAGCAACCGTCGCGCGACCTGAACATCGTCTGGGTCTGGGGCATCGACAAGCTCCACGCCAAAGAGACCCACGAGTACGCCTGGGTCATGGACCGCTACGTGAATACGCTCCTGCCCCGCGTCCCGCGCGTCACGGTCGTGCCCTCCATGTACTTCCCCAAAAAGGAGCTGTGGGAGAAGGCGGACCTGGTCGTCTTCTACCTGTGGCCGCACAAGCAGTGGGATTACG
>CAZXOC010000171.1:0-15920 GCA_964642165.1 uncultured Planctomycetaceae bacterium | reverse complement strand
GAGTCGGTCAGCAGGTTCGCGCCGCCGTTGCGGGTGAGGCTCAGGTCGCCGACGTCGAAGCCGGACACCGCCTCGTCGAAGGCGATCGCGATCTCGGCGACCGGCGTGTTCCGCGGGTCGGGGCTGACGTCGATCACGTCCGCGGTGGGATCGGCGTCGTCGTAGAGGAAGCGCGTCCGCCAACCCTCGGCGAGGGCGTTGCCCTGCCGGTCCTCGACGTCGCCGGCGGCCAGCGTGTAGGCCTGGCCGGGGGTCATCTCGCCGCCGAGGGTGAGGGTGACGGTGCGGAGGTCGTCGTCGAGCGCGGCCGACAGGACGGACGGGCCGCCGTCGATCTGGTAGTTGAGGGCCGTCTCGGCCGACGTCTCGTCCAGGTCGCGGTTGAAGACGACGGTCACGTGCGTGGCGTCGTCGGCGCGGGTGGACTCGACCCGGAGGATGCCCAGGACGCAGATCGTGACCTCGGCGGGGCCGCTGTAGCCCAGGCCGTCGAAGGCCCGGTAGGTGAAGTGGTCGCTGCCGGTGTAGCCCGACTCGGGGATATAGCCGAACGAGCCGTCGCCACCGAGCGAGAGCCATCCGTGGGCCGTGTCGAGCAGGAGGGCGGCGGCGAGGGGCTGCGGGCCGGCGTGCGGATCGGTGTCGTTGGCCAGGACCCCTTCGGCGGCGTTGACGGCCAGGGGCACGTCGCGCTCGGCCTCGTAGATGTCGGTCTCGGCGGCGGGGGGGAGGTTGGCCACGGCGGCGAGCTCCTCGTCGCCGAGCTGGCGGTCGTAGATCCGGACGTCGTCGATGAGCCCGTCCCAGGCGTAGCCGCTGCCGCGCTCGCCCAGGCCCAGCAGCACGTGCGTGGCGTCGTTGACGGTGCCCAGCGGCGTGCCCTTGCTGTAGCTGGGAAGCTGCAGCGCGCCGTCGACGTAGAGCTTCAGCTCCTCGCCCGTGCGCCACGTCAGGGCCACGTGCTGCCAGCCGGTCGTCTGCGTGTCGGGGACGCCCTCCACCTTCGCGCTGCCGAGGCTGGTGGAGAGGAAGCACTTGAAGGTGTCCTCCTTCCCGCCGTTCCATCCGTAGTAGTCGTGGCGCAGGGAGAGGCAGTCGGAGCTGCCGGGCGGCCCCGTCGTGAAGAACCCGTTGTCCGTGTGCGTGGCGGCGGCGCGGATCCACAGGGCGACGGTGAACTCGGCCAGCCCGTTGATGTAGTCCTCGCCGTCGTCGTCGACGGCGTAGTCGTCGATGCCGTCGAAGCGCAGGGCGCCGCCGCCGACGACGCCGTCGTCCCACGTCGGGCCGACCAGGTCCAGGTGGCGCTCGAGGCCCGTGGCGTCGACCGCGATGGGCCCGGCGCCCTCGTCGAACGTCCACCAGGCGACCAGCCCGGCCGCCACGTCGCGCAGCGCGAAGGACGTCCGGGCGCCGTCCTCGATGAGGCTGCCGGTCGCGTCGGAGACGTCCTCGATGGTCAGGACGTACGGGGCGGCCTCGACCAGCGGCTGCGAAAGGGTCAGGAAAACCCTCGCCGGGTCGGCCTGGAGGTCCGCCGCGGTGACGGCGACCGGGCGCCCCACCCCGTCCGTGACGGCGTAGTTGCCCGCGTCCTGCGCGGTGACGCCGTCCAGGGCGCTGGTGAACGTCACGAGGACGTGGGTCGCGTCGCCGGCGTGGGCCGACACGAGCCCCAGGCGCGGCGCGGCGACGACCGGCCCGGCCCGCGGGCCCTCGCGCCCGTCGGGGTTGACGGCCGATACCTCGTACGCGTACTGCTCGGTCTGCACGAGGGCGGTGTCGCTGTAGCCGGTGGCCTCGGTCGTGTCGAGCGGCTCGCCGTCGCGGTAGACCACGTAGTACAGGACGCGCGTATCGGGGTCGACGGCGGCCCCCCAGCTCAGGTCGATCCGCGAGGGCGTGGCGCCCTCGGCGACGAGGTTCGCCGGGGCCGACGGCGCCGTGGTGTCCAGGGGCGTGTTGGGCGCCCCGGGCGTGCCGTGGCGGCTCGAGGCCTCCCAGTTGGTCGGCTCGTTTGCATAGTCGCCGGCCGCGATGCGGTTGAGCGACGAGCCGCCGCCGTCCGGCTCGACCGGCCAGGGGGCCTCGTCGTCGTAGCGGACGTGGTCGACGCGGACGTAGGGCACGTGCCCGGTCGACTCCGCGTTGCCGCGGCGGAAGACCTCGACCATCTCGCCGCCGTTGTCGAGCCGCCCGGAGTACGCGCCGGCGACGGGGATGGCGTGGGCGCCGATGTCGTAGCGCTCGTCGAACGCGGCGAGGTGGCTGACGAGCACGGCATATCCGCCGGGGGCGAGCGTGGTGAGGTCCGTGCCCGCGGTCTCGAACCGCTCCTCGTCGCCGTTGTCGGCGATGACCTCGTACCCGGGCCCGACGAAGCGGAGGCGGTCGGCGACCGTCCGTTCGCCGGGCGGGGCGCCGCTGCGCCGCACCGTGACCCGGGCGTCCCCGGCGTCGAACAGGTACGTCCCCAGCAGGACCCACTGCCCGGGGGCGGTGTTCTGGTCGGCGACGACGATCGCCGTCCCGCCGGCGTGCTCGATCTCGTAGCGGGCGACGGAGTCCAGGTCGTACGTCCCGCCGTCGCGGTCGTCGCTGTCGACGGACATCCAGACGTTGTGGTAGGCTTCCTGGGGCAGCGTGGCCGTCCACGTGGCGGCGGCCTGCTCCTGGCAGGTCCAGACGGCCTCGCCGGCGGCGTACAGGTCGTACCAGCCGAAGGAGAAGCTCACGCCGCCGGCGACGTGGAACTCCGTCAGGTCGAGGCTCGATCCGGAGCGGTTGTGCAGCTCGATGAACTCGAAGTCCTCGTCGCTCTCGAAGCCGGCGGCGGCCTCGGCGTCGGTGGGGTCGAGCGGGTGATACAGGACCTCGTTGACGACCAGCTCGCCGACGAAGGGCTCGCCGTTGGCGCGCCCGTAGGTGGGGGCCTGCATCAGCGTGAAGTCCGTCTCGCCCGTGCTGGTGACGTGCAGGCCGAACGTCAGCCCGTCCGGCGAGGCGCCGAAGTCCACGTGCTCGCGGTAGCCGCCCAGGTGGCCCATGATCCCGGAGGAGAGATAGACGTCCTCGCCGAGCTCGCTGAGGGCGAAGCCATCGAGTCGCCCGGGGTCGGGCGCGCCGTGCCCGAAGTTCGCGTCCTCCGTGAAGACGACGTAGCCGTGCTCGGCGATCCGGGTGCCCGCGGGGATCTGGTACTTGCGGAGGTCGTCGTCGCCGTCGCTGAGGAACCACCCGCCGATCTCGACGGGCTCGCCGGTGGTGTTGTGCAGCTCGATCCAGTCGTTCGGCGCCTCGTTGGAGTGGGCGAGGATCTCGTGGATGACGATCGCCTCGGGCGCCACGGCGCCGTCGCCCTCGCCGGGCGAGCCCCCGGGGTTCTCGCTGGGGCGCCACGCGCCGGGCTCCTGCCAGATCGCCGGGTCTCCCTCGTCGAAGCCGATGGTCAGGGAGAAGCCCTCGCCGTCGGTCAGGTCGTACCAGTCGTCGTCGAACTCGAAGTCGTGGATGACGGTGCCGAGGGGCGTGACCAGCTCGATGCGCTCGCCGCCGTTGCTCAGCGCCGTGCCGCGGAACTCGCCCGCGATGCGGTGGGCGTCGAAGCCGTAGCGCTCCTCGAAGGCGGCCCGGTTCTTCACGATCACCACGTACTCGCCGGCGTCGAGGTGCATCTCGGGGAAGGTGAACTCGATGCCGTCGGTGAAGCGCAGGCCGCCGACGAAGATGCGCTCGTCGCCGACGTTGCGGACCTCGACGTACTCGAAGTCCTGGCGGTCGTCGAAGCCGGCGTCGGCTTCCTGGGCCGAGGCGCCCGCGGGGTTGTACATGATCTCGGTGATGCGCAGCGGGGGGATCTCGTCGACCCGGAAGGCCGACTCGTGCATCGCGCTCCAGGTGCTGCCGCTCTTGGCGCGGGCCTGGACCAGGCACGTCCCGCTCAAGGTGATGTTCCCGCCGGTGTAGAGGCGGGCGCTGCTGGAGACGCCGCCGCCGGGCAGGCGCGGGTCGGAGCCGTCGAGGGTGTAGTAGATCGTCCCCGAGCCGGTCATGGCGAGCTGGGAGCCGGGCGTGATCTGGCCGCCGTGGCGGCTGAAGGACGGCGGGTTGAGGTGGGGGTACCACCCCACGGCGCGGAGCTGGGAGATCACGATGGGCACGCGGCTGGCGATCCAGCTCCGGACCTCGTTGACGTCGGTGAGCCAGTGGTTGCGGGTCCTGGGGCTGCTCGACTTCTGGTCGCCCCATCGCGCGGACTCGGCCACGATGGCGCGGTCGATCTGCGCGGCGCGGGCGTTGATCCGGGCCAGCGCCGCGTCGGGCGTCAGGATGCCGTCGTTGAAGAGGTGCTCGTAGACGCGGTCGGCGAAGCGCAGGGCGTACTCCCGGTTCTTCATGACCTCCTGGTGCAGCCAGTGCGCGTTGAAGTACGCCAGGCTGCCGCTGGTGGAGGTGAGCAGCGGCGTGACCAGGTTGTTGATGTCGTAGGTCCCGCCGCGGCTGGTCCCCAGCCCGTAGGAGTGCTCCATGTCGTGGGCGAAGAACTGGAACCCGTGAGGGTTCTGGCGGTTGTACATGGCCCAGTAGTTGTTCGGGCTGGGGCGGGTGAAGTGCGAGCCCGGGCCGTCGTTGTCCGCCACGTAGAACGTGTCGATCATGTAGTCGATCAGGTTGTCGGCGTCCAGCAGCACCTCGTAGGCCCTGTTGCGCGTCCCGTCGGTGTTGAGTCCCTGGGCGCGGTAGTAGTTGGCGCTGCTGGCGAAACCGCTCAGGGCGATCTGGCGCAGCCGGTAGTAGGCGTCCGTGTTGCCGTCCGTGGCGAAGATCCGCCGGCTGTCGCTCTGGTGGATGACGTCGAAGTCCTCCTTGTCGCTGCCGAAGTAGGAGGCCGCGTAGGCGGCTTCGGAGCGCTCCTGTGTCTGGTAGATCCCCCAGTACTGGCCGTTGATGTACAGGTGGTAGTAGCGGCTGCGCGTGTAGGCCGAGCCGGTGTCGCCCTGGATGTCGCGGGAGGAGACCTCCCGGACCATGGTGTTGTTGTTGGGCCCGCCGAAGGCCCACGAGTAGTTCTGCGAGGTCCGGAGGTCCACGCAGTCGAACTCGTCGGTGCCCTCCTCGCCGAACAGCGGGTAGCGGAGCTTCGTGTCGCCGTACTCCTCCCGGAAGAACAGGCGGAAGGCGTGCTTGGGGTTGTTCCCGCTTCGGCTGTAGCCGCCGCGGATGCGCAGCCCGGCGTCGATCTGGAAGCCCTCGTCGGCGCCGTCGGGGAAGCCCGCCCCCGCGGCGTCGGGCGGGTAGATGAGCTCGGCGGACGCCGGGCGCTCCCAGGCCCGGCCGTCCCGGCCGGCGTTGACGAAGATGCCCGTGGTGGGGTGGAAGAGGTTGTCCAGGTCGGTCACCAGCGAGATGCTGGGGATCGCCATCAGGTCGTCCTTGAGGGTGGCCCCGTAGGTCGAGCTGTTGACGATGTCCGGGTCCATGCCGTAGCTGATGAGCTGGCTGTTGACCGTGCCGGGGTTCGGCCAGTCCGCCCCGGGGCGCTCGCCGTTGGGGGACTGGCGGATCACGTCGTCGAGGAACAGGTACGTCTGCGTGTCGACGTTGGTGGCGACCCATCCGGTCCTGTACGCCGCCGCGCGGAGCGTGGTGGTCTCGTCAATGTAGATGCCGGTCTGGGCGTTGTAGACCAGGCCGGTGGTCGCCGTCGGCTCCTCGCCCTTCGTGGTGTAGCGGATCTGGGCCCCCGGGGTGTCGGTGGTGATCTCGAGCGTGAACGGCTCGGTGAAGAGGCCGCGATGCACGCTGAAGTGGGTGTCGCCGACCACGCCCAGCACGCCGGTGACGTTCGGGTCGCCCGGCGTGGGGTCCGGGAAGTAGTACTCGTCGATGGTCGTGGCGGCCGAGGCCGTCAGCCTCGGGGCGATCAGGAAGCTCCCGTCCGCTGCGCTGTCGTTGAGGGCGTGGATCGCCAGGATGTTCTGCCCGGAGACGAGCAGCTCGAGGCGGTCGCTGAGGTCCACGGTCTCGAAGTGCAGGGCCTCCTCGACGGGGCGGTCGGCCAGTGCCGACGAGTTCCACTGCGGCGCGGACGGGGCGTTGGGCTGCGCCACCAGCTCGCCGTTGAGGTACGCCACGTACCCGTCCTCGTAGGCCATCTGGAGCGTCAGCTTCGTGTACTCGCTCGGCTCGGCGACGAGGAACGGCATTCGCAGGTAGCAGGAGGCGTTGACGTTCCGCATCTGGGCCTCGACGTTCGTTCCGAGCAGCTCCGACGCGGTCGTCTCGGCGATCAGCTCCAGGTCGAAGCTGATGTCCGTGCTGTGGTCGTGGATCTGGTGGACCTCGACGGCCAGGACGTTGTCGCCCTCGACCAGCAGCCCGGGCCGGGCGGCCAGGTCCTCGATGTACTCGAACCACCGGTACTCCTCGCCCCCGCCGACGCCCTCCAGGGCCTCGGTCGTGTAGCCGATCGACCCGGACGGCATGTTGCTGCGGCGGAGTTCCTGGCCGTTGAGGTAGACCACCGCCCCGTCGTCGCGAAGCAGCCGGAGCGTCAGGCTCGAGTACCGCCAGGCGTCCTCCAGGCGGAAGTGGTGACGGAAGTAGGTGGTGATGTACTTGTGGTCGAGGTCGCCGCCGAAGCCGACGGTCGTGGCCTCGTCGCCGTCGCCGTAGCCGAGCTGGGCGTCGCCGGCCGCCCAGGACGTGTCGCTGAACGTGCGCTGGCGCCAGGCCGTGCCCTGGTTGCTGCCGTTGTCCAGGTAGCGCCAGCGCGACCCGCTGTCGACCAGCGTGACGCTCTCGCCGGGCCCGCCGACGCCGAAGCCCAGTCCCGTCAGTCCGGTGGACCAGCCCGTCGCCGTGAAGGAGCTCTCGATCCACGACAGGCCCGCCCCGCCGTCCCGCGGGACGACGTATCTCGCCCCGTAGCCCTGGTCGACGAAGGTCGCCATGCCGTGCTGCTGGTACTGCACGCCGTAGGACATGTCCTCGTCCTGGGGAGGGTACTGGGGCGCGTACTCGTGCACGACGCCGCCGGCGGGGTCCAGCAGGCCGAGGTACTCGCCGTCCCCCTTCAGCCGGAAGTTCGCGTGCAGCTCGCCGTTCGGCGCGACCGTGTCCTCGTCCGATGCGAACACGAGCAGGTAGTGACCCGCCTTCAGGGTCGCGCTGGGGAAGGTCCACTCGTTGCCGGTGTCCCGGAGCTTCCACCCGGCGAGGTCCACGTCCTCGGCGGTGGGGTTGTGGATCTCGATCCAGTCCCTCTCGTGTCCCCAGTAGTCCTGGATCCCGTTCTCGTTGTCGGCCATGAACTCGGTGATCAGCAGGTCGGCCGACAGCAGCAGGCGAGGCTCCAGCGCTTCGAGACAGGCCGGGCAAGGGGGCTGGGAGACTCGCGGCGACATGCCCATAAACAACTCCTGTGGCGGGGCGCTTCCACCGGCCGGTCGGCGCAGAGCAAGAACCCGCCCTCGGGGCGCACGGCTGCGCCATCCTATCCGACCGCAGCGCATACACTTATACGACATCCCGCCCGGTTCGCCAAGGCCGGCGGGTCACGCGGCGGGCTGTGAGACCGGCCCTCAGCCTGGCCAGAGCGGCACCAGCCTGGTTGTGGCCAACACGTCGGTGAGGCTTCCCTCCAGGGGCGTCGGCGTGGAGGCGTTCTCGGCGGGTCGGGTCTCGATTTCGGCCGAAGGCAGCCCCAAGGTGTCGATGGGTCCCGCCGAGCCGAGCGGCTGGAGCGGAAGCGGCCCGGGCGCGGCCGTCTCGGCTGGCTCGGGGGCGATCGGCGCCGCGTTCTGCGGCGCGTCGCCTGCCGGTTCCGGGGCGGCCGGCGCGCCGCCGGACAGGGCAGCCGCCGCAGCCAGGAGCACGTCGGTCGGCTCGGCCGGCTCGGCCTGCGGCGCGGGGGCGTCGGTCGGCTCGGCCTGCGGCGCCGGGGCGTCGGCCGGGGCCGCTTGCGCGTCCGTGGGCGTCTCGCTCGACGCGGCCGCCGCGCCGCCGTCCAGCGGCGCCTCGAACACGCTGCCGAAGGACGACCTCAACGTGAGGAAGTCCTGGCGATCGACGACGGCGGTGCCGTCGAAGTCGCCGGCGGTCCACCCCACGCCGGTTTGGGCGTAGTGCCGCTTCAGCCGCATGTAGTCGGTCGCGCCGACCTGGCTGTCCAGGTCCGCGTCGCCCGGGATGGCGGCGACGAAGGTGACGTCGTTGCTCCAGCCCTGCGGCACGCGCCCGGCGACGTCCGAAACGCCCGCGCCGCCGAAGCGGAAGGTGTAGGGCCCGCCGTAGGGCAGGGGGGCGTAGAGGGTGGCCCCCACCGTGCCGGTCCCGCTGCCGAAGACAACCATGGGGACGGGCACCGGCTCGCCCTCGGCGTCGAGCACCTCGGCGTTCGCCTCGTCCAGCAGGACGTCCTGGGAGAAGTGGAAGGTCAGTTCCGGCTGGCGGACGTCGCCGCCGGTGTCGATGCTCCAGCCCTGGGTAGCCGGCGCGGGCAGCGCGGCCCAACTGGCGGGGTCGTTGGCGTACGGGCCGCCGGAGAGCCTGGCCAGCGCCGCTCCGCTCCCGTCGGGCGCCTCCGGCCAGGGCAGCCGGTCGTTGTACTGCACCGACTCCGTCGCCAGGTACGGGACGAACGGGACGGGCAGTGTCTCCGGGGCGCCCGGGCGCAGCAGCGTGACCCGCTCGCCCCCGTCGCTGAGGGCCTCGGGGGCGTACGGGCCGTAGACCTCCACGCCCTCCTGCACGGCGTGCCTCGCCCGGTAGGCCGCCGGCTCGACCTGGGTGACCAGGAGGTAGCCGTCCGGCTCCATCCAGACGCCCTCGGGGAACGTGTAGACGATGCCGTCGGCGAGCTGCCAGGTGTTGTCGGGGTGGGCCTGATCGAACAGCGGCACGGGCTGATCCGTGATGTTGTGCAGCAGGACGTACTCGTCGTCGCCCTCGGGGGGGTGGTACATGAGCTGGTCGATGACGATCGGCCCGATCCGCGGGTCGGCGTTCGCCTCGGCGTACGTCGGCTCGGCCAGCGCCACGAAGTCCACTTTGTCGGCGCTGGTCGTATACCGCCCGACCGTCACGCTGTTGCCGCTGGCGCCGAACGCGGCGTAGTCCCGGTAGATGCCCAACTGGCCGTCGATGTCGCAGGCGGCCAGGATCACCTCGTCGCCGTGCTCGCTCAGGGCGAAGCCGTGCACCGGGTCCACGCCCCGCCCGAAGTTCTCCAGCTCGCTGAAGGCGACGAACCCGCCGGTCGGCAGGACCGTGTTGCCCGGGCCGAAGGCATTGCCCGGGTCGCCGGGGACGACGAACTTCTCGATGTCGGTCGGGTCGTCGCTGAGGAACCAGCCGCTGATGTCGATGTCGTCGCCGGTCGTGTTGTGCAGCTCGATCCAGTCCTCGACGCCGCCGTCGGAGTGGGCCAGGACCTCGTTGACGACGATGGCCCCGATGGGCAGTTCGGCCGCCGGGTCAATCGCGCCCGGCGAGCCGCCCTCGATGCTGCTGGCGCGCCACGCGTCGCCGTCGTCCCAGGTCCGGCGCGGGCGAAGCGGGTCGCGAAGGACCAGGGACGGCCCGTCGCCGTCGGTCGAGGGATACCAGTCGTCGTCGTACGCGAAGCGGAGGATGGCGGCCTCGTAGGGCGCGGGCATCTGGAGGACGAGGTCCTCGCCGCCGTTGCTCAGCCCCATCGGGTCGTAGCTGCCGACGGCGGGGATCTCCGTGCCGTACCGGTCGCGGAACTCCGCCAGGTCCCGCGTGACGACGACGTACTCGCCCGGGGCGAGCGTCATCGCGGGCAGGACGAACTCGATCCCGTCGCTGAAGCGCACGCCGGTGACGTCCAGCTCGCGGCTGCCCGTGTTGTGCAGCTCGATGAACTCGACGTCGTCCGAGCCGGCGGGGTTGTACATCAGCTCGCTGATCCGCAGGTCGTTGTGGACGGCCAGCAGGTTCGTGAACGGGTTCGGCTCCTGCGTCTCGATCGTGGCCACCAGCTCCGCCGAGATGAGGAAGTCGCTGGTGCTCGTGCCTTCGGCGTTCATGCCGTGGATCGCCAGGAGGTTCTCCCCCGGCTGCAGAAGGTGGGTGTAGTTCGTGACGTCGAAGGAGGTCAGGTTCTGGGCTTCGCCGTCGGAGTGTCCGGCGTTGGCGTAGGAGTCCCACTGCGGATCGCCGGCGAAGTTGTCCCGGTCGATCTCCGTGCCGTTGAGGAAGGCCACGAACCCGTCATCGTACCGGATGTTGAGGCTCAGGTGCGTGATGTCGGCCTTGTCGCCCGTGAAGGTGAAGGGCATGCGGATGTAGCAGCTGTGCCGGTTCACGGTCCGGGGGTCCATCTCGTCGACCAGGTCCAGCCCGAAATCGTCCCGGTACCCGCCGTCCCCGTAGTCGAACCCCACGCCGTACGGGTCGCCGTCCCAGAAGTGCCATCCGCTCACGTCGAGATCGAGGTCGCTCCGCCAGCTCGTCCCGATGTCGCCGGTCGGCACGAGGGCGTTCTTGCCGTCGCTCTCGGCCACCAGGTCCTCGGTGGTCGCGCTGGAGGAGCCCGACGTGACGTTGCCCACGCCCGGCGTCGGCAGCGAGAAGAACTCGACGTGGTCGCTGCCGTCGGGGGTCCGGCCCTGGCTGACGTCCTCGGTCTGCGGCGTGTAGTAGATGCGGTCCATCTGCCGCCCGTCGGCGTCGAACAGGCCGAGGATCTCCATCGTGGCGTTCAGGCGGAAGTCGAGGTGGCCGTTCTGGTCCTGGCTGTCGGCCTCCCAGGCCTGGCAGCCCTCCGCGGGGATGAAGTTGTAGGGCCCGAAGCGGCTCTTGGTCTTCTGGTTGGCGGGATTGTCGGTCGCGTACAGGCCGTGCACGTCCACCGGAAGGGCGTCGGGGTTGTACAGCTCGACGAAGTCCTCGATGAGCACCACGTCGCCGTTGGTGAACCACTCGTTGATGATCGCGCCCTTGGGATTGCCGGTCGGCTGGGCGACGTTGGCCCCGCCGAGCGTGGGCTGGGCCAGCGACCAGTGGCGGTCGAGCCCGACGCGCGCCATCGACAGGTCCGCGATCTGCGCGCCGAACTCGATGGAATCGACCAGCTCGCCGACCTCCTCGCCCCCGGCCGGCGCGTCGTAGAGGTAGATCCCCTCGCCATGGCCGCTGATCGCGAAGCCCAGGTGGATGCCGCTGAGGGGCACGTTGGGGTCGTCGGCGTACAGCAGCAGGTAGCCTTCGGCCGGGATGATCGTATCGGTCCGGAAGACGAACGCCGTCGGGTCGCCGGGATCGTCGGTGATGCTCCACCCGAGCAGGTTCACCTCCACGGGCGAGTCGTTGTACAGCTCGATCACGTCGGGGTACGTCAGCTCCAGCTCGTGGGCCGCCCGGTTGACGGCCAGGAACTCGCTGATCAGCACGCGCGACAGGCCCGGGTCCACCGTCCAGGCGAAGGAGCCGGCCTGGGCCTCCGTCTGCCACGCGCCGGTGGAGTCGCGCGAGATCACCTCGACGAGCTGCTCGCCGGCGTCGAGCCCGGTCAGGACGATCGGCGTGCCGGGCGCTTGCTCGGCGCTCCAGCCGCCGCCGTTGAGTCGCCACCGGTAGGCCTCGGCGGCGTTGCCGCCCACGTCGAACGTCGCGTCGGTCACGTACGTCTCGGCGAAGACGTCGCCGGCGATGCCCGCCCCGGCGGGGACGTACGCGCCCATGTCCAGGCCGAACGCGCCCGCCGCGGCCGCCGGCGAGCCGTTGTCCAGCCGCCAGTCGCTCTGCGGGTCGACGAATCGCGCATCGCCGGTGAGGTTGCCCGTGCCCAGCAGCAGGTCGCCCTCGTTGACCAGCGAGTGGTTGACGGTCAGCGCCGCGTCGGAGCCGGCCTTGTCGAAGGCCGTCGGCGTGTCGGCGAAGATGCTGTTCTCGACGGTCGCCCCGTCGCCGGGCCCGGCGGTGTGCCCGGGCAGGTCGAAGTAGATCGCCGCCTTGCGGCATGCCGAGACGGTGTTGCCGGCGAACGTCAGCGTCGAGTCTTCCTTGACCAGGATGACGTGGTCGCAGTCGTGGAAGACGTTGCGCACGACGACGAAGTGGTGCCCGCTGCCGGCGGAGATCACGTTGGACTCCCCGGCAGCGGAATTGTACTGGTCCTTGGCGTAGTGCAGGAAGACGTTGCCCTCGACGTGGGCGTCGGTCTCCAGGTCCAGGGCGTCGTCGCCGCCGCCGAGGAAGAGGTTGTCGCGGATCTGGGCGACGGGGTCGGGGCGGAACGGGCCGTCGAAGTCGATCGCGTCGTTGTGCCCCGGCGTCGTGCCGAAGACGTTGCCCTCGATGAGGAACACGCCGCCCGGCGCGATGCCCCGCCCCCAGACGTGCTCGCAGACGTTGTCCGGCGTCGGGACGGGAACCGCCTCCCAGATGTCCTCGAAGACGCAGTTGCGGACGATCAGCGAGGAGTCCCGCGTCGCGATCCGCCGACGCTCGGAATGCCCCAGGCGGCTGTCCTCCAGCAGCAGCTCCGAGTTGGTCAGCCCGATCATGCCGTTGGTGCTCTGCCCGTACTCCAGGACCGCGTGGCGGATGACGCTGCCCTGCATGCTGTCGACGAAACGAATGCCCTCCCACGTGCCCGAGCCGGGCGTGTGGGTGAAGCGGATCGGCGCGTCCGCCGTGCCCTCGGCGACGAGGCGCCCGGTGTCCTCGACGACCAGCTCCGCGTCCGTGTCGAGGAGGACCGTCGTGCCCGGCAGGATCGTCAGCGTGATGCCCCGCGGCACGGTCAGCTTGCCGGTGATGCGGAATTGCCCGTCCTCCGGACCCCAGGTGGTGTCCTCCGTCAGCGAGCCCTCGGGCGGAACGTACGGGTCGCCGTGGGGGTAGTAGCCGATGTCCTGGCCGGCGCTGCCGGCTTGAATGGCCGGGGAGTTGCCCCCCACGTGCCAGTCGCCCGCCGCCGGATCGACGAACTGCGGATCGGCGTTCTGGTTGCCCGTGCCGGGCCAGGTCTCCCCGGTCGTCTCGACGACCAGGCCGGGGCTGCCGCGGTAGTTGAAGTTCTCGCCCCACGTCTGCCCGACGATGCAGTTGTCGAAGTGGATCGGGGCCAGGTCGTAGTGGCTGTGGACGGCGTACGGCGTGTTGCCGTAGACGATCGAGTTGGTCACGAAATACTCGACCAGCCCGTTGTCCATCCCGCCGCCCTTGTTCTCCGCCTGGATGCCCCACGTGTTGTTGGCGATCGTGGACTGGTCGATGTGCACCACGGCGTGGCTGCCGTCCTTGGCGGAGATGCCGATGCCGTTGTCCACCGAGATGACGTGGTCGAACGTCACCTCCCCGCCGAAGACGCTCGCGCCCTTGTCGTAGATGTCGCGGAGGATGTAGTCCTCCATCAGCACCGTCGCGCCCAGCGTGTCCAGCCCGTCGTCGTCCGTGTCGGCGATCACCCCGCCGCGGAGGATGCAATTCTGGCCGGACGACTGGCTGTGGATGTAGATGCCGTCGTTGTCGTTCGCGCCGTTGTTCTCCGTGATCCAACTGTCCTCGAACAGCAGCGCCGTGTTGTCGATCTCCGGGCCCATCACCGACCGCGCCAGGTGGCAGGAGCGGAAGGTCAGGTCCGAGCCGCTGCCGGACTGCATCACCTTCCCGGCGTTGTCGGTCATGTTGCTGTGCTCGAACGTGATCGTCGAGCCGATCGGGCGGAGGACCGGCCCGGCGCCCGTGTGCCCGCCGCCCGGCGAGTTGCCGCCCCGCGTGAAGTTCGTGTACCGGTACAGCGACGGGTCGGCGCCGTTGTGGTGGATCTCGCCCCACGCCTCGGCCGCACTGTAGGCCGTGAACGTCACGGGCGAGTCCTCCGTGCCCAGCGATTGGATCTCGCCTCCTCCCGCCACGTCGAGGTCCGTCCCGTCGGAGCCCGACGCCACGCCGTCCAGCAGCACCAGTGTCCCCGGCTCAACCGTCAGCACGTGGCCGTCGGGCACGAGCACGTCGCCCGTGACGTGGATGATTCCGCTCCACGTCGTCGTATCCGACGGATCGCTCAGCGTGCCGGAGACGTCCAGCACGGCCGCGCCGGTCAGGTCCGCCAGGTCGTCGCTGTCGCTGAGGCCGTTGACCGTGGCCGTCAGGTCGAAGCCCCCGGCGCCGGTGAACGTCACCAGGGCGCTGCCCAGCCCGTTGAACATCGTGATCTGGCCGACGTCGAGGTTGACGGCGGGGTTGTCCACCGTCAGCGTTGCCGTCGCGTCCCACAAGTCGCGGTAGACCTCGCCCGCGTCGAGCACCTCCACGCGGACCAGCACGGGCACGCCCGGCAGGTAGCTGTCGCGCGTGACCAGGTTGACGCTCAGGTCCTGCGCGGGCATCTCCCCGCCGGTGGCGCCTTGCTGCGGGTAGACGTGCGTCGCGCCCGCGTCGTACCAGATGTCGACGGCCTCGCTCTCCAGCTCGTTGCCCATCCCGTACAGCCCGTCCCACGCCTGGACGAGGACCTCGTTGATTCCCGGCCGCAGGCCGAGCCCCTCGTCGGGCGAGCCCCGGCTGGCGCGCAGCTCGGCCTGGAGCAGCAGGTCCGCGTCGCCGGCCGAGACGTTCTGGCCCCAGATCGCCAGCACGTTGCGCCCCACGACCAGCTCGTCGAGGAACTCCGTGACGTCGATCTCCTCGAACTGGACGGCCAGGGCGTTGTCGTGCTCGTCCGAGGCCGCCGTGTTCCACGCCGGGGCGTTGTCGGCATTCCGCCGGGCGATCTCCTGGCCGTTGAGGTACGCGACGAAGCCGTCGTCGTACTTGATGCGAAGGGTCAGGCTGTCGTAGCCGAGCAGTTGCGGGGCGTCGAGCTCGATCCGCGTCCAGATCGAGGCGTTGGCGTCTTTCATCGCCTCGGCGACGTCGGTGCGGATGGCGCTGCCGAAGGCCGGCTGGTTGTCGTGGAAGCCCACGCCCTGAAGCGTCGGGAGCTGCGTGCCGAACGGCACGGTCATCCGGACGTTCTGCGCGCCCTTGCTGTCGGCGCCGCTGCGGGCGAAATCGCCGGCCGTGTTGCCGTCCGTGTTGCCCTCGCGCCTCAGCCACGACTGCGGGCCGCTCGGGCGGACCTCCTCCAGGCGGACGCCGCTGAGGCCGTAGCCCTTGGACCCGCCGGCCTGCCCGCTGGCGTGCACGCTCGTCGGGATCGCGCCGGTGTACTGGGTCGAGACGACGGAGAAGATGCCGTCGGTTCCGGGGTCGATGTCCGTCCAGCCGACCACGAAGCCCTGCGAGCCCGTGCTGTTGACGCCGGTCCAAAGGGCCACCTCGGTGTCGCTGATGAACACGATGCCGTCGCCGTCGCTGTGGTCCGGTCTTGCGGCCGTGGCGCCCTGGAGCGTCACGAGCGTCCAGCGGTCCGCGTAGCTGCTGTTGCCGCGGATCGCGCTGCCGTGGAAGCTGTACGTCACGTTGGGCGTCGTATCGAGGTTGGAGAACGTGTAGGTGTAGTGGTCGCCGACGCTGACCTCCAGGCTGTCGTCGGCGCCGTTGCTCGGTTGGCCGAAGTCCACGTATCCGTTGAAGATGGCGTACGCGTCGGTGCCCGGGGCGGGGTAAGCCTGCGAGCCGGCGTGGTGGATGCCCGTCTCCGAAACGGTCAGGACGACACCGACGTCTTCGCCGGTCTCGATGTCCCTCAGCGAGCCGGACGTGGCGTCCGTGGTGTCGTCGAAGTCGTCGTACGTCGTGGCGTTGGCGTGTGTGTTGGGGCCGCGGATGTAATCGTTGAACGCCACGAAGCCCTCGGGCGGGGGCGGAGGGGGCGTGTCGGATACCTCCTCCAGCCGGATCCCGGTCAGACCGTAGGCCTTCGTCGGAGATTCGTTACCGGCCATGCCGTCGCCCACGCCCGGCGTCGGGCCCGTGTACTGGCTGGCGATGACCGAGAATTC
>CAZXOC010000170.1:0-15974 GCA_964642165.1 uncultured Planctomycetaceae bacterium | reverse complement strand
ATGGCAAGGTCGCGTCGACACGACGGGCGGCAGGAGGGGGAGCTGCGCCCGGTGAGCATCACGCCGAACTTCATCGGCTCGGCGGACGGGTCGTGCCTGATGGAGCTCGGCCGAACGCGCATCGTGTGCACGGCCAGCATCGTGCAGGGCGTGCCGCGGTTCCGCCTCGCCAGCGGGTTGGGCTGGGTGACGGCCGAGTACGGCATGCTGCCCGGCTCGACGGGCGAGCGGAAGAGCCGCCCCGTCTACCGCCCCGACGGGCGGTCGGTGGAGATCCAGCGGCTCATCGGGCGCGTGCTGCGCAGCGTCGTGCGGTTCGATCGGCTGGGCCAGAACACGATGTACCTCGACTGCGACGTGCTGGAGGCCGACGGCGGCACGCGGACCGCCTCCATCACGGGCGCGTACGTCGCCCTTGCGCTGGCGGCGGCACGCGGGCAGGGCGGCGGCGTCTTCGCCCGGGGCGCCGTCGGCGGCGCCGTGGCCGGGGTGTCGGTGGGGATCGTGGACGGCCGGGCCGTCCTCGACCTCGACTACGCCGAAGACTCCAACGCCGCCGTGGACATGAACGTCGCGATGACCCGGAGCGGGAAGTTCGTCGAGCTGCAGGGCACCAGCGAGGGCGGGCCCTTCGACGGCGAGCAACTGGCCGCCATGCTCCGCCTGGCGCGGCGCGGGATCCGCAAGCTGCTCCAGGCCCAGCGCCGCACCATCGCCGACGGACTCGGAGAACGGAAGTGAACGGACACATCAGAGCCTTCCTGTGCGTGCTGGTCGCAGCCGGACTGGCCCTTCCCGGGTGCCTGGAGACCGGGTCGCAGCAGCCGAAGCGCCGGTCGTGGTGGGACCAGGACGGTCCCGCGCCGCCGTCGAGCCCCGCGCCCGCCTCGGCACGGGAGAAATCGACCGGCGGCGGGGCGAACCCCCTGCTGGACATCTTCCGCCGGTCCGACACGAGCGGCGGGGCGAAGGACGGCAACTACACGATTCTGCTGTACATCTGCCGCTCTCCCACCGGCCACGTCCAGCAGGCCAAGTACTTCCGCAAGCGGACCGAAGAGCACGCCGGTTGGAAGAACCTCTTCGCGGTCGTCCGGGACGACCACAGCCTGCTGTGCTGGGGTCGGTACAAGACGCGGAGCGACGCCCAGGGGAACCTCAAGCGGGCGCAGGACTACGTCACGCCGGCGAGCGCCCGGCCGTATGCCCTGGCGCTGATCATCCCCGTGCCGGGCAAGGAGGACGTCGGCCCGCCGGAGTGGCGGCTGGAGGACACTCCCGCCAGGTACGTCTACACGGTCCTGGTCGCGGAATTCTACGACGTGCCCGACGCCGACTACATCGGGCGCAGGAAGTTCGCCGTGGACTTCTGCAAGCAGCTTCGCCAGAAAAGGCAGGACGCCTACTACAAGCACGACCCGGCCAGCTCGATCGTGACGATCGGGCTGTTCGAGCGGCCGGCGGTCCAGGTGGTCACAAAGGGCAAGAAGCGCCAGCGGGTGGTGCGCGATCCGCGGATCCGCCAAATCTTCGCGAAGTTCCCGGACCTGGCGGTGAACGGCCGGCAGAAACTGCTGCGGACGATCAACGCCAAGACGAAGCAGGTCAAGCAGGTGCCCGCCCCGACGTACCTGATGATCATCCCCCGAGAGAAGCCCTACGATGCAACCACCCAGCCGACCCGCCCGCCCGCTCGTGCTGGCCAGCCGCAACCCCGGCAAGCTCCGGGAGATTCGCCAGGTGCTGGGCGGCCTGCCGGTCCGGGTGGTCGGCCTGGACGCCCTGGGCCCGATTGACGAGCCCGCGGAGGACGGGGCGAGCTTCGCGGAGAACGCCCGCGCGAAGGCCCTCTACTACGCCCGCGCAACAGCACGGTGGTGCCTGGCGGACGATTCCGGGCTGGAGGTCGACGCCCTGGGCGGCGCGCCGGGGGTGCACAGCGCCCGCTACGCCGCCGAGTTGTTCGGCCCGGACGCCGGGCGCCCGGCGCGCGACGCAGCCAACATCGCCAAGCTTCTTCGCGAGCTGAAGGACGTTCCCGACGAGCGGCGGACGGCGCGATTCGTCTGCCACCTGGCCCTGGCCGACCCGCAGCACGTCCTGCTGGAGGCCGCCGGCACGGTGACGGGACGGATCCTCCGCCAACCGCGGGGCGAGAACGGCTTCGGGTACGACCCCGTCTTTCTCGTGCCGGGCGACGGCCGCACCGCCGCGGAGATGCCCGCCGAGGAGAAGAACCGCATCAGCCACCGCGGCAAGGCCGTACGCAGGTTCGTGGTGCTGCTGGAGGAACTGCTGGGGGGGACGGCGGAGGGGTGACGGGCAGGACGGCTCAGCGTGCGGCGTCGGCATCGCGGCGCCGGCGATGGCGCAGGGCGGCTGCGGCGGCGAGCAGGCCGGCGGCGCCGACGTGGACGAGCACGCAGGGGTACCAGTGTGCCGGCGGCGCGGCGGCGTAGTCGCCGATGCGTGTGATGCGGTAGAGCACGGACGCCTGGTGCCAGACGAAGCGGGACTCTTCGGCCGTCGCGGCGGCGACGGCGTAGAAGCCGTTGAGGTACACGGCGGCGGCGGCGATGCGGTTGGCGGCCTGGTGGGGGGCCGCCTTCAGGGCGCCACCGATCCAGAACGGGCCGGCCAGGGCGACGGTGAGCGCAGCGGCCGTCGCCAGGGCCACGGCGAACCGCCCGGCGGGCGACCGCGCCAGGCGAGACGCGGCGACGGCCAGCAGCGCCATCGCCGCCAGCACGCAGTAGATCTCCACCGCGGCGAGCAGCGTCACCTGCGGGCAGGCGATCCAGAGCACGATCAGCGTGACCGCCCCGGCGTCGGCGGTGCAGCCGCCGCGAAGCAGCGCGGCGAGGGTGTCGGCCCCGCTGGCCGCGAGGATGGGTGCGGCCAACGCCACCCACAGGACGGTTCCCGCCAGGGCGGCCAGGGCCGCCTGTAACCGCGGCGCGCCGGCCAGCCTGGCGGCCGTGAACACGCCCAGCCCCGCCGCGACAGTCGCCACGAACGCCAGGAGGACCGCCCGCCCGTCCCGGGCGACGAGGTGGCGCAGGCCCTTGGCCTCGACCCGAGCCCCTGCGGTGGGCGCCTCGGGGGTCATGGTCGGTCACTCCCGCCCGCCGGGGCCCCCGGCCGGCTGGGTGCTGACCTTGTAACGCCCCAGCTCCTGGCGGAGATGGGCGGCGTACTCCTTCAGCATGTTCGTCTGGGCCTGTCGGCGGCGAAGCTCCAGCTCGATCTGGTCGAGGAGGCGCCGGGCCTGCCGGCCGGGCTCGTGGATGTACTCCTCGGCGTGCGCGAACTTGTGCCGCCACTGCGTCAAGGCGCGCTGGGCCTGCTGCGGGGTTCGGGGCAGGACCTCGCCCCGGGCGGGGACGCGCTGCACGTGGAACTCGCGGACGCCGCCGAGGCGCAGGTCGGTGCGCGCGGTTTCCACGTCGTGCATCAGGGCCCGAGCCGCCGCGCGAAGGACCACCTGCCCCCTCTCGTGGCGCTCGATGTACTTCGCCGCCCACTCCTGGAGCTTCTCGCCGTGCAGCTCCTTGCCGTCGATGCGCATCTGCCCGAAGCGGTCGATCTCGAGCATCTTGCGGGCGTCGAGGGCCTTCTCGGCGCCCGGCAGGGCGGTGAGAATCACCTCCACCTTCGTGCCGACCGGCGGGATGGCCGCCGGGTCGGCGAACAGGTCCCTCATCGCGTCCACGTTGGAGCTGCGGAACGGCACGTCGATGACGGCCGAGGCGAAGTTCGTCACCGAGACGACCTCGCCGTCCAGCTCGGCCCAGTACCGGCCGTCCGGCAGCACTTCCGAGCCGACGAAGATCCATTCCTTCGGCGGGGTGAACTGCTTCTCGCCGCCGGCCTTGAGCCACGCGCCGGCATCGACCCGGTGCGCCTTGCCGTTCTTGTCCTTCCAGGCCAGCTCCATCTTCAGGCCCGCCCCGGCCGGCGGCAGGAACCGGGCGCCCTCCTCCTGCCCGGACCACCGCGCGGGCTTGCCGGGCGTCAGCCCGAGCAGCAGCAGGCCCGCGTGCAGGTGCGAGGCCTTGGCCTTGGTGTGGAGGATGCTCTCGTGCGTCTTGGTCTGCCAGCCGACCACGAGGAACTCCAGCGCGCCTTCGCGCAGGCAGACCTCGGTTTCGAACGAGCAGCGGCGCTTGGCGACGTCGACCTGGACCATGCCGATCGCAACGCGCTTGCCGACGGGGCGACTCCCCGCCGCCTGCGTCGCCCGCGGCGCCCACAGTCCCGCGGCGCTCAGTGCGGCCAGCAACACGGTGTTCCTTCCCATCACCGACTCCTCTCGCATCGTGCGAAACGAACCCGAACTCCACCCCCCGTAACCGGTCCCAGCAACGATCGTACCGCGCTTTTCGGGCCTCGGGGCATCCGGAAGGCTTATGTGCCGCGTGGCAAAGGCTTCCGGCGGTCGTCGGCCGCCGGGCCGGCGCCGACCCCGCCCGCCCTCATGCACACGTTCAGTGCGCCGCCGCACATTCGGTGTGCAGCGCGATGCCCACCGCAATCGCAGTTCGCGCAGCTTCGGGAGGATCGCGCAGCGCGCTTGGCGCAGAGGCTCCCGAGACGCTCGCTTTCCGACGGCAGCGGCCTGACGGCCCAATGCAAATCGGGCCGCAAGCTCTCGCAGGAGCCGCGGCCCGATCAGGGGGTCTCGTCCGGGGCCGAGCGACACCGTTACGGCAGGATAGGCGGCTCGACGTAGAGCTTCTCGTTGCGCTCGGCGAGCTCGTTGATCATGATCTTGGGCTTGACCAGGATCAGCAGCGTTCGCTCGTCTCGCACGGTGGCGCGGTTGTTGAACATCCGGTTGATGATGGGGATCTTGTTGAGGACGGGCGCTCCCATCTCGCGGTCGGTCTCGCCGGAGAGCCTCTGCCCGCCGAGCAGGAGCGTGCCGCCATCGGGGACGGTGACGGTCGTCTGGAGGTCCTGCACGCTGACGGTCGGGAGCTGAATGATCCCGCCGTCGGTCAGGATCGCCAGCGGGTCGCCCTCCTGGTTGGAGACCTGCGGGCGGATGGTCATCATGACGTATCGCCGATCGGCGGAGGCCGTCGCCGCCACGTCCAGCACCGCGCCCGTCGGGATGTAGTCGATGACCGGGCGGTAGGCCGTCGCGTTGCCCGAGACGACCGGGATGTACTCGCGGACGTAGGCCTGCTGCCGCGCGACGGTGATGTAGGCCCGCTGGCTGTTGGACAGCGTGATCCTCGGCGCGGTGAGCTGCCGGGTCGAGACGTGGGCCTGGGTGGCCTGGATGAGGAAGTCCACCTGGATGTCGTCCAGGAAGGTCCCGCCGATGCTCATCGCCGGACCGTTGTCGTCCACCGCCAGGCCGACGTTGCTGCCCACCAGCGTCTGGATGCCGCTGATGAAGGAGGCCGAGCCCTGCTTGACGCCGATCGGGCTGTACTTCGCATTGCCCGGGCGGTTGCCGTACCACGGGGTGGCGCCCAGCACCGGGAAGCTGGAGATGACGTTCCCGGACTGGTCGGTGTAGGTCGGAACGGTCGAGCCGGTCCACGGGTCGGTCACGATCCCGCCGTCGGCGCGGTTCATGTTCGTGCCGAGGTTGAAGTAGAAGTCCAGGTCCACCCCCACGCTGTTGAGGAAGCCGGTGTCGACGACGATGAAGCGGGCCTCGATGGTGATCTGGATGGTCCGGGCGGCGCGGAGCTTCTCGATCAGCTCGGAGAGGGCCTGGTGGTTTTCGGCCGTCTGGGTCACCACGAGCTGCCCGTTGAGGACCTGGATGAACCCGGTTCCGGGCCCGCCGCCTTCCTCATCGCCCCAGGAGTCGCGGTCGATGGCGTTGCGGACCAGCTTGACGAACTCCTCGGTGAGCTTCTCCTTGGTGATCTCCTCCTCTTCCTGGCGTTCGCGGTACTCCTCGGCCTCGAAGATGCCGCCGGTGGAGCTGGTCGTGCCGGTGTTGTAGGACTGCTGGGTGGCCTCCTCCATCTCGATCCGCGGGCCCATGAAGTCGGGCACGGGCACGAGCAGGTCGCGGATGTCGTACACGCGGCGGATGGGCACGCGGGCCAGGTCCGCCTTCGTGGAGATGACCAGGACGCCCTCGTCGATGACGTAGCGCAGTTCGGCGGCGTCGCCGGCCGCGGCGCCGCTGACGTCCGACAGCACCAGGTCCAGCGCCCGCTTGACGCTGATCTTCCGCACGTCCACGGTGACCTTGGTATTGATCTCGATGCCGGCCGCCTGAAGGGCACGCCAGTTGACGTGGATGTTCGCGTCGGAGTACTCCCGCAGGAACTGGACGACGTCCTTGAAGTCGATATCGGCGAAGCTCAGGCGCTCGATCTCGCGCTTGAGCTTTTCGCGGAGGGCGGCGTCGACGACGGACTCGCCGGCCGCCGAGGCCTGGAACTCCTTGCGCTCCTCCGAGAGCTGCTTCCAGTTCTCCGGGTATCGCAGCGGGATGTGCCAGGGGATCTCCGACCGGCGCGTGTCGAGGATCGCCCTGGCCTCCTCGACTTGCTGGTGCTGCGCGGAGATCTTGCTCTTGGCCAGGATGTCCATCTCGACCAGGGAGCCCTTTTCCTGCTTGGCCCACCGGTTCTTGGGGTCGATCAGGAGGACCTGCTGGACGATTTCGAGGGCCTTGTCGTACTTCTGCTGTGAGCGGAGGTCCTTGGCCTGGTGGGTCAGTTTGGCGATCTTGCGGAGGCGTTCCCGTTCCTGCTCCAGGCGGCGCTGGGCCTTGATGCGCTCGATCTCGCGCGCCTCGGCGGCGGCCTCGGCCTTGTTGAAGGCGTCCCGCCGCACGGCGATTCGGTTCTGCTCGTTCTCGATCCGGGCCAGGACGTTGCGGTACTCCAGGGCCCCGAAGAAGCTCTTGTTGGCCGTCAGGGTGTCCTTGGCGACGCGGGCGGCCTGTTCGGCGCTCTGGAAGGCGGCGGCGTTGTCCGCCGCGCCCAGCGCGTCGGCGGCCTGCTGGAGGGCCTTGTGGATGTCCACCATGGCGGCCTGCTTGGCCACCAGGTTCCTGCGCTGCAACCGGCTGAGGATCCCGGCGCGGCTGGTGGTCATCAGCGAGACGTGCTCGGAGGCGAACCGCAGGAGTTGGTCGGCCTCCACCAGGCCGGGGTCGAGCCCCTTGGCGCTCTGGAAGTAGCGCGCCGCGGTGTCGAAGTCCTTGTTATCGAGGGCCTTCTTGCCGCGGTTGAGCAGCTCCTGGGCCTTGGCCTTGCGCTGCCGGACGTCGGCCAGCAGGCTCGTCGGCTTCGCGACGGGGGCGGGCTTCGGCGTGGGCGTCGGGGCAGGCGTGGCCACCGGTGCCGGTGCGGGCACGGGTGCCGGCGCGGGCACGGGTGCCGGCGCGGGCACCGCGGCCGGCGCGGGCACCGTAGCGGCTACGGCCTTCGCCTCCTTTCGCTGCTGGGCGAGGGCCAGTTGGGCCCGGGCGTCGCGGCGGGTGGCCTCGTTGAGGAACTCGCTGGTCGCCGCGCGGGCGAAGCCCTGGATGGCCTCGTCGAGCTTCCCGGCCGCCAAGGCCTGCTCGGCGCTGCGGTAGGTCTCCGTCGCGGCGTACTGCTTGCGGATGGCGCCGGGGACCCGGGTGAGGTAGTCATCGACCTGCTTCTTGCCGGCCGCCGGCAGGGCGCCGGCGTTCTGCTTGAGGAGGTCCTTGACCCTCAGGAAGGTGGATTGGGCCTCCTTGAACTTCAGGGCCTTGTACTCGGCGACGCCCTGCTTGAGCAGGACTTTCGCCTGATCGGAGGCGGCGTCCTGGGCGATCGCCGCGGCACCGGCCAGCAGCAGGCCCACGGCAACCCAGGCGGGGGAGAGAGATCGGCGTCCAATCAACACTGCGATACTCCTTTGCGAAAACAAAGCCTGCACCAGTTGGCCCTGCCCGAGGATGGGCGTCGATGCACCGTCTATATCGCTCACGGCGGGGTGGCCATCACGGGGCACCTCGCGCCGACACGGCCCATGCATCCTTCCTTGGCCGAGAACTCACAGTCACACGCCACCGGATCTCCTGAAGAAGTCCGCCGATCTGTGCCGATAGCAATAAGCTCACCGCGCGGAAGCCTCGTTTGGGCGGCGATCATACGCCAGCGGCAAACGGGATTGCAAGCGGAAAAATCCCGCCGCCGAGCGGGCGGTTCGCCTACCCGCCGCGAGCCTGTTTGACCAGCTTCTCCAGCTCCTGGCGCAGCGTGTCATCGCTGTCGAGGGGCAGGATTCGGGACGCCAGCTTCCCGTCCTTGTCGACGTACAGCAGCTCGGGGGCCCGCCTCCGGAAGCTCCCCCGCTCCATCAGGACCTTCGTGAAGTGGAAGCGAAGCGCCGCCGCGACGGTCGAGAAGTCCACCTCCACGCGGGTCGTCTCGCCCGGCTGCCCGAGCGGGTGGATCATGTCGACGCTCTTCTTGCCGCCGATGGCGTCGCCCGGCTTGATCTGGAACGTCTGCTTGACCCACTGCCCCCACTTGTGCACGTAGACGGTCACGGTCATCTGTCTCGTGGTCTCGCTGGCCCCGGTCAGGAAGAAGTGCACCTCCCGCGTCACCGAGACCGGGTCGGACCAGCCGCTGAACTGCGTGGCGACCTCCGCGACCCGCGTGTCGCCGATGTCCTTCGGCTTGACCGCCCCCTCGTAGGTCAGGATCGGGTTGACGAACACCAGCTTGACGCGGTAGCGGTAGCTGCTGCCGACCTTCATCGTCCCTTCGTCGTGGAAAAGGACCACGGCGTCCCCCGCCTGGCGCGTGACCGTCGGCAGGTGCACCTTCCAGTCCACCCATCCGCCGCGGACGGGCAGGTAGATCTGGTAGTACTCCGGCCGGAGAATGTACTCCTGCCAGGTCGGCTGGGCCAGCTCGTCCCGCTTGCCGCGCACGTCCTGGACGTTCTTGCCGTCGGGAGCCAGCGCGGGGATGACCGGCGGCTTGAGCTCCTCGCCGGCGGCATTGACCCTCGGGCGGCGCGCGATGGTGACGACCTGGACAGGACCCCACTGGCCGTCGGCCTGCCGCTCCTGGGACTCGACGATCATCTTCCTGGCCACGAGCCGCACGGTGACGCCGTGCGGGCCGAGCAGGTTCGTCCAGGCGGTGGCCAACTGGTTGGCGGGATAGAGCGCCAGGCCTCGAGCCACGCGCGCGTCTGCGAGGGGCATCCTCTTGGGCAGCTCCGTGTAGGCGGCGGCGACGGGCTTGGCGGGCAGGGGCATGGCGGCCAGCACGTCTTTGAGCCTGACCTTCTTGATCCCCTTGACCTCTTCCTCCAGCCGCAGCTCGAGCCCCGGCAGGGCCAGCTCCACCGGCTCGGGAGGCAGGTCGATCTTGCGCAGCGCCAGGACTCCTCCTGCCCATTCCGGCACGGGCTCGACCCGCTGGACGGCGCGGTCCCACATGTCCCGGACGCTCTGCGCGGCGTCGCTGAGGACCTGATCGGCTTCCTTCGGCGAGACCCGGATGGATTTGCCCCTGCCGCTGGGGGGAATCACCGTCAGGGCCACGGGGGACGAGAAGAGCCAATGGTACGCCGCCGCGCCCAGCAGCGCCAGGCAGGCCAGCAGCGCGATCTTCTCGATGTGGGATTCCAGGAAACTTACGTTATCGGCCTTGGCCATACGTCGGCCTCCTCGCAGCTCGTCGGTTCGACGACAACATCCGGATGCCGGCCTAGCCGGTGGTCTTGCGCGGCAGCCGGTCCTGGACTTCCTGGGGCATCAGCGGGCGGGTCCAGTCCATCAGCAGGAGCATCTCGCCGGTGATCCTCACCGACATCACCGGCTCGGTCCCGTAGTAGTACGGCGCGTTCTCGCCGCGGCGCACCTCGCCCATCGACAGGTCCACCGCCGTGTGGTAGTTCTGCTCCATCAGGTTCCGCAGGAGCCTCTGGACGTGCCGCGTCGGCATGATCACGACGAACTGGTAGCCGATCACGCCGAAATCGGCCGTCGAGACGCGCTCGGAGAGACTGCCCCTCGCGCCGCCGAAGCCGCCCCGGCCCGTCGAGAACTGCTCGGTGATGATGAGGCTGGACAACTGCTTCACGGCGGAGGACAGGACGCTCGCCTGCGCGGGCCCCGTGCCATCCCTGGCTCGTTCAGCCGCCAACTGCTCGTTCGTCGTGATGATCGCCTGGAGGATCTCCCGCGTCACCCACAGGTTGACCTGGGCCTGCCACAGCTTGCCGGGGGGAGCGCTCAACTCCGTCCTGAAGTACCGGTCGACCGCGTCGTTCTCGATGAAGACCCGCCCGGCCTCCGCCTTCTTGATCTTCATGGACTTGACGGCCTGGGCGAGGGCCTTGTCCTTGTACTTCTCCGCCAGCTTGCCCGCCTCGACCTTGGTCTCCCGGGGGGTGGCCTTGGTCGTGCGGTGCAGCGCCGGGTCGTTCAGCATGTCGTCGAGGGCCTTGGCGTACTGCTTGATGAACTTGTAGGTCAAGCTGAGCTCGACGTACCGCGTGGGCTGGATGGGGAAGGCGTCCTCCGTCTGCCCTTCGACGGTCAGCTGGAGGATCGGCAGGGCCCTGCGGTTGAAGGTGCTGGCGGCCTGGGCGGCCACCTTGGCCGCCGTGCGGACCAGCTCGTTGCTCTGCTTGAGCTTCACGACGGTCGCGGCGTTGACCTTCTCCTGGCGCCTCCGGGCGAGACCGCTCAGCGATCCGGAAACGCCCTTTCGCTGGGAGAGCTTCTTGTCCAGGTCGCTGCCGAAGTAGTAGAGCAGGGCGATCACGCCGCCGACGGCCGTCGCCAGGACGAGAACCACGTAAAACATGTGCTCGCGGATGAACCGCATACGCTGTCTCTCCCACCCCCGCCTCAGGGGGTCTGGCTGGCTTCCTTGACCTTCTTCTGGCCCTTTTCTTCGCCGAGCGTCGCGCCGTCAATCCACCCTCCCCCGAGGGTGCCGCCGTTGGGGTCCGTTGCCCGCACGCGGTACCACGGCGTCGTGAACTTCCTTTGGAAGTCCTCGACCACGATCGTCGAGCCGACGGGCAGTTCCTTGATGCGCTCGGCGGCCTTCTCCGCGTGGGGCGGCTCCAGGTCCGGCAGGAGGTCCACCGGCTGGAGCAGCTCGTAGGTCCGGCGCTTCTTCACGTCGGTCATCGTGATCCCGTCCCCCGTCACCCCGACCCACCAGGTGACCTTGAACCGGGTGTCCCTGGACATGTCCTCGTCCGGGAAGAGGGGATCGGGGATCCTCGGCGCCCCGGCTTCCGGCGTGCCTCCCGTGGAGCTGGACGACTTGTACGCCCCGCCGCCGGCGCCCGGGGTCGGCAGCCAGTCGACCTTGTGCGCCTCGACCGACACCGATCCCAGCCACAGGCACAGCGCCTTGCTGTAGCGCCGCAGGTCGGCCACCATCGTGTTCGCGCGGTCCTGCGGCACGGGGGTCCGGGCGGTCATCTCGATCTGGAAGCCCGGACCGGCCGCGCCCGTCGCCCGGGGCGTGCCCCCCAGCCCGACCAGCGCGCTGCTCCGCGCGGCCGAAAGGTCCGCGTAGTAGCTGGAGGTCAGCTTCTCCACCGTGATGACCAGCCGCTCCGTCCGAGGGGTCTTCTTGAAGGCCTCCACCTCCTGGATCTTCCTGGCCAGCGTCAGTCGCTTGACCTGCTGCTTGAGCGTATCGAGGTCCATGCCCGCAACGGAATTGGCGTCGACGATCCCGCCGGTCCCGGCGATGAGCGTCCGGGCCGTCGCCCGCAGGGCGATGGCGCTCTGCCCGAGGCGATTGGCGAGGCTTCTCTGGGCGTCGTCGCTCAGCAGCGTGACGGCCGCGAGGTCCAGCTCCGCGGCCTCGGGTTCGTCGTCCCCCGTGCGCAGAATCCTCTCCCGCAACGACAGGGGCAACTCCAGCAGGCGCCCGCGGTCCTCGATCAGGGGCTGGTTCGGGGCGACGGCCTCGACCGACTGGTGGACCATCGTCAGCGCCGCCGGCCAGAACTCCCGGTAGCCCAGCAGGCGCGCGTAGCCTTTGATCTCCTCGCGTTCCTTGATGCCCTTGTCCTTCTCGGAGAGCCACTCGCGTTTCCGGCCGTCGAGATCCCCGGCGACCCGCCGCGCCTCTTGGAGGTTTCTCGCGTTGGTCGTCTCCTCGAGCGTGCCGCTGTCGAGCTGGGCGCGGTAGCCGGGGCAGAACAGGGCGGCGAGGATCGCGACGGCCGCCGCGGCGAACCAGGGGCGCTTCCGGTCCCAGCGCCGCTTGCGGAGGATCTCTCCGGGCAGGAGGTTGGTGGCGACCTCGGCCCGCGCCAGGCCCTGGAGGGCCAGGCCGTAGGCCACCGCGAAGGACAGCACGTTCTCCTGGAACGCGGGGGCGTTGACCCCCGGCGCGGGGCTCAGGCGGTTGTAGCTGTCGATCCGGGCGACGTCGACGTTGAGGTTCTGCTCGATGAACTTCTGGAGCCCCGGCAGGCGGAAGCCGTTGCCCAGCCCGACCAGCCGCTTGAAACGCGTCTCGCGGTGCAGCGAGGTGTAGTAGCCGACCGATCGCTGGATCTCCTGGACGAGGTCGGCGAAGACGGGGCGCATCGCCTGGAAGATCTGGCGGGCGTACTTGCTGCTGGCGGCGGTGCGCTTGAGCTTTTCGGCCTTGTCGAACGACAGCTTGAAGCTCTTGACCAGCGCCTCGGTGAAGCTGTTGCCGCCGATCTGGATCGTTCGCGTCCAGATCCGCCCCTTGTCGGCGACCACCAGGTCGGTCTTATCGGCCCCGACGTCGGCCAGCAGCGTGGCCCCTTCCCCGGCCACCTGCTCGTCGAACGTCATGAAGTTGTACAGCGCCAGCGGGGCCGTCTGAACCGTGTCCACCCGCAGGCTCACCTCGTTGAAGTGGTTGAGCATCTCGGCGACGTCGCTGCGCTTCAGCGCGAAGATGCCGACCTCGACGTCCGGGCTGTCGGGGTCGCGGAAGGTCTGGTACCGCCAGATCACCTCGTTGATGGGGAAGGGGATCTGCTGCTCGGCCTCGAAGCGGACGATGTCGGGGACGCGTTTGCTCTCGACGGGAGGCAGCTTGACGAACCGGGAGAAGCTGCTCTGGCCGGGCACGGCGATCGCCACGTGCGCGCCGGCGACGTTCTCGCTGTCGAGGAACTTCTGGAGGGCATCGCGGATGAGTTCCGGGCCGTCGGCGTCCGGCTGGGAGAGGATCGTGGCGTGCTCGATGACCTGGAACGCTTCGACCTGGAGCCGCCCGTCGAGCTCACGGAGCTTAAGGGCCTTCAGGGCGACTTGCCCGATGTCGATGCCCCAGACGGTCGTTGCTCTTGCCATGCTCACTCCTTGGCTGCTCGCATCGGCGCCTCGACGGGCGCCGGGCCATCGCGGCGGCATTCGGCCGGCGACACCTTCCCAACGCAGCCGGGTTCAACAAGCGCATACTCGTGTATCCGATGGCGAGCCCGACTGCGAGCCGCCGCGGCAGGGCGGTATCTTATCCGCTATGTGCGCGGCGGGCAACTCCGCGTCAAGCGATTATTCGACCGCCGCGGCGGTCCGGCCGCTGCTTCCAAGACGCCGCCGTGAGCCGATTCCGCATAACCACGCTCGGCTGCAAGGTCAACCAGTACGACGGCCAGGCCATCGCCGCCGCACTCCACCGCGTTGGGCTCCGGCCGGCCGATCCCGACGAGCCCGCCGCGCCGGTCGATCTCGTGGTTGTCAACACCTGCTGCGTCACGGCCACCGCCATGCGCAAGAGCCGCCAGGCCCTTCGTCGCGCCGTGCGCAGTTCGCCCCGGGCAGCCGTCCTCGTCACCGGATGCTACAGCGACTACGACGCCCGGCGGCTCCGCGGCGTCCTGGCAGAACTCGGCGTGCCGCCCGCGAACATCGCACTCGTCGGCCACCACGGCGACGTCGCCGCCCGGGTCGAGCAGTTGGCCTGTCGGCTTCGTTCCCGGGCCGGCGAGCCGGAAAAACCGGCGTCGGGCCCGCCGGACCTGCCGGCAAGACCAGGTGGGGATGACGTATCTATGAGTGCGGCCGGCGATGCCCGGATCACCGCCTCGCCTGACTCCATCAGAACGCGCCGGACCGCCGCGGTCAAGGCCAATGTGCCCGGCACCGCGCGCCTCGGATCCATCGATCGCTTCGCCGCGCACCAGCGGGCGTTCGTCAAGGTCCAGGACGGCTGCGACGCGTTCTGCACGTACTGCATCGTGGCGTACACGCGGCCTCGCGTCTGGTCGCGGGAGCCCGGCGAGATCCTCCGCGAGTGCCGCCGCCTCGTCGAAGCCGGCCACAAGGAGATCGTCCTCTGCGGCGTCTTCCTGGGCGCGTTCGGTCGGGCGACGGCCGTTCGACGCCGGTGGGACGACGCGCCGTCGGCGCTGCCGGAGTTGCTGAAGCAAGTGGCCGGCCTCGACGGGCTGTGGCGCGTGCGCCTCAGCAGCCTGGAGCCCGGCGACGTGTCCGACGAGCTGCTCGCCGCCGTGCGCGACCTGCCCCAGGCCGCGCCCCACTTCCACCTGCCGCTGCAGTCCGGCTCGCCGCGGGTCCTCCAGCGGATGAACCGTCAGTACACGGTCGACGACTATCGCCGCACCATCGAGCGGATTCGCTCGGCGCTGGACCGTCCGGCCATCACCACCGACGTGATCGTGGGCTTCCCCGGCGAGGGCGCCGAGGACTTCGCCGCCACGCTGGACGCCGCGCGCCACGCGGGCTTCGCCAAGATCCACGCCTTCCCCTTCAGCCCCATCGAGGGCACCGCCGCCTGGCAGGTCCGTCGGGAAGCGCCCTCGCCGGACGTCGCGAAGCGGCGCATGGCCGAACTGGCCGAACTGGAGGGCGAGCTGGCCCGGGCCTTCCGCCGCCGGTTCGTCGGCGAGACGCTCGAGGCCCTCGTCGAGCGCCCGCGCGGCGCCGGCCGGCAACGCGTCGCCATGACGGGCCGCTACCTCACCGTCACCTTCCCCGCCCCGGACGACGCCGACCTCACCGGGCGCGTCGTCCGTGTCCGCATCGAGGCCGTCACGCCGGACGGACTCGCCGGGCGCCTCGTCCGGTAGCGCGCGGCGTCTCAGGCGCAGCCCATGGCCTTGAGCTTCCGCAGCTCGACCTCGTCCGCTTCCTCGAAGCGGATGAGCGCCTCGAAGAGATCCTTCACCTCGGCGCTGACGCCCTGACGGGCGACCTGCCGGTAGAGGGCGACCAGGCCCTCGTCGAGGCGCATCGCGGCGGCCAGGACCTGCTCCGTCGTGGCATCCGCGGGCAGGGCCATGTGCTCGACCTGGCGGAAGTCCGCCCGCTGCGGGCCGTACGGAATCGGCACGGAGCAGATCCGGCCGTGCTCCTCCCGAGGCAGCTCGCCCAACGTCTCGGCCAGACGCCTGTGGTGCCGCCCCAGGTACGCCGCGAGCATCCGCACCTCGTGGTTCGCGGCCTGGTCGGCCAAAGCGCCGCAGCAGTCGGCCGCCATGGCTTCCAGCTTCCGGGCTTGCTGCAGGATCTCGCCTACGGTCGTGACGTTCATCGGCGACTCCTTTCGGTGCGGCGGCCGTGCCTGGCAGGTCCACGGGCGAGCCCGCCGCCTTCGATGCCCCCCTCGGTGGAATTGTTCGCGTCTGGCCGGCCGGCCGACAAGACGCGGCGGAGAAATCACAACGCGGGCTCTGCCCGCAACCCAAGTGGTCCGTAGCCAAGAGACCGGAGCCGGTCGGGCAAGGCCCCCCGCGCCTCCTAACCCCCGGCACAGAAGCCTGTCGGACGCGCACGCCGTAAGCCCTGCGGTCGCCGCGGCATGACGGCTCTTCGCCGGCAGAATCTCGCCAGGAGAACAAGAAACACGGAAGTAGTAGTACCGTCCTTTCGGGCAGGGCGCGCGACATCTGCCCCTGCCGTCATATTACTTCTTTATATATATAGACTTAGGCGCCTACTGGTTGCAGGAGATGCGTCATGGACGGCAAAGGCATTACCGCAGAGGAACGGAAGCAGGCCCGGATGGCGGGTCTTG
>CAZXOC010000169.1:0-16189 GCA_964642165.1 uncultured Planctomycetaceae bacterium | reverse complement strand
AGCAGGATGTACGCCCGCAGGTTGGTCTCCTGCTCGTACTGCTTGATGTAGTAGCGGTCGGTGCGCCCCCAGGCGACCCAGTCCAGGTGGCGAAGGTCGTCGCCGGCGGTGTACTCCCGGTGCTCGGCGAACTCGACGGAGAAGCCCTTGTGCGGGCTGCGGTGCAGGCCCGAGATGAACCCCTCCACCGCCTGCCGGGCCAGCAGGCTCAGGTTCTTCAGCTTCGCGACCCGGTCGGGCTCGAAGTATTCGTACGCGGATTTTGCCATCTACGTCGCTTCGGCTCGTCCCAGCAGGGCCAGGACCATGTCGCCATACGTTCTCGTTCGGCGGACGGCCAGACCGCCGAGCCCCTCGGGCGGCTCGGCCCCCGCCGGCAGGCGGAGAACCACCGGGGCCTGCTCGGCGAGCCGACTCGCCAGCGGCGCGAAGATTCTACTGCCCGCCACCGGCCAGGACCATCGCCTGGCCGTCGCGTAGGGCGGATCGACGAAGGCCAGGTCCACCGCCGCGTCCAGCCCGGCCAGCCGCCCGGCCAGGTGCTTCGTGACGTCGCCGGCCCAGACGGCACACCGGTCGGCCGCCCCGATGGCTTCGATGTTCCGCCGCAGCCGGGCGAGCACGCTCCGGTCACGCTCGGCAAACGCGCACCACCTCGCTCCGCGCGACAGGGCCTCGAGCCCCAGCGAGCCCGTGCCGCAGTACAGGTCCACCACCAGGGCGCCTTCGACCCGTCCGCCCAGCATGCCGAACAGCGACTTCTTCGCCGCCCCGGTGATCGGGCGGGTGGCGCTGCCCGGCGGAGGCGGCAGGAGCCTGCGCCCCTTGTGCTTGCCGGAGAGGATCCGCATTCGCGCCGGGCCTCCATCGCTACGCTATGAAACCGGTTGCGCGCGGGGCGGTTCCGCCGCCGCGGCGCGTGCCCTCTACAATTCGCAAACCACGTGCCCGGTTCCAAGCGCAAACCATCTACCCGGTTTGGACCATCCCCACGCCCACGGGCGGCGGCCCGTGGGCTTCTGTGGGCTTCCGCGGGCTTCCGCGAGCCCCCGTGCGCGATCCCGAGTCTTCGCGCGAGCGCAAGGCGCCGGCCCGCGGTTCAATGAGCGTGCGGTAGAGACAACCGTCAGGAGATCCCCATGATGGCGACCCTCAAGTTCGCGTTGGTGGCAGGCGTGCTGTCCGTCGGTTCCGCCGCCGCTCGGGCGGGGACGGTGCTCCTTGAGGCCGAGGCGTTCCAGAAGACCGGCGGGTGGGTGATCGATCAGCAGTTCATGGACCGGATGGGCTCGTCGTTCCTGCTGGCCCACGGGCTGGGCGAGCCGGTGGCCGACGCCGAGACGACGGTGACGCTGCCGGCGGACGGCGCGTACCGCGTATGGGTGCGGACACGCGACTGGGTGTGGATGTCCAAGGCGCCCGGCACGGCGGGGCGCTTTCAGGTCCTGGTCGACGGCACGGCGCTGAAGGCGACCTTCGGCATGAAGGGGCGCGACTGGCACTGGCAGGCCGGCGGGACGGTCACGGTGGCCGGCACGCAGGTGACCGTTGCCCTGCACGACCTGGACGGCTTCGAGGGCCGCTGCGACGCGATCTGCTTCTCGAACGAGAAGGGCTTCGCGCCGCCGGATGAGGCGGACGCCCTGTCGGGCTTTCGACGGAAGATGCTGGGTCTCCCGGCCGAGCCGCCGAAAGAGGGGGACTTCGACCTGGTGGTCGTCGGCGGGGGCAACGCGGGGATCTGTGCGGCGGTGGCGGCGGCGCGGCTGGGCGTGAAGGTCGCGCTGATCCAGGACCGCCCGGTCCTGGGCGGCAACAATAGCAGCGAGGTCCGCGTGTGGCGCGGCGGGGGGACGAACTTCGAGCCGTACCCGCGGATCGGCGACATCGACCGGGAGTTCGGCCCGCGGGCGAAGGGCTCGCCGGGCAAGACCTCCGAGTTCGGGGACGACCGCAAGCTCAAGGTCGTCCGGGCGGAGAAGAACATCTCGCTGTTCCTGAACCACCACGCCTTCCGGACCGTGACCAAGGGCAAGCGCATCGCCGCCGTCGACGCGCGGCACATCGTCACCGGCCGCGAGCGGCGGTTCTTCGGCAAGCTCTTCGCCGACTGCACGGGCGACGGGTCCATCGGCTCCCTCGCCGGGGCCGACTGGGAGATGACCCGCAAGGGGCACATGGGCCGAAGCAACATGTGGCGCATCGCCGAGGCGGGCGGGCCGCAGACCTTCCCGCGATGCCCGTGGGCCCACGACATGTCCGACAAGAAGATCCCGTCGCGCCTGGGGATCTGGTCCTGGGAGAGCGGCTTCAACCACGACCCGTTCGAGAAGGGCGAGCACATCCGCGACAACAACCTGCGCGGCATGTACGGCACGTGGGACGCGTTGAAGAACGTCCATGGGAGGTACCCCAACCACAAGCTCGAGTGGGCGGCCTACGTCGCCGGCAAGCGCGAGAGCCGTCGGCTGCTCGGCGACGTCGTCGTCACCAAGCAGCACGTCCTGGGCGGCAAGGAATGGCCCGACCCGGCCGTGCCGTGCACCTGGAGCATCGACCTGCACCTCGCGACGCCCGAATCCGCGAAACACTTCGGCGACGACGCCTTCCTCTCGCGGGCGCACCACGCGCGGTTCAAGACGCCGTACTGGATCCCCTACCGCTGCCTCTACTCGCGGAACGTGGAGAACCTGTTCATGGCCGGGCGGTGCATCAGCGTCACGCACGAGGCCCTGGGGACGGTGCGGGTGATGCGGACGACGGCGATGATGGGCGAGGTGGTGGGGATGGCGGCGTCCGTCTGCCGGGCGTACGACACGACGCCGCGGGGCGTCTTCGGGGACTGCCTCGCCCAGCTCCAGGCGGCGATGCGCAAGGGCGTGGGCACGCTGCCGCCGGTGACGAGCCCGCCGCCGGGGGGCGGGCGGCGCCGCGGCGCGGGCAAGCTCGAGCCGCCGGCGTGGCTCGACGGCGCGGGGGCGAACCTGGCACGCGCCGCGACGGTGAGCGTCTCCAGCCTCTTCGAAAACGGCAGGTACCCGGCGAAGCACATCAACGACGGGCGCGTCGACATCGCCAGCAACGCCGGCCGGTGGGTCAGCCGACGAACCATGCCCCAGCACGTCGAGCTGGCGTGGGACGCGCCCCGGACGGTCAGCGCCGCGCGGATCGTAACCGGCTACTCCAACCGCGGCGGGGCGGGCGACCCGATCCGCGACTTCGTCCTCCAGACGCACGACGGGGCCGCCTGGCAGGACGTGCCCGGCACGAAGGTGGCCGGCAACACGAGGATCGACTGGCACGCGCGCTTCGCCCCGGTCACGACCCGTCGCCTGCGCCTGCTGATCACCGCCGGCCACGGCGAGACCGCCCGCCTGTGGGAGCTGGAGCTGTACCATCCGGGCGCGCCGAAGCGGCCGTGAGCCCGCCGGCGGTCACCGCCGCAGCGCCTCGCGGATCTTCTCGTACTCGCCCTCGTCGAGCCAGACGCCGAGGCACGTCTCGCAGATCTCGATCTCCGAGAGCGTGTTGGGGAAGCGCAGCGCGCACATCCGCTGCCCGCCGACGGGGCATCGGCGGCGCACGTGGAGCGTGTCCTCGGGCGGCTGGAATGCCGCGGCGGGAACGCCCAGCATCCTCGGCAGGTCGCCCCCGCCGAACCACAGCCCCCCGCACTTGGGGCAGAGCCCGAGCGTCAGCCCCGTTCGCTTCTCCCGGACGGGCTTCAGCTTCGAGCCGGCACATCGCGGGCAGTCCAGCGCCATGAATGTCTCCTCCCCGGCGGTCCCGCCGTCTCCTGCGTCCGTCTCCGCGCCGGGCCGGTCGCCCCGCCGCACGAGCAGTGTAGCTCCGCGGCTCGGGCAATGCACCCATCCCGTGGACGCGGGCAGCGGCGCGGGCATTCGCGCGGGCCCGGCCCGCGGGACGGGCCCGGCCTGTCGCGACGGCTCAGGATCGGTAGAATACGCATCATGGCGCAGCCGGCGGACAAGGCGACGGCGTTGTGGGTGGTGCGGCGCCTGCGCGAGGCGGGTTTCCAGGCGCTGTTCGCCGGGGGGTGCGTGCGGGACATGCTGCTGGGGCGGCGCGTGGCGGACTACGACGTGGCCAGCGACGCCACGCCGCCGCAGGTCGCGGGCCTCTTTCGCCGCGTGCTGCTGGTCGGGGCGAAGTTCGGCGTGGCGATGGTGATCCGGCGCGGGCGGACGGTCGAGGTGGCTACGTTCCGCAGCGACGTGTCCTACAGCGATGGCCGGCGGCCCGACGCGGTGCGGTTCAGCTCCCCGAGGCAGGACGCCCTTCGCCGGGACTTCACGATCAACGGCATGTTCTACGACCCCGTCGCCGAGGAGGTGATCGACCACGTCGGGGGGCGGCGCGACCTGCGCCGCCGCGTGGTCCGCACGATCGGCAGCCCCGACGAGCGGTTCTCCGAGGACTACCTGCGGATGCTCCGGGCGCCGCGCTTCGCCGTCCGCCTGGGCTTCAAGATCGACCCGGCCACCCGCCGGGCGATCGAGAAGCACGCCCACAGGATCGTCGCCGTCAGCGGGGAGCGGGTCTTCGACGAGCTGGTCAAGATGCTCTCGGAGCCCACCGCGGCTGCAGCGCTGGACTGCCTGGCCGAGCTGCGGCTGCTGCGGCACGTCCTGCCGGAGCTGGGCGAGGCGCCGGCGCTCGAGCGGGCCGCCCGAGAGCGCATCCGCCGCGTCGCGGCGCGCAGGGACCTGACGCTCGTCCTGGGCGCCCTGCTGATGGACCAGCCGCCGCGGGCGATCCGCGGCATCGTCCGGCGGTGGGGGGCGTCGAACGACCTGCGCGACGCGCTGCAATGGATGGCCGCCCGCCGCGACGACTGGCGGCGCGCCGGGGAGATGCCGCTGGCCGAGTTCCGCAAGTTGGTCGGCCACGAGCACTTCGAGCGCCTCCGGACGTTGTGGCGCTGGCGCGAGCGGGCGGAGACCGGCGCCGCGCGCTGCGCCCGCCGCATCGCGGGGCGCCGGAGGCAGATCCCCGGCGGCGCGGCGCTGCCGGGGGCGTTCGTGACCGGCGCCGACCTGCTGGCGATGGGCCTGCCGGAGGGACCGCGCCTCGGCCGGCTCCTGCGCGAGGCCTACGACGAGCAGTTGAGCCTGCGCCTGCGCAGCCGCCGGGCGGCGCTGGCGTGGGTCCGGGCGCGGATCGCGGCGGAGTGAGGGCGGGTCGCGTCGGCGGGCTAGCCCTTGTGGCGCCTTATCAGCAGGCAGGCGTTGTGGCCGCCGAAGCCGAAGCTGTTGGAGAGGATGACGTCCACCTCGGCCTCGCGCGGCTCGAGCGGCACGTAGTCGAGATCGCACTCGTCGTCGGGGTCATCGAGGTTGAGCGTGGCGGGGATGACGCCGGCTTCCATGATCTTGGCGCAGGCGATGGTCTCCACGCCGGCGGACGCGCCGAGCAGGTGCCCGGTGGCGCTCTTGGTGGACGAGATCATCAGCCCCTTTTTGGCGTAGGGGCCGAAGGTCTTCTTGATGGCCCGCGTTTCGGAGATGTCGCCCAGCTCGGTGCTCGTGCCGTGGGCGTTGATGTAGTCGACGTCCTCCGGCGCGACCCCGCCGTCGCGCAGCGCGTCCTCCATGGCCAGGACCGCGCCGGTGCCCTCGGGGTCCGGCGCGGTGATGTGGTAGGCGTCGGCGCTGGAGCCGTAGCCGATCAACTCGCCGTAGATCCTCGCCTTGCGGGCGCGGGCGTGCTTGAGCTCCTCGAGGATGACGATCCCCGCGCCCTCGGAAAGCAGGAAGCCGTCGCGCTGCCGGTCGAACGGGCGGCTGGCCCGCTCGGGCTCGTCGTTCCGCGTGGACAGGCCCTTGAGGGCACAGAAGCTGGCCAGCCCGATGGGCGTCAGGGCCGCCTCGCTGCCGCCGGAGATGAGCACGTCCGCCTCGTTCTGCTGGATGGTCCGGTAGCCCTCCCCGATGGCGTGGGCGGCCGAGGCGCACGCCGTGCACGTGCAGAAGTTCGGCCCGCGCAGGTGCCAGATCATCGAGATGTTCCCGCCGGCGGCGTTGCCCATCAGCTTGGGCACGGTCAGCGGGCTGACGCGCTTGGGGCCTTTGTCCAGCATCCGCTTGTGCTGGTCCTCCAGTTCCTGGAGCCCGCCGATGCCGGTGCCGACGATCACCCCGCAGCGGGAGGCCTCCTCCCTGGCGAAGTCCAGGCCGCTGTCGGCCACCGCCTCGATCGCCGCCCCCACGGCGAACTGCGCGAACCGGTCCATCCGCCGCGCCTCGCGGGAGTCGATCAGGTCGGAGGGGACGGTCTGCCAGTCCCGGACCTCCCCGCCGATCCGGGAGGAGAACGCGCTGGCGTCGAACCGCTGGATGGGGCGGATGCCGCTCTTGCCGGCCAGCAGCGCCGCCCAGAACTCCTCGACGTCGCGCCCGAGGGGATTGACCGTTCCCAGACCCGTCACTACGACGCGGCGCTTGGCCATCAGACGTGGTCCCTCAGGCCTCAGGCCTTGCTGGCGTGCTCTTTGATGTAGTCGATCGCCTGCCCGACGGTCTGGATCTTCTCGGCCTCTTCGTCGGGGATGCTCAGCTCGAAGGCATCCTCGAAGTCCATGACGAGCTCGACGGTGTCGAGAGAATCGGCGTTCAGGTCGTTGACGAAGGACGTCTCGCGCGTGATCTCCGTCTCGTCCACCGTCATGTGATTGGCGACGATGCTGATGACCTTGGCCTTGATCTCGTCGTCCTCGGCGACGCCCCGGGCTTCCTCGACGGCCTCGGGCTTGGGGGCGGCCTCGGCGGCGGCGCGCTTGGCGGGTGGCTTTGCGGCCTTGGCCTCCTTGGCGGGCGCCTTCTTGGCCTTGGCCTTCACGGCCTTGCTCTTGGCGACCTTCTTCTTCGCCTTGGGCGTCGCTTTCTTGGCCTTTGCCGCCTTCTTGGTTGTTTTCCTGGGCACGTTCGTCACCTCCCAGAAGAGTCCGTATGCGCCTTGTGTCTCACCCAGCGATTCTATTCGCCTCGTGCGGGCGGGGTACTATAGCGTGGCCGGGCAGGCCATGCAACACCATCCTTCCCGCCGCACCCGATTGTCTATGTATGCATGCCGCCGTCAACACTGAGGACCTGCCCGGTGATGTACCCGGCGGCGGCGGAGGCCAGGAACGCCACCGCCCGGGCCACGTCGCGGGCCTCGCCCATCCGCTTCATCGGGATCAACGACAGGGCCACGTCCTTGGCCTGCTGGGGCAGCGCGTCGGTCATCTCGGTCCGAATGAACCCCGGCGCCACGGCGTTGCACCGCACGTTCTTGCCGGCCAGCTCGATCGCCGTCGTCTTGGTCAACCCGAGCAGCCCCGCCTTGCTGGACGAGTAGTTCGCCTGCCCGCGGTTGCCCTCCAGCCCGGAGTAGCTGGAGATGTTGATGATGCAGCCGCTGCGCTGGCGGACCATGTGGCGCGCGACCGCCCGCGTGCCGTAGAACGCGCTGAACAGGTTGACCTTCAGCACGGCCTCCCAGTCGGCGTCCTCCATCCGCATCAGCAGGCCGTCGCGGGTGATGCCCGCGTTGTTGACCAGCACGTCGACGCGCCCGTAGGTTTCCACGACGGCCTCGACCAGGGCGGCGAAGCCCTCGCTGTCGGTCACGTCGAGCTTGCGGCAGTCGAGCCGCTCGCCCGGCTCGCCCAGGTCGCCGGCCATCTCCGCGAACAGGTCGTCGCGGAGGTCGGCGGCCACCACCGTCATGCCCATGCCCAGCAGCTCGCGGGTGATCTCGCGCCCGATGCCCCGGGCGGCGCCCGTCACGATGGCGACCTTCCCGTCCGCGCTGTCTTCCGCCTTGTTCGCCATGCGGTGCTTCTCCGATCGCAATACGTCAAGTCACGTCTGGGCCAGGGCTTCCACGGCCTGCCGGGAGTTCAGGCTGATGACGTTCGCGCGCCGGTCGATCCGGCGCATCAGCCCGGCCAGGACGCGCCCCGGCCCGATCTCGTAGAACGTCTCCACGCCGCGGGCCCGCAGCCGCTCCATCGACTGCTGCCAGCGAATCGCCGAGGTCAACTGGGCCAGCAGCTTGCCGGCGATGTCCCCGGCGTCGGCGTAGGGCTCGGCGTCCACGTTGGCCACCACGGGCGTCTTCGGGTCGCGGAAATCGACCTCGTCGAGCGCCTCGGCGAACGTCTCGGCGGCCGGGGCCATGATCTCGCTGTGGAACGCGCCGGCTACCTTCAGCGGGACGGCGCCCTTGGCGCCGAAGTCGGCGGCCATCTCCTGCGCCCGCCGGCACGCCTCGATCGCGCCGGACAGGACGATCTGGCCGGGGCAGTTGAAGTTGGCGCAGGTCAGCGGCTGGTCGGCGGCGGCGGCCTGGGCGAGCTGCCGGGCGCGGGCCTCGTCGAGGCCGGCGATGGCGACCATGCCGGAGGGCACGGCCGTGGCGGCCTGCTGCATCAGCTCCCCCCGCCGGGCGACGAGCCTCGCCGCCGGCTGGAGGTCGATCGCGTCGGCGGCGTACAGGGCGGTGTACTCCCCCAGGCTCAGCCCGGCCACGTACGACGGGCGAAGGGCCTCGAGTCGCTCGCCGCCCAGCAGGTCGCCGAGGACGGCCAGCGTCGCCGCCGAGACGGTGAAGATGGCCGGCTGGCAGATGTCCGTTCGGGCCAGCTCCTCCTCCGGGCCCTCGAAGCAGAGCGTCTCAAGCGGCAGGCCGGTGGCGGCCCGGGCCTCGTCGAAGACGCGCCGGGCGGCGGGGAAGGCCTCGTGGAGGTCGCGGCCCATGCCCACCTTCTGGGCTCCCTGCCCGGGGAAGAGGAATGCGATGCTCATGGTCAGCCACCTGCCGGGGGTCACACGCGGACGACGGCCCCGGCCCACGTCAGCCCGGCACCGAAGGCCACCAGCAGCAGCGTCGAGCCGGGGCCGATGAGCCCGGCCTCGCGGGCGTTCTGCATCGCCAGGGGAATCGATGCCGAGGAGGTGTTGCCGAAGCGGTCGATGTTCACGAACACCTTCTCCATGGGGAAGTTGAACTTCTGGGCCGCCGACTGGATGATCCGGATGTTGACCTGGTGCGGCACGACCAGGTCCACGTCGTCCACGGTCAGGGCGCACTTGGCCATGCAGTCGCCCAGCAGCCACTGCATCTTCTCGACGGCGAACTTGTAGACGTCCCGCCCGCGCATCTTGATGTAGTGCCCGTGGTTCTTGACGGTTTCCGGCGTCGCGGGCTGGCGGGACCCCCCGGCCGGGACGTGGATGTAGTCCCAGCCGTCCCCGTCGGCGTGGAGCACGGAGTACAGCAGCCCGTGGTCGGGCTTGTCGGTGGGCTCCAGCACGACGGCGCCGGCGCCGTCGCCGAAGATGACGCAACTGGAGCGGTCGGTGTAGTCGGCGAAGCGGCTGAGCGTTTCGGCCCCGAGGACCAGGATCCGGCGGTACATCCGTGTCTCGATGAACTTGCTGGCGATGCTCAGGCCGTAGACGAACCCGCTGCACGCCGCCGAAAGGTCGAACGCCGGCACGTCGGTCGCCCCGAGGTTGCTCTGGATGATGCAGGCGGTGGCCGGGAAGATCAGCTCCGGCGTGACGGTGGCGCAGATGATCAGGTCCAGGTCGGTCGGCTCGAGGCCGGCGTCGGCCAGCGCCGCCCGGGTGGCGGCGGTCCCGAGCGTCGCGGTGCTCTGCCCGGCGGTGACGATCCGCCGCTCCTTGATGCCCGTCCGCTTGGTGATCCACTCGTCGGACGTGTCGAGGAACCTCTCGAAGTCCTCGTTGGTCATCACCCGGTCCGGGACGGCCACGCCGAGTCCCGTGATGGCGGCACGAACGGGCCTAGCCATGCGCGTTCCTTTGTCCCTGGGAGATCAGCTCCGTGATCTGTTCGTTGACTTGATGACTGGCGAATTCCTTCGCCACGCGGACGGCGTTCATGATGCCGCGCTCGTCGCTGGCGCCGTGGCAGATGATGCAAATCCCCGCCACGCCCAGCAGCGGCGCGCCGCCGTATTCGTTGTAGTCGTACTTGTTCAGCAGGTCGGCTGACTTGTGGCGGATCGCCCGCGCGTGCTGCGGCATGGACGCCGTCAGCTCCCGCACGATGCCCTCGCTGATGCTGCTGGCCATCCCCTCCATCAGCTTCAGGACCACGTTGCCGACGAAGCCCTCGCAGATCATGACGTCGCAAACGCCGCAGAAGAGGTCCCGGCCTTCCACGTTGCCCACGAAGCGGGTGCCCGGGTCGCTCTTGAGCAGCTCCCGCGTCTCGCGGACCAGGGCGTTGCCCTTGCCTTCCTCCTCGCCGATGCTGAGCAGGCCGACGCGCGGCTGGCGAACGCCGCACATGGCCCCCACGTACACCGAGGCCATCAGGCCGTACTGCTGGAGGTGCCTCGGGCGGCAGTTCACGTTGGCCCCGACGTCACAGACCGCCACCGGGCCGCGAGGCGTCGGCGTGATGATCGCGATGCCCGGGCGAATCACGCCGCGGAGCCGGCGGAGGCGCATCTGCGCCGCGGCCACGCACGCGCCCGTGTTGCCCGCCGAGATGTACGCGTCGATCTCCCCGTCGCGGTGCATCCGGGCCAGGACGGCGATGGAACTGTCGGGCTTGGACCGCAGCGCCTCCACCGGCGACTCGTCCATGGCGATGACCTGGCTGGTGGGGTGGATCTCGATGTGGTCGCGCCGGCCGGGGAACTGGCCCAGGCACCGCCGGATCGCCGCCTCGTCGCCGATGAGAACGACGCGATCTCCTGCGGAGAGCAGCTTGTCGGCAGCCAACGCGCCTTGAACCTGCGCGGCGGGGGCGCGATCGCCTCCCATCGCATCGATGCCGATTCGCATCGACTAACTCTCCTTCTTGATCTCCAGGGTCAGCCCCGGCCGCACGTAGCCGCAGTTGTCGCAGGCCGCGTGCGGCAGCTTCGGAGAGTTGCAGTTTGGGCAATCGGCGCAGTTCACCGGACGGATGCCGTGATGACTCCGTCGCCGCCGCGTACGGGCCCGAGACAACTTCTGCTTCGGGAGCATCGATCTAATCCTTGCTTTTCAATGTCTTTACGGCGCACGGCCTTCCGGGCGAACGCCGCATCTGCGCCGCCGTCGACGCAGGGGGGACCCTAGGTCGCTCCCGGGGCTTTGTCAAGCAAAAACGCCGCCCTGCGCGCCGGGGCGCCTGCCGCAACTTCATGTCAGTCTTTCTCTTGCCCACGACGCGGCGACCTGGAGGGCCTCGGGGAGCTTCCCGGGCAGCTTCCCGCCGGCTTGGGCGAGCGTCTCCCGCCCGCCGCCGCCGCCGCCCACCACCGCCGCGACGGCCTTAACCCATTGGTTCGCAACGAGCTTACCTTCCTTGGCGAGCTGGTCGGCGACCATCGCCACCAGCGTGACCTTGCCCTCGGCGGCCGAGGCCAGCAGCACCGCCGCGGCGCCCTTCTGCCGCTGGCGGTCGCACTCGCTTCGCATGGCCGCCGGGTCGCCACGGGGGAACGTCCCGATCAGCACCTCGCCCGCCGGCGAGTCCAGCGTCACGTCCGGCGCGAACTCGGCTGCCTGCGCGGGGGCCTCCGCGCGGCGCCTCCGCAGCTCCTTGATCTCCTTCTGGAGGGCCGCGATTCGCTCGGGCAGGTCCTCCGGCTTGATCCGCAGGGCCATCGAGGCGGCCCGCAGGATCGCGTCGGTCTGCTGGCCGTGCCTGACGGCCTCCCGGCCGGTCAACGCCGTGATCCGCCGCACGCCCTTGGCCACCGACTCCTCCGAGAGGATCTTGAACGGGCCGACCTGGCTAGTGTGGCTCAGGTGCGTTCCTCCGCAGAACTCGGCGCTGAGGGGCGCGTCGACCGGGCCCATGAGAATCACGCGGACCGGGTCGGGGTATTTCTCCCCGAAGACGGCGCAGACGCCGGGGATTTCCTTCGCTTCGGCCAGGGGCATGACCTTGGCCTGGACCGGCTCGTCGGCCAGCACGCGCTGGTTGACGAGACGCTCGACCTCGGCGAGCTGCTCCGGGCCGATGGCCTGGTTGTGCGTGAAGTCGAACCGCAGACGGTCGGGGCCCACGACGCTGCCGGCCTGGTTGACGTGGTCGCCCAGCACCGCCCGCAGCGCCCAGTTCAGCAGGTGCGTGCCGGTGTGGTTACGCATGGTGTCCATGCGGCGGCCGTCCACGTGCAGGCGGACGGTCTGGCCGATTCCCAGCGTGCCGACCTCCACGGCGCCGAGATGCAGGATGCCCGTCCCCGCCGGCTGCGTGCCGCGCACCGCGAACCGCCCGCCGTCCCATTCCAGCACGCCGGTGTCGCCGACCTGCCCGCCCTGCTCGGCGTAGAAGTTCGTCCGGTCCAGCACGACGCCCGCCTCGGCGCCCGCCGGCAGCTCGCCTTCGGAGGTGAACTGCCCGTCGGCGACCCAGCCGAGCACGGCCGCGGCGATGGGCTCCAGGCGGTATTTCGGCGAGTCGTCGGTCGCCGGCAGGTCGAGGATCTCCTCGGCCTGGAAGGCCTTGCCCGAGCCGCTCAACTGGCGGTGACGGGCCATCGCCTCCTCGTAGCCGTCCTGGTCCACGTCCAGATCGCATTCGGCGGCCATGATCTGCGTCAGGTCCACGGGGAAGCCGTACGTCGCATGGAGGTCGAAGACCACCTCGCCGGGCAGGAGCCTCTCGCCGGCGTCGCGGAGCTTTTCGGCCTGTCGCTGGAACAGCTCGATGCCGCGGTCGAGCGTGCGCCCGAAGGACTCCTCCTCCTGGCGGATCGTCTCGACGACGTAGTCCCGGCGGTCGCGGACCTCGCCGAAGGCCTCGCCCATCAGATCGACGACGGTGGGGACGAGGTCGGCCATGAACGGCCCGTCGATGTGGAGGTACTGCCGCCCGTAGCGGGCGGCGCGGCGGAGGATGCGGCGCAGGACGTAGCCGCGGCCCTCGTTGGAGGGCAGGACGCCGTCGGCGATGGCGAAGGTCAGCGCGCGGGCGTGGTCGGCGATGACGCGGCAGGCGACGTCGCCGATGTCCTGCTCGCCGCCGACGTCGAAGCGGTCGTCTCCCGGCGCGCCGGCGCCGGAGGCCCCGTAGCGGTGGCGGGTGAAGGTCTCGATCTTCTCGATCAGCGGGACGAACAGGTCGCTGGCGTAGTTGCTGGTCTTTCCCTGCAGGACCATGCAGACCCGCTCGAAGCCCATCCCCGTGTCGACGTGGGTGGCGGGCAGGGGCGACAGCGTCCTGTCGGCGCCGCGGTTGTACTGCATGAACACCAGGTTCCACAGCTCGATCGCGCGGGGGTCGCCGCGGTTGACCAGCGCGGCGCCGGACTTGTCCGGCGTCAGGTCGATGTGGATCTCGCTGCACGGCCCGCACGGGCCCGTCTCGCCCATCTCCCAGAAGTTGTCCTTCTTGCTGCCCCGGAAGATGTGCGACGGGTCGATGTCGGTGACGTCCTTCCAGAGCGCGGCGGCCTCGTCGTCCGCCTCGAGGCCCTCCGACGCGTCGCCCTCGAAGACCGTGGCGTACAGGCGGTCCTTCTCCAGGCCCCACACGTCGGTCAGGAGCTGCCACGCCCACCGGATGGCCTCGGCCTTGAAGTAGTCCCCGAAGCTCCAGTTGCCGAGCATCTCGAAGAACGTGTGGTGGTAGGTGTCGTGCCCGACGTCCTCGAGGTCGTTGTGCTTGCCGCCGGCGCGGATGCACTTCTGGCTGTTGACGGCGCGGACGTAGTCGCGCGTCGTGAGCCCCAGGAAGATGTCCTTGAACTGGTTCATCCCCGCATTGGTGAACAGCAGCGTGGGGTCTTCCGCCGGCAGCAGCGGGTTGGACGGCACGAAGGCATGCCCGCGCTGGCGGAAGAACTCGATGAACTCGCTCCGTATGTCGTTGCCGCTTCGCTTCATGGCTCCTGCGCACCTGGGGACGTCTCGCCCCTGTGTACCGGACTCCGCCGCCGCGAGCACGGGAAAGACTCGCCATTGTAGCTGCGGGTGCCGGTGACGCCAAGAGGGATTTTCGTGCGGACGGGCCGCAGGCGTGGCCGGCGGATCGAAGGCCGAGCGCCCGCCGGGAGCGGGCCAGGGCCGCGCGGCAGGGGCTCGCCCATGCCCGGCCGGAGCGGTCGGGTCGTGCGGCGGCGGAGCGGCGCGCCGAACGGCGCGGCCCGGCGGCCAGGGGCAGCGGGCGTCAGCCGGCGGCGAACTGCTCCTCCAACTCCTTGAGCATACGTCGGTTGGCCAGGCGCGCCACCGAGCCCATGCGGTCCACCAGCAGCCGCCCGTCGAGGTGGTCGCTCTCGTGCTGGAAGATCCTCGCCGCCAGGTCCTCACCGACCTCCTCGAACCACCGGCCGTCGCGGTCCAGGGCGCGAATGGTCGCCCGCTTCTTGCGCTTGATCTTGCAGGAGATGCCCGGGAAGCTCAGGCAGCCTTCGTCGCCGTCCTGGACGCCCTCGGCGGCCACGATCTCCGGGTTGACGTAGACGCGCCGGTCGTCCTGCTCGAAGGTCGGCGAGGCGATGAACAGTCGCACGGTCACGCCCACCTGGGGCGCGGCGAGCCCCACCCCGCGCCCGGCGAACATCAACTCGAACATCCGGTCGATCAGTGCCCGGACGGAATCGTCCACGGCCTCCAGCGGCGTGCAGAGCTCCTTCAGCCGCGGGTCCGGGTAGTGGATGACCAGCAATCGCGACAAGTCCACTTGCTTGATCTTCTCGTTCATCGCTCGTTCCATCATACGAGCGTCCCGCGGCACGGATCAAGGCGGCGCCCGGCGGGGCGAGTCCGACGGAAATCCCCTGAAACATCCGCCGCGCGGCGGGGGTCCTCTAGGTATGGCAAGCAGGAGTGAGTCCGTGCGGTCCGCGTTCCTCATAGCCGGCGGCCTGGCGGTCCTGGCGGCGGCGGCGAGCGGCGAGGTGGTGGTTCAGCTCAAGAGCGGCCGCACCCTGCGCGGCCAGGTCGTCGAGCAGACCCCCCACGTGCTGCGGCTTCGCACCTCGTCGGGCATCCTGGTCGACCTGAAGCCGGGGGAGATCGGCGACATCGGGTCGGCGGCTGGCCCGCCGCCGGCGACGCAGCCGGCGTCGCGCGCCCGGCCGGCGACGAGGCCCGCCCCGCGCGGGGCCGCGCACTCGGCGACCTGCCCGGCGGACTGCCCGCTCTGCGAGCGGATGTTCCGCCACTCCCTGGACAGCTACTGCGCGAGGGTGCTTCGCCGGCCGGACGCGGCCCCCATTCCCGTCCGGCTGGGCGCCTGGCCGGCGCTCCAGACGCCGACCTGCTGCGTCCTGGGGCTCGTGCTGCTGGGCGAAGGCGAGGCGCTGCGCCCGGGGCGGCACCAGCGGACGGTCCTGAAGCTGACGCGGTACGTCAACGCCTGGGCCGACCGCGAGCACCGGACGCTGAAGGGGCACCGGACGTGGTCATTGGCCTTTGCGGTGCTGCTGCTGTCGGAGCTGCATCGCGCGGCGCCGTCGGCGTCGCTGAGGCGGCGGATCCTGCGGTTGGTCCGGGTGCTGGAATCCGGCCGGCAGGGCGACCAGGGCTGGTGCCACACGCTCGAGCGGGGCGGCTACGGGCCGTTCGTCGGCGTGACGATCTGGTGCGCCGCCGCCTTGGGTGCGGCCAGGGAGCAGGGCGTGGCGGTGGACGAGAAGGGCCTGGCCGAGACGTTCGCGGGGCTGCGTCGGTCGATCGGCCCGACGGGCGGGGCGTCGTACTACAGCCACCACCGCTCGTCGCTGTCGGTGGGGCGGACGGCGGGCGTGGCGTGGGCGCTGTGCCGTCATGCCGGCGACGGCAAGTCCGCCGCGGCCGGACAGGCGCTGAACTTCCTCCTCCGGCACGTCGAGGAGGCCCCCCACGGGCATGCGTCGGGGCTGATGAGCTTCGCGTGGGCGGCGCTGGCGGCTTCCTCCTTCGGGCGCAACGAGCACCGCGCGTTCTGGCGGGTGCACCGCCGGACGCTGTTGGAGGCCCGCCGGCCGGGCGGGACGTTCGCCGTCCAGCCGTGGAGGGACCTGGGCTACACCGATCGGAACGACTCGCGTCCCCGCGAGGCCAAGGGGACGACCTGGCCGGACCGGATGTACGGCGAGCCGTGGGCGACGGCATGGATGCTGCTGGCCTGGCAGGCCGCCCGGGGCCGATGCCTCCTGGCGCGGCGCCCCCTCGGCGGACGAATCGGGCTTGAGGTTTGACAAAACGATGTTCCCGGATATAAT
>CAZXOC010000168.1:3859-16288 GCA_964642165.1 uncultured Planctomycetaceae bacterium | reverse complement strand
ACGAGGAGATGGTCTGGCAGCTCGACCCGACCCTGTGCAACCAGTGCGGCCAGTGCGCGACGAACTGCGTCCTGGAGATCTCGGCCGTGCGGTGCGTCCAGATCTTCGAGAAGTGCGGCTACTGCGACCTGTGCTTCGGGTACTTCCAAAGCGGGCTGTCGAGCCTGGGCACGGGGGCCGAGAGCCAGCTCTGCCCGACCGGCGCGATCACGCGGCGGTTCATCGAGGACCCGTACTACGAGTACACGGTCGACGAGGAGCTCTGCATCGCCTGCGGCAAGTGCGTCGAGCAGTGCCGGAAGGAGGGCAACGGCTCGCTGGTCCTCCAGGTCCGCCACGACCGGTGCCTGAACTGCAACGAGTGCGCCATCGCGGCGACCTGCCCGACCCAGGCCTTCCGGCGCGTCCCCGCGAGCCGCCCGTACCTGCTCGACGAGACGGAAGGGGCCGAATGAGTCGCCCCGTCCCCACCGCCGCGCTGCTCCTCGGCCTGCTGTGCCTGGCCGTGCCCTCCGCGGCCCAGGAGCGGTTCCCCCCGCCGGAGTTCGAGAGCGGCTACACCATGCCGCCCACCCGCAGCCCGGCGGCCGCGGCGCCCTGGCACGAGATCGTGGACCTCGGCGTGCTGGCCGTCGCGCTGGCGGCGGCGTCCGTCCTGGCGCTGCGCGTCCGCTACCGCTGGCCGATCGTCGCGCTGAGCGTCTTCTCGCTGCTGTACTTCGGCTTCTACCGCGGCGGGTGCGTCTGCCCCATCGGGGCCATCCAGAACGTCGCGCAGGGGCTCGCCGGCGGCACGGTCCTGCCGCTGGTGGTGGTCCTGATCTTCGTCCTGCCGCTGGCGACGGCGCTGTTCTTCGGGCGGACGTTCTGCGCGGCCGTCTGCCCCCTCGGGGCGGTGCAGGACCTCGTCGCCGTCCACCCGCTCCGCGTGCCCGGCTGGCTGGAGCAATCGCTGGGGCTGCTGGCGTGGGTCTACCTGGGCGCGGCGGTGGTCTTCGCCGTCACGGACAGCGCGTGGATCATCTGCCGGTACGACCCGTTCGTCTCGATCTTCCGGCTGGTGCCGCTGGGCAAGATGCTGGAGGGCTGGGCGCGGCGCGACCCGGGCCTGGACCCGGCGGCCGTCAGCGGGCGGACGGGCATGCTGCTGCTGGCGGGGGGTTTCGTGGCGGTCGGCCTGTTCGTAGCCCGGCCGTACTGCCGCTACCTCTGCCCGTACGGCGCGCTGCTGGGGCTGCTGTCGAAGGTGTCGCGCTACCGCGTGACGATCACGCCCACGGAGTGCGTGCAGTGCCGGCTGTGCGAGGACGCCTGCCCGTTCGGGGCGATCCGCCGGCCCACGGCGGAGGCGGCGGACCGCCAGCGGACGCGCGGCAAGGCGCCGCTGGCCGTCATGCTCGCGCTGCTGCCCGCGCTCGTCGTCGCGGGGGGCTTCTTCGGCGGGCTGCTCGGGCCGACGATGGCCCGCCTGCACCCGACGGTCGCCCTGGCCGACCGTATCCGCCTGGAGAACGCCGGCGAGGTCGACGGCACCACCGAGGCCAGCGAGGCCTTCCGCGCGACCGGGCGGACCGCCGACGACCTCTACGCCGACGCCGGCGGGATCGAGTCGACCTTCACCGCGCTGTGGCGCCCGGGCGGGCTGGGCGTCGGCGCGGCCCACCTGCTCGGGGCGTTCGTGGGCCTCGTCATCGCGCTGAAACTCGCGGGGCTGGGCCTGCGGAGGCGTCGCCGCGACTACGAGGCCGATCGGGCCAGCTGCGTCGCCTGCGGACGCTGCTTCGCGCACTGCCCCATCGAGCGGGCCGCCCGAAAGGGCACGGAGGTGACGATCACCCCGGCGGAGGCATAGCCCTCGCCCGCCCAGAGATGCCGACCAACGAACCCGACATGCCGAACGCCGAAGCGCAGCGCCCGCCGGCGCCGCCGCAGACGGGCTACGCCGTAGCCCTGGGCATCGCCGCCGCGGCGGGCGTCGCGGCGCTGGCCGTGGCGGCCGTGCTGGCCCACGACCTCGCCCGCGACCGCCCGGGAGACCTCCTCGAGCCCGACGAGCTGGCCCGCCTTCGCGCCCGGCTTGCCCGCACGCCCAAGGACGCCCAACTCGCCGAGCGGATCCGCCAGGTGGACCTGGACCTGCGGCGGGAGTACTTCGCCCACGTGACGCGCGCCAGGTTCGGCCACTACCTGCTGCTCGGCGGGCTGGGCGTCTTCCTCGCCGGCGCGGCGGCGGCCGCGGCCCTGGCCCGGCGAATCCCCCACCCCAGCGGCAAGCCGGCCGACGTCGCGCAGGAAATGCGCGGCGTCCGACGCGGGCGCCGAGCGGTCACGATACTCGGGGGCCTCCTCGTCGTGGGAGCCCTGGCGCCCCTGGGGGTCCAGGCGTACATTCGCCTCACGGCCGTGCCGCCCCCGCCGCCGCACACCGCCGACCCCGAGGAGGTGGCGCGGAACTGGCCTCGCTTCCGCGGTCCCGGGGGGCTGGGCACCTCCGCCTACACCAACATCCCCACCGAGTGGGACGCCAACACCGGGCGGAACATCCTCTGGAAGACGCCCGTCCCGCTGCCCGGCAAGAGCTCGCCGATCGTCTGGGGCGGCCGCATCTTCCTGACCGGGGCGAAGCGCGACCGGCGCGAGGTCTACGGCTTCGATGCCGTCACCGGCAAGCGGCTCTGGACCGCGGAGGTCCGGGACATCCGGGGCAGCCCGCCGAGAAGCAAGTCCGCCTACGAGGAGACGGGCTACGCCGCGCCCACGCCCGTCTGCGACGACGAGCGCGTCTTCGCCCTCTTTCCCAACGGCGACCTGGCGTGCTTCGATCACGCCGGGCGGCGCGTCTGGGCGACGGGGCTCGGCCAGCCCGACAACCAGTACACGCACGGCTCGTCGCTGGCGATGTACCGCAACCTGGTGCTGGTCCTGTGGGACCAGGGCAGCCTCGAGGACTACATGTCCAAGCTGCTGGCCTTCGACGGCGAGACGGGGCGGCTGGCCTGGCAGAAGCGCCGCCCGGTGGGCTCCTCGTGGGCCACGCCGGCGCTCGTCGACGACGACGCGCGGCCGCAACTCCTGACCAGCGCCAACCCGTGGGTGATCTCCTACGACCCCGGCGACGGCAGGGAGCTCTGGCGGGCGAAGTGCATGGACGGCGCGGACGCGGCCTCCAGCGCGGTCTACGCCGGCGGCGTCGCCTATGCCGTCTCCGCCGAGACGGAGCTGTACGCCATCGGCGCCGACGGCGCGGGAGACGTGACGGAGACGCACGTGCGCTGGTCGGCCGACGAGGGCCTGCCCGACCTCACCAGCCCCCTGACCGACGGGAAGCGCGTCTGGCTGCTCCAGACGGGCGGGACGCTGACCTGCTACGACGCCGGGAGCGGCAAGAAGCTCTACGACCACGAACTCGAGAAGATGTTCAACGCCTCGCCCAGCCTCGTCGGCGAGACGATCTACCTCGTGACGACCAAGGGCGTCACGTTCGTCGTCGGCGCCGGGGCGGAGTTCAAGCTGCTGCACACCAATCAGCTCGGCGAGACCGTCTACGCCTGCCCGGCCTTCGCCGACGGCAGGATGTACCTCCGGGGCAGGAAGCACCTGTTCTGCATCGCGGAGAAGACCGACCCGCCGGCGGCCGATCGCTGATCGGTGACGGCTGACGGCGGATGGCGGATGGAATGACCGACGTTGATCTGACATGCGTGGACGAGACGGTCGAGCGGATCGGACGGGCCAAGTCCGGGCTCATCCCGATCCTCCAGGCCGTCCAGGAGCACTACCGCTACCTGCCGCAGGCGGCGCTGGAGCGCGTGTGCGAGCTGACGGAGATCACGCCGGCCGACGTCGCGGGCGTCTCGACGTTCTACGACCAGTTCCGCCACCGCCCGGTGGGGGACCACATCGCCTACGTGTGCGTGGGGACGGCCTGCCACGTCAAGGGCGCCGGGCGCGTCCTGGAGGCCCTCTACGAGCACCTGGGCATCCCGCCCGACGACGACACGGACCCTGACGGGCGGTTCACCGTCCAGCGCGTCGCCTGCATGGGCTGCTGCACGCTCGCGCCGGTGGTGCGGATCGACGACGTGACGTACGGTCACCTCACGCCCGACGGCGTGGGGCGGATGTTCGAGGACTTCCTCCAGCGCGAGGCGGAGGGCGACCGGCGCGCGCCGAAGCGCCGGGCGGCGGGGGACGGCCCGCCCGTCGCCGAGATCCGGGTGGGGCTGGGCTCGTGCTGCATGGCCGGCGGCAGCGCGAACGTGCGCGACGTCCTGGTGCAGACGCTGCGCGACGTCGGGGTCAACGCCCGGGTCAAGCGGGTCGGCTGCGTCGGCATGTGCCACCAGACCCCGCTGGTGGAGGTGGTTCGCCCCCAGGGCCCCGGCGCCCTGTACGCGCGGGTCCAGCCGAGCGACGCCCGCAAGATCGTCCTGAGGCACTTTCGCCCGCGCGGGCTGCTGCGCCGGATCGGCAGCGTCGCGTCCCGCGCCCTGGAGGGGCTCCTGACCGACGAGGTCTGGGAGCCCATCACGCGGTATCACATCGAGACCCGCGACCCGCCCGTCGCGGCGTTCCTCGGGCGCCAGAGGCACATCGCCACCGAGCACTGCGGCGTGATGGACCCGACGGACATGGACGAGTACGTCCGCCACGACGGCTTCCAGGCCCTCCGCACGTGCATCCGGCAGCTCTCGCCGGAAGAGGCGATCGGCCGGGTCGAGCGCAGCGGGCTGCGAGGCCGGGGCGGCGCGGGCTTCGACACGGGGACGAAGTGGCGGCGCGTCCGGGCGGCGACGGGCGAGCCGAAGTACATCGTCTGCAACGGCGACGAGGGCGACCCCGGGGCGTTCATGGACCGCATGCTGCTGGAGTCCTACCCGTACCGGATCGTGGAGGGGATGATCATCGCCGCCTACGCGGTCGGCGCGTCGGAGGGGCGGTTCTATATCCGCGCCGAGTACCCCCTGGCCGTGCGGCGCATCCGCGAGGCGCTGGCCCGCTGCGAGCAGGAGGGCCTGCTGGGCGAGGACATCCTCTCCAGCGGCTTCTCGCTGCACCTGCGGATCATGGAGGGGGCCGGCGCGTTCGTCTGCGGGGAGGAGACGGCCCTGCTGGCGTCGATCGAGGGGCGGCGGGGCATGCCGCGCCTCCGCCCGCCCTACCCGGCCGAGTGCGGGCTGTACGGGCGCCCGACCTTGGTCAACAACGTCGAGACGTACGCCGTGGTGCCGTGGATCATCCGCAACGGCCCGGAGGCCTTCGCCGCGATGGGCACGGGGCGGTCGAAGGGCACGAAGGTCTTCGCCCTGGCGGGCAAGATCCGGCGCGGCGGGCTGATCGAGGTGCCGATGGGCGTGACGCTGCGGCAGATCGTCGAGGAGGTCGGCGGGGGGATCGCCGGCGGCAAGCGGTTCAAGGCGGTCCAGGTGGGCGGGCCCTCGGGGGGCTGCGTGCCGGAGCGGCTGGCGGACACGGCCGTCGACTACGAGGCCCTGACGGGCGTGGGGGCGATGATGGGCTCGGGGGGGCTGGTCGTGCTGGACGAGAGCGACTGCATGGTGGACATCGCCCGGTACTTCCTGAGCTTCACGCAGGACCAGTCGTGCGGCAAGTGCACGCTGTGCCGCGTCGGGACGCACCACATGCTGGAGATCCTCACGCGGCTGTGCGCCGGCGAGGGCAAGAAGGACGACATCGAGCGGCTGGAGGAGCTGGCCCGGGCGGTGAAGCGCGGCAGCCTGTGCGGGCTGGGCAAGACCGCGCCGAACCCCGTGCTGTCCACGCTGGCCTACTTCCGCGAGGAGTACGAGGCCCACGTGCTGGGCCGCTGCCCCGCCGGGGCGTGCCGGGCGCTGATCTCCTACCGGATCACCGACGATTGCATCGGCTGCACGAAGTGCGCCCAGGCGTGCCCGTCCGGCGCGATCGAGTTCCGCCCCCACGAGAAGCACGAGATCGACCAGGACAAGTGCGTTCGCTGCGGCGGCTGCCTGCAGATCTGCCCCATCGACGCCGTCGAGGTGGAGTAGATCCGGCAAGCCACGGCCCCGGCGAGGATCCAGACCAGGATGCCCACGATTCACATCGACAACCAGGCCGTCGAGGTCCCCCAGGGGGCCACGATCCTCCAGGCCGCGAGGAAACTGGGGATCGACGTCCCCGCCCTGTGCTACCGGGAGGGCTGCGAGGCGAACACGTCGTGCATGGCCTGCGTGGTGAAGGTCGACGGCGTCAACGGGCTCGTGCCGTCCTGCGCCACCCGGGCCGTCGACGCCATGCGCGTCGAGAGCGAGACGGACGAGGTCCGCCGCCACCGGCGAACCGCCCTGGAACTGCTGCTCAGCGAGCACCTGGGCGATTGCATCGCCCCGTGCCACAACCTCTGCCCCGCGACGATGAACATCCCGCGGATGATCCGCCAGATCGCCGCGGGGCGCCTTCGCCAGGCCGTCGAGACCGTCAAGGCCGACATCGCCCTGCCGGCGGCGCTGGGGCGCATCTGCCCCGCCCCGTGCGAGAAGGGCTGCCGCCGCCGCCAGCACGACGCCGCCGTGGCGATCTGCCTGCTGAAGCGCTACGTCGCGGACGTGGACCTCGCCTCCGGCGAGCCCTACCTCCCGCCCCGCGCGGAGGCGTCCGGCCAGGGCGTCGGCATCGTCGGGGCCGGACCGACGGGACTGGCGGCGGCCTACCACCTGCTGCAGCGCGGGCACGCCTGCACGGTCTTCGACGACCACCCCGCGCCCGGCGGGATGCTGCGCTACGGCGTCGAGCCGCAGCGCCTGCCGCACGACGTCCTCGACGCCGAGATCGACGTCATCCGGCAGCTCGGCGCGGAGTTCCGCTGCGGCCGCGGCGTCGGCGCGGAACTTCCCGCCGCCGCGGTGCGCGACGAGTTCGACGCCGTGCTCGTCGCGGCGGGGAAGGTCGACACCCAAGCGTCCGCCGCGGCGCTGGGCCTGGAGTGGGACGGCAAGGCCCCCCGCGCCGACCGCCGCACCTACCGGACGCCGAGCGAGGGCGTCTTCGCCGCGTGCTGGCCCCGGCAGCGGAAGATGGCCGTCTCGGCGGTGGCCGCGGGCAAGGCCGCCGCCGCCGTCATCGACCGGTTCCTCGCCGGGCGCGAGATCGCCGCGCCGGCCCGGCCCTACAGCGTGCGCATCGGCAAGCTCCAGGAAGGCGAGATCGACCGCTTCCTGGCCGGCGCCGGCGACCGCGGGCGCGTCGAGCCGGCTTCCGGCAAGGCCGGCTTCGACAAGGACGAGGCCGTCGCCGAGGCGCTGCGCTGCCTGCACTGCGACTGCCGCCGCCCGGACGACTGCAAGCTCCGCCGGTACGCCCAGGCCTACGGCGCCGAGCCGTCCAAGTACCCCACCCGGCGCCGGACCTTCCAGCAGCTCCGCCAGCACGCCGACGTGATCTTCGAGCCCGGCAAGTGCATCCACTGCGGGTTATGCATCCAGATCGCCCAAAGGGCGGGCGAGCGGCTGGGCCTGACGTTCGTCGGCCGCGGCTTCAACGCCCACGTGGCCGTGCCGTTCGGCGCGTCGCTGGCGGAGGGCCTGGAGAAGGCCGCTGCCGAGGTGGTGGCCGCCTGCCCCACCGGCGCGCTGGCCTTCCGGGACGACGATCGGACGTAGCCGTGCGGGGGGGGCCTGCGCGGGGGGTCTGGCCGGTCGGCGCGTCGGGCCGCTCACCCGCGGGCCGACGGCGTGAGGGGAAGCAGGCCGTCGAAGCGGTTGACCTCGTAGAGGGCCTTGGCCCGGCCCGACAGCCCGGTGATTCGCAGGTCCAGCCCGCGGCCGAGCAGCTCACGCCGAAGCAGGACCAGCCGCGCCAGTGCGGCGGTGGTGGTGTGCGTCGTGCGTCGCAGGCAGACGTGGACCGTGTCGTCGGGCCGCTGCGCGCCGATCCATCGTGCCATGCGGCACGCGTCGGCATATCCCAGAGACTTCCCTCGAAACCCGATGGTCATCGATCTGCGCCCCCGACGACGGGGGTCCTCGCCGGCACTCGACCCTCCTGTTCCTTATCGGCCGCTCCGCGCGGCGAGTTCGGTAGTTTGCGGCAAAGGCCTGTCGTTTCTTGAGATCCCCCGCCTCGCGGGCGCCGACGCCGGCCGGATCGCGTCGCGTCGGGCTACTTCGACGCGCCGGCGAGGTAGCCGCGGGCGCCAAGCAGGCGGCGAAGCCGCGTGTGCAGCGACTCGGCCGGCGCGGTGAACGCCAGCCGGAAGCCCACGTCGGCGTAGCCCCTCGATGCCCTCCCGAAGTCCACCGCCTGCGGCGTCTCGGGCTCCAGGCCGGGAGCCGACAGGGCCGAAGCGCCGATCACGCGGAGCTTATCGGCCGCGCGGCCCAGGAACGGCACGAGCTGGTCGCCGTCGACCTGGAGCTTCTGGAGCGAGGCGGGGTCCTCGAAGACGAACTCGTTGACGTTGCCCACGAGGTGGTGGAACTTCGCGGGCTTGCCGGAGTCCACCTTGGCGAACCAGAGCAGCCCGTCGTCGGTGGGGAGCGTTTCGGCTTCGCGGCCGACCTTCCGCTCGGCCGTCCCCTTCGGCCAGAAGATGCCGGCATCGGGCGAGTACATGTCGCTGTGGAGCTTTCCGCGGCCTTCGAGCGTGGCGATGTGGTCGCGCTGCCTGGCCCACGTCTTGTCCCGGCGGTTGGGCGTCTGGCCGGGGTGGGTCTTCTCGAAGGTCCGCCAGGCGTGGCGCCACTCGGCCGAGGACGGCAGGCGGCTGCCCAGCAGGCGGGCGACGTAGACCGCCGCCTGGGCCGAGACGTACTGCATCGGGTGCCCGCGGGCGGGCGCGCCGACCTTGAGGCCCTCGGCGTAGAACTCCTGCGGCGTCAAGCCGTGGGGCCGGCGGCACCAGGACAGGGCATCGGTAATGCGCCCGTCGGCGGCGGCGGGCTGCCAGGTCCTCGGCCCGAGCCGGGGGTCCTCGCCGCCGGCGTAGCTCAGGAGCAGCCGGCGCAGCGCATGCCACCTGCGCCGCGAGGTCGCGACGTCGATGAACAGCCCGACCGACACCTCCGTGGTGCAGAGATAGGAGGCCCGGGCGCCCTGCGGCTCGACGCGAACGAAGTTCAGTGAGTGGGAGCCCCAGGTGTACGTGACGGTGCTCTGGTCGGCGGCGGCGCGGGACGTCCAGCCGGCCAGCGCCGGGCCCGCCTTGCCCAGGTCCGCGCCCGTGCCCTTGGCCGCGGCGAGCCGCTTCAGCTCCGCGAGAAACCCCGCGACGGGCGGCTTGCCGGCCAGGCCGTCCGGCAGGCGCTCGGTCTCCGCGACGAACCGGCCGACGCGGTCCCGCAGCGCTTTGTCGCCGGCGGTTGTCCGGCCGCCCAGCACGTCGTGGCGAAGCTGGTAGAGCGCCAGGCGGAACCGGCAGACGGGGCCCAGGCCGCTCGGTTCGTCGAGCCGGAGGTAGAACTCGCCCATTCGCTGGACGGCGCTGTCGACCTCGGCGGGCTCGGTGCGGCTGACGAAGTAGCTCTCCCACCGGCGCTGCGTTTCGGCGCGGAGCTCCTGCTGGAGGGCGGGCTTGGCGCCGGCGTCCTCGACGAGGGCGTAGACGGCCATCATGCGCCGATGGATGTCCATGTCCTGTCGCAGCTCGGGCGCGGTGCCCGGCCAGGCCGCCGGCAGCTCGCCCAGCCGCTTCCACGCGGCCCGGGCGGCCTCGAAGTGCCCCGGCTCGGGCCCGGCGGCATCCCGGGCCAACTGCGTTCGATCGCTCTGCCGGGCGATGGCGGCGAGGCGATCCAGGCGGTCCGTCATCGGGCGGAGGGCCTCGGCGATGCCCGGTTCTTTCCACACGGCCCGCGCGCGCCACCGGGCGTACGTCCGGGCGATGGGGCCGTCCGCCGACGCGGGGGCATCCGCGAGCTGCGCCCCCTTGTTCAGGGCGGCCTCGATGGTCCCGAATGCCGCCGCCAGTCGGCCCAGCTCATCGCGCCACTGGCCGTACCGGCCGGCGAGCTGCTTCCAGTGGCTCTCGAATTCGGCGCTCCGGACGATCTGTCCGCCCTGCCAGGGCAGCTTGGCCAGGGCCGCCTTGAGCGCCTCCTCCCGCCGGGCCCGAACGATCCGGCGCAGCGCGTCGCCCCAGGCGCCGGGAGCCGGGCGGCCCAGCGTGGGCTTCAGCTCGTCCTCCAGGGCTCGCAGGTCGGCCTTGAGCTTCCGGACCCTCGCCTTCAGGGCCGACAGCGACTGGAGTTTCTGGAGCTCCCGCACCTTCTCCTGCCAGAACCGGTCGATCTCCTCGGAGCCGGCGGCGACGGTGGTGGGGATGGTCTTCCGGTAGGCCTCCAGGCCGCCTTCGCGCTCGGCCAGGACCTCGTCGACGCGTTCGTGGAACGCCTTGAGCTTGGGCGCGAAGGCCAGGGCGGACGTCTCGACCTGCTCCTTGCTGAGCCGGTCCCACTTCCTGGCGCACAGGCGGTCGTAGTCGGATCGCAGTTGGCCCAGCGTCTCGGCGAAGCGCGGCGCGTTGGGGTCGCCGTGCACGGTCTTGAGCTTCCCGATCGCCTCTCCCGCCCGGGTCAGCCGCTCGCCCTGCGCTTGCTTCCACCCGGGCTTCGCTCGGGGATCGTCGTTCGCGTCGAGGCTGCGATAGCGGGGGCTCTTCACCGCGTAGAGCCAAGTCAGGAAGACCTCGCCGCTGCGGAGCTTCTCCGGCGGGTACGGCGCCCGGACGGGCGGCTCCCGGCGCAGGTAGTCCAGGTCCACGCCGCCGCGCCAGTCGCCCTGGACGAAGGTCGCCAGCGGCGCGCTGCGCGACCGGACGTCCACGAGCACCGTCTTCATCGCGGCGAGGTCCGCCTCGCTCCCGGGCGCAGCCTCGGTGGCGGTCTTGGCCGCCACGTACTCGCCGAACTTCGCCAGCAGCGGGCTGCCGGACGCATCGAGCGCCGTCACGTCGTCCCGGATCTCCCGCCAGTGCGTCTCCAGCGCGGCGACGGCGGCGGCGGCACGGACGGCCGCGTCGACGTGCCCGGCCAGGTCCGGCCGCGGGGCGACCTGTTCCGCGACCGAAGCGAGGTAATCGCTCTGCTTGTGCCAGCCGCGCCTCTCGTACTCGCCCGCCAGCCCGCTGAGGGTCGCCAGGCTGGGCCAGCCCGCCGCGCCGGCCTCCGGGGCCAACCCCAGGTCCTTCTGGAGGGCGCGGACGACGCCCAGGGCCTCGTGCGTCTTGCGGAGGACGTCGGGGGGCTTGGGCTTCTCGTCGCGGGCCAGGAAACGCAGGCTGCTGCCGCGCAGGCCGGCAAACTCCCGGGGGTCCAGCTCGACCTTGCCGTCGAGGACCTCCTCGAGGACGGGCACGACGCGATCCGCCAGGTGGCGGTCGGTCCTCCAGAGCGCCAGCCGGTCGGCGTCCACGTCGGCCAGGAACGGGCCGAGCCACTCGTACAGCGTGGTGCACAGCTCGCCCCAGGCCTCGGCGTCCCGGGGGGCCATGGTGTCTCCGGGCCGCCGTCCGTCGGGCTTGGGCGGGGCCGACTCGGGCCACAGCGTCACGGCGGCGATCAGCAAACCCACCAGCAGCGCGATGCCGAGGACCGCCACCAGGGCGATGCGGAAGGTCCGGCTGCCGGTCAGCGCGGCGAGCTTGCCGGCGAGGTCCAGCGGCGGACGGCCCCTGCCCGGCGCGGCGGCGGCCTCGGGGCGCAGGACGACCGGTTCGGCCGTGCCGCTTCGCGCCGCGGCGATGGCCTGCTCGGCCCGGTCGACGAACTCGTCGCTCAGCGTGTAGGGGATCTCGCTGGCCAGCGGCAGCGCCTCGCGGGAGGACTGGAGGCAGGTGAACTGCCGCGGGGCCGGGGGACCGATGAAGATGTCCAGCCAGGGCTGGTCCAGCGCCAGCAGGGCCCAGACTTCCGCGGCGGGGTCGACCTGGGCGTACATGAACTCCAGCCAGCGAAGCAGCACGTCGGGCGGCGACGTCCCGCAGGGGGGCACGCGGACCTGGATGGGGCGGAACTCGCCGCTGCGCGTGGCGACGTAGCTGCCGCGAAGGAATGCGGAGCTCTCCCGCTCGAGCAGGTAGAGGATGCGAAGGACGCCTTCGTGGTCGCTGCCCAGCTCGGGGCGATCGGCCAGCTCGGCGGCGGCGCTCGGCGAGATCACGTAGTCGGCGGGGTCGATCGACGCCTGGTCGGCCAGGGCGCGGTACTCGCCGCGAGCCTCCTCGAGGGTGGCGACGACCTCCCCGGCCGTCGAGACCGCCTCGCATCGCTGCTGGAGCGCTTCGAGGCGCGGAAGGATCTCGCGGACGACCCAGCGCAGGGGCAGCCCGCTGCACTGGACGCAGACGACCATGGGGTAGCGCGTTCTCCCCTTCCCGTCGGTGCTGGACCAGAGCCGGCCGGCGATCACGTCGGTGGGCGTGCGGCGGACGAAGACGTGCTGGTAGCCCTCCAC
>CAZXOC010000168.1:0-3759 GCA_964642165.1 uncultured Planctomycetaceae bacterium | reverse complement strand
TGCCGTCGCCGAGCCGCTTTGCCTTGGGCGTGTGAAGCAGCCGGACCGCCCCCCACGCGCCGGCGACCTGCGTGGTCCGGATGGGCTTGGCGTCCCGCGGGAAGCGGAAGAACTTGAAGCTCACCTGCTTGCCGGGGTACTCGATCTCCCCGACGTCCTTGCGTGTCGCCTGGGTGATCCTCTTGTTGCCCTTCTTGAGCGTGCCCTGGTCCACCTCCAGCGAGTACCAGTTGATGTCGAGCAGGCTCTCGGTCCCGGCGCTGAGGCTCTTCTGCTGGTCGGTGTCCAGGATCCACACGGTGCAGGGGAGCTTCTCGCCGCCCGGGGGCAGCCCGTCCAGGACGGCACGGACGGACTCGCACCACCGCTTCTGCGGGCCCTTGAGGCCCTCGCCGCGCAGCAGGCGGAGCTGGTCGTCGATGGTCGCGATGCCCGTGGTCTCGCCCGAGCCGATGCTGCCCTCGGGGTACTCCTTGGCGAGGACGAGGACCCGCCCCAGGGCGGCGGCGGCCCGGGCGACCTCGCCCGGGGTGAGCTCCTTGTCCGTCGCGTCGGCCTTCGGCGCCGCCAGCGGGAAGCGAGCGAACGTCTGGAGGTCCTTGTACGCCGCCTCCACCTGGTTCTCGATCTCCCGCGCCAGCGCCCGCAGCGCCCCGTAGGCCAGCTCCTTCCAGTACTTCTCCGAGATGTCGACCTCCGCGTCCTTGCGGAAATCGAGGAACTCGCGCTTGAACAGCCCCGGCGCCTTCGCCAGAATCCTCCTTCGGGCGGCCTCGACGTCCTCCGGCAGGCCCGACCACTTCGTCAGGAGCATCCCCTTGCCGGTCAGGTAGACGCGGTTGCCCAGCCGGTCGACGTTCTTCTGAAGGCGGACGACGGCATCGTCGTAGTCGGCGCGTCCGGCCGAGGGAACCGAGTCCCGCACCGTGCGGAGCGACTTGGAGACGGTCTGCCCGAGGTCCGCGAGGCTCTCGGCGACCCGCTCGACGTTCAGGGCGATGATGTCGGCGCGGACCTGCTTCCACTGCTTGGCCTCGGCGTCGTAGGTCAGGTCCTTGAGGACGTCCTCGATCCAGTAGCGCTGGTACCCCGCCAGGTAGGCGTCGTAGGCCTGCTGGCAAGCCCGGTACGACTCGGCCAGCTTGCCGCGATCGATGACGTCGGCGGAGGCCTTCTCCCCGGCGGGGGAGATGTAATCGGCGATGGTCTTCCATCCGGCGAGCGTGGCGGCAGCCGCCTCGGGGTGGTAGCGATCGTCGAACGTCTTGCCGGGCACGTACCCCGTTCCGCGGATCACGGGGCAGGGGATGGCCCGGAGCTTCTTCTGCTGGACGGCCTTGGTGACCTGGGCGGCGACGGCGTCGGCGGTCTTCGGCGCGCCCGCCAGGACCCCCGACAGCAGCTCGTACACGCGCCGGCGCTTGGCCAGGCGGGAGGCGACGAACTTCGAGACGCCGGCGGCCTCGTCGAACCGGAAGCCCTCGACCTGGAGGGCGGCGATGTCGTCGATGGTCCGGTTGCCGCGGCGGATGTCGCCCAGGACGGCGTCGACGGCCCCCACGAGCCCGGCCATCTTCGGCGCCACGTCCTTCTTGGCCAGTTCGGTGTCGCCCGTCTCGTACATCTTCAGGCGAAGCTCGAAGAGGCGCAGGCGTTCCTTCTTCAGGCGCAGGCGCAGCTCGTCGTCCTTGATGGGGATGAGCTGGAGGTAGCGGGGATCGAAGACGAGCAGCTCCTTCCGCTCCTGGGTCTCCTCGTACTTCTTCTTGAGGCCGGCGAGGGACTCTTCGACGCGGCCGGCGACGGCCTGGAGGTGCTTCTTGACCTGCTTGGTGGCCTCGGGGTCGTCCTTCTCGTCGTCGGGGTCGGGCTTGGTCTTCGGCCGGGCCGCGGCGGCGAGTGTCTTGTGCGGCTTTTCGGCGAGCCGGAGCCGTTCGGAGATCGTCGTGTCGTACGTCTCGACAAGGGTCCGGACGCCGAGCTTGGCGTCGACGACGGCGGAGCTGACCTGGGTCGCCTCGGCCAGGACGGCGTCGCGCCGCTTGGTCCACTCGCCGCTCACCTTGCTGACGACGTTGAGGGAGCCCGGCTGGTTGGCGTCGGCGGCGTAGCGATCGTCCAGGGCGATCAGGTCGGCCTCGGCCTCGCCGAAGCGTCCCAGCGCGGTCTTCAGGGCGGCGATCGCCTTGAGGATCTCGCCGGCCTCGACGCCGCCTCCCGCCTCCCAGTACGCGATGAAGTCCTCCACGCCCTTGTCGACGGCCGAGACGGCGAAGCGGCTGCCGGCAAAGAGCGACCGCGGCGAGCGGCTCTCCTGGCCGGCGCCGTACGTCCACGCCAGGATGTCGTCGAGCTTCTTGGCGTCGTTCTTCTTGTAGATCTCGTAGTTCTCGTCGTTGAAGACGTAGCGGAAGAGGGCGTCGGCGTCGAGCCGGCGGCCGGAGGGGTACACCGACCCGCACTCCAGGTGGGTCAGCCCGCCCAGGGCCGCGGTGGCGTGCGGGGACCACTCGGCGCCGGGACTGAGCATCTTGCGTCTCGCGGCGCCGACGAGCGGGCGAAGCACGCCGGCCTCGAACAGCACCCGCTGGGCGCGGCGGCGATTCTCGTTGATATCCCGCCCGAAGAAGGCGGCAAAGCGGAAGACGCCGGGGACGGAGATCTCCTTCTGGACGAGCGTCATCGTGTTGTGGTGGAACCGCCCCGCGGGGATGCTGCCGCTCTCCGTGTCGATCTGGTTCATCCCGGCGTACGTGTAGTTGGTGGAGCCCTTGAACTCCGGCGAGACGACGGGCAGCCAGTGGTTGGGCTCGACCCAGTAGCGGTCGGCGGCGGCGGCCTGCCAGTAGTCGGACTCGTCGCCGATGGCCCCGCGGAAGCTGGCGACGCCCCACCAGGTGAACAGGGCGAGGAAGACGACGGCGAGGAAGCTCGCGCCGAGCACGACGAGCTTGCGCCGGCGCTGCCGGCGCTTGGCGTTGGTGGCGTTGGTGACCAACCCCTTCTCGCGGAAGACCTTGTTCATGAACAGGTCGCGAAGGAAGTACGCCCGGTCCCGCTCCCACACCTTGCCCTCGGGCAGGCTCTCGACGGGCACGCCGAGCGCCTCGGCGAGGTCGGCGTCCAGGGCGGAGCCCTCTCGCATCGAGCTGGTGAAGTAGATGCCCCGCAGGAAGAGCGGCTTGGCCGACCACTCGCCGGCGACGAAGATCATCTCCAGGTACCGCCGCAGGCGCGGCGCGATGGCCGTCAACGCCTGCGGGAAGGCGTACAGGGCGTCCACCTGGTCGGCGCGACGGGCGGCGGCGTCCTGCGTGTTGACGGGGTCCAGCAGCAGCCCGAGCCGGCGGCGCATCAGGCGCTCCACCACCGTCTGGAGGTGCTGATCGACCAGCTCCGGGTTGAACGGCTGGTCCAGCTCCGACGGGTTCGACCAGCCCAGCATCTGGTGCTGGAGCTGCGGGTCGGTGATGTCCTCGAAGAACTCGCGGAAGCCGTTGATCAGGTCGCACTTCGTGACCATCACGAACACGGGAAACCGCACGCCCAGCGCCCGCTGAATCTGGTCGAGCTGCTGGGCGATCCTCGCGCCCTTCCGCTCCAGCTCGTCGGCCGTGTCCTTGATCAGCGAGTCCGACGGGATGCACAGCAGCATGCCGTTGATCGGGCAGTTCGGGCGGTTCGCGCGGAGCAGCTTCAGGAACTCCCGCCACTCGCTGGTCGCGCCGGGCTCGATCTCCTCGAACATCAGCCGCCCGG
>CAZXOC010000167.1:0-16356 GCA_964642165.1 uncultured Planctomycetaceae bacterium | reverse complement strand
TCGGGGAAGCCCACCTCGGGCGTGACCCGCTTGACGGGGGCCATGGCGTCGTCGTCCTCGATGCGGGGATCGATCAGCACGAGCGAGCCAAAGGCCTGCCCGTGATGCGGCGAGGCCGTCGCGACGAACTTCGCCGAGCCCGGGACCGCCCGGATGTTCATTTCCATGTCCGGGCGGGAGCGGCGCGGGGCGAAGTTGCCGTGGACGGCCCGCGAGTCGCGCCCGTCCGGCGTGGTGACCCACGGCAGGTGCGCCGTGCAGCCGTGGCGGTCCACGTAGTCCCATCGCGTGTAGATGATGAGCCCGTCATGCGTCACGCTGGGGTGCCACTCGTTCGTCTCGTGGAAGCTGAGGCAGCGGATGTCGCCGCCGTCGGCGGCCAGGTCGTACAGCGTGTACGTCGGGCAGACCCGCCCGCACCGCAGGTAGCCGCCCCGCCGCTCCGAGATGAACGCCGCCCGCCCGTTGGGCAGCCAGCACGGGGCGAAGTCGTTCCACGTCCCGTCGGTGAGCTGCTCCAGGCCCGTGCCGTCGGAGCGGACCTTGAAGAGGTGGTAGCACCGGCCCCGCTCCCAGTAGCCGCGCTTGTCGGTCTCCGTGTGCCACGTGTGCCTGCGGTCGCCGGTGCATTCGACGTAGGCGAAGACGATCGTCTCGCCGTCGTAGGACACGTCCGGCGTGAGGAACGAGCCGTCGGTCAGCTTCTCGCCCTTCGTCCGGCCTCGCTCGACGACCGAATCAGCCAGCACGTCGTGGAGGACCGGCTTCGGCCCGAAGGGATCACGCAGCACGTACAGTCCGCCGCCTGGGACGGCGTTGATGCCGTAGTACTGGTCGCACATGTGATTGAAGGTGGAGCGGTGGCGCTTGATGAAGAGGACCCGGTCGAAGTCCAGCACGGGATTCGAGAAGGCGACCTTCCGGCGGAGCTTGCAGGCCTTCTCGAAGAGCTCGTGCCGCGCGTCGGCCTTCTCGACGTCGATCTCGGCCGCCGCCGCCCGGAGCCGCTTCAGCTCCGCCTCCAGCGGAGAGAGGTCCGGCGCGTCGGGCATTCGCTTCAGGTCCGCCAGCAAGGCGCCCGTCCGGCGGAGGACCACGTCGGCCGGATCGCGATCCGATTCGAGGATCAGCGCATCTGGCCGGAAGGTCTGGGCGGCGAGGCGGGCGATGCGGGCGCGGTTCCGCAGGTCGTGCCGCAGGGCCTCGTACTGCATGTCCACTTCGGTGTGCGGGCGCTGGGCGGGTCGCTGGGCGGGCCGGCGAATGGCCCGCGTCGGCGCCCGCGCGGCGCGGAACGCGACGTTGCCCGAGAGGATCCGAAGCTCCGCGATGGACGTCCAGGGCCGACCAGCCACCTCCGACAGGGCCCGCAGCCGGACGTAGCGGCCTCGGACCTTCGCCGGGAAGCGGATCACGCCCTCGGCGCCGCCCCGCGGGAACGTGCCCTTGGCCCGCGGCTTGCCGAAGTCCTTCGCGCTGTCGCTGACGTAGCACTCGTAATCCCCGATGGTGCCGTTGCCCCCGCCCTGTCGCGGCAGGCAGCCGATGCCCGACAGCTCGTGGCTCTTGCCGAGGTCCACGATGATCTCGTGGGGATGCGGCGGCTCGGGCCCGCCGAACTCCGTGTGCCACATGGTCCGCGGGTCCCCGTCGAGCGCCCGGTAGCCCTCGTAGCCGGGCGCCTCGCTGTCCACGCGCACCTTGACCTTCACGGGCGCGGGCTTGCCCCACGCCGGCACCCAGCAGAGCGCCAGCACGGAGATGCCCGCAACAGACCACGCGGCTTTCATGGCAACTCTCCTATCACGGCCGGCCCTGCGACGATTCTACCACGAAGGCGCCCCCAGCCCGAGCGATGTTCCCTCGATCCGCAGGACGCAACGTCGCCCGGGAAACGCGATGTTCTCTCTCGCATGTGTCGGCGCGCCGCGGCACAGTATATCCAACCGCGCCGCCCGCGGTAGCGACCGGAAGCACACATGGAACCGACGTTCTCCATCACGACCGACCTGGCCGGGCAGAGGGCCGACGTCGGGCCCGTCCTGGCGGCGTTCGGCGCGGCGGGCTTCCCGGCCGCCCACTGGTGCCACGACTGGACCGGCGAGCCGGTGCTCTACGACGAGGCCTTCGCCGAGCGCGTCCGCCGCCTGGCCGAGGCCCACGCCCTGCGCATCGCCGACGTGCACGGCCTCAATCGCATAGGGCTATCTTCCTAATATGAAAGTGCTTGCGCTCATCATGCCCATGTCTATGCAGTATATATACTGCATAGACATGCTCAAGCATCTCGACTGAGACTCTCCTTCGTACTGCAGCGCCGCGTGGCTCAGCGCGTGTCGCGGACGGAGGAGAGGCTTGGGTGCTCGTACATCCTTGTCAGAATTGCCGTTGGGTTGTAGACTGAAAGCTCTACGGTGTTGTGGCGCTGAGCTACAAGGCTTGCGGTATATATACCGCAAGCCTTGTAGACCCGCATTAGTTTAGGCGCGCGTGGGGGCCGAACAGCAGGCCCACGAACCACCACGGAGAGCTAGGTGATGCCCAGCCCACGACTGAGCGCGGCCAAGGCCCGGATAGTCGCCCACTTCAGGAGGAGAAGGAGGAGAATCCTCTCTCATAAGGATCTGGAGCGGTTGGTGGGGGAGAAGCGACAGGCATGGCGCCTCCCGGTCTCGATGCCAGTCCGTAAGGTGGTCGCGTTCCTGTTGGGGAGCACCGAGCTAAAGCGGGTCGCCCTGGACTTCCCGAGCAGGCGCGAGGTCAGGTACTGCTGGGGCGACGCGTCGCCGTACGCGCTTGCCCTTTCCCTGAGGCCGAACGCGTATCTCAGCCACTACACGGCCATGGGGTTCCACGACCTCACAGACCAGATCCCCAGGGTCGTCTATCTGAATGCGGAGCAGCGCCCGAAGAGCCTTTCTCCCGGCGGCCTTCAGCAGGAGCGGATCGATACTGCCTTCAAGAGGAAGCCCCGGCGGTCAAGCAACGTGGCGTCGCATGGGGGGTTTCGCATCTGCATCCTGAATGGGAAGCATACAGGGGGGATGGGTGTCGCCGCGATACGCGATGAGCAGGGATCGCCGATCCGCTTGACGGGTCTGGAGAGGACGCTCATCGATATCGTGGTCAGGCCATTCTACGCCGGCGGGGTCTTCGAGGTGCTGGAGGCGTACAGGAGAGCCGGGGGCAGTGCCGATGTGGCCGGACTCGTCCGAATGCTGCGAAGGCTCGATCACGTCTACCCCTATCACCAAGCCATGGGCTTCTACATGGAGAAGGCTGGGACCTATACCTCGCGAGAGCTGAGTATGCTGGGCACGCTGGGGGCCGAGTACGATTTCTACCTCACCTACCAGATGAGCAGGCCTCTGTATTCGAGGAGATGGCGACTATTCTTCCCAAAGGGGTTTTAGTCTTCTACAGCAGTGTTCGATCACGTAATCGAAGTAGAAGTCGAAGCTCTTCAGGAGGACACCAGGCTTCACGGTCGCCTCGACAGCAGCGAAGTCCGGCCTGTGGTACTCGCGGTACCTGTGGATTTCGCCGATGAGCCGCAACGGCACGTGTTTGGCCGCAAAGATGGCTCTGGCGAGTTGCCCACTTCGTTGCGACACGATGTTGATCGTGAAGCCTGTCAGAATCGTGTAGATGTCGAAGAAGTCGCGAGCCCTGGCCGACTGGCTCGGATTGGAGACTTTCTTCCGGTACTCCGGCATTTGCTGGCAGATCGCGCGAAGCTTCTCGAACACCATCATGCGGGGCGAGTAAACGTAGACCGTGCGACCCTCGATCTCCCTTGCCCTTTTCGCGGCGCAGTACTCGAACTTGCTGATGTCGATCCGGAAAGCCTTCCGGTGGTGCGGCCCGAGATCGGCGGCTTGGACTCGGCGATCACGCGCCCTTCCCTCGAGTTGGCGGTACCTGTCGGTCTCGATGACCTTGAACTCAAAGCGGTACCCACCCCAGAAGTCCCTCATTCCCTCGCTTACGTGCTTCGGTCGTTCGCCAAACCGGGTGTCGAAGATCGTATACCCGTTGGCAGAGAATGTTCGTTCCAGCGCCTCTCGGATCGTGGCCTGGACCTCCTCCTTCTCATCCTCCCGGAGTTCGCCCTCCATGGAGAAGTCCAAGTCGATGGAGGAACGAGAAGCAATCCCGTACACCAAGTCGAGCAGATTGCCTCCCTTCAAGACGAGCGTGTCCAGCAGCTTGTCGTCCGAGAACATGGCAACGAGAGCCAGCTTCTTGATCTCGGCGATGCGGTCCGGTTCCACGACGGAGTTCTTCCCTCGGCAAGCATCCCGTGCCTGCCCTTGATTCCTGGCCAAGTGGTCTGCCCGGGACTTACCTCCCCCTGCGCGGGCTGTCAATCGGTTTCTGTTCCGGCAGGCTGCCAGTGGCTATGATGGGGCACCCGGGTTTGGTCCTGGTCAACGACGCCGCCAAGCCCGCGGCCGCCAGGATCCGCGTCGGCACCGGCGACCGGCGCGTCACGCTGAAGCCGCTGGGCGTGGCGATCGAGCGCATCGCAGGCTGATTCGCCCGCAGGGCGTCAGGTTCGCAACGGCACGCTCGGCGCTTCCCGCCACGGAGGAGCGATGACCCCGACGTTTTCCATCACGACCGACCTGGCCGGGCAGAGGGCCGACGTCGGGCCCGTCCTGGCGGCGTTCGGCGCGGCGGGCTTCCCGGCCGCCCACTGGTGCCACGACTGGACCGGCGAGCCGGTGCTCTACGACGAGGCCTTCGCCGAGCGCGTCCGCGGCCTGGCCGAGGCCCACGCCCTGCGCATCGCCGACGTGCACGGCTTCAGCAAAACGGGGCCAACGGGCATCCCGTGGACGGAGGAGCTGTTCGAGCGGGTCAACGTCAACCGGGCGCGGTTCGCCGCGCGCGTCGGCGCGGACGTGCTCGTCCTGCACCTGCCCGCGCTGCCCACGCCGGACGCCGACGAGGCCGCGCGGCGAGCCGTCGCCGACGTCCACCGAATCCTGCGCCCGTGCCGCGAACTCGGCGTGCGCCCAGCCGTCGAGAACCTCGCGGGCCCGGCCCACGTGCCGGCCTTCTTCGACGCCCTGTTCGAGCGGTTCGCCCCCGACGAGCTGGGCTTCTGCTACGACAGCGGCCACGCCCTCCTGACCGGGCGCCAGGACCTGGTCGTCCGCTACGCCGACCGTCTGGCCGCCACGCACCTGCACGACAACGACGGCCGCGCCGACCTGCACCGCCTGCCCGGCGAGGGCCGCTGCGACTGGCCGCTGGTCCTCGGCGCGATCAAGCAATCCGCCTACACCGGCACGATCAACCTGGAGGTGCACCTGCCGCGAGACGCCGAGCTGCACGCCTTCTGCCGCAAGGCCCGCCGGCGCATCGCCAAGCTGTGGCAGGGCGTACCAGACGACAACGCAGATGGGGCGTAGAGGCCAGGAGATACCCGGAACGACACGCCTCACTCCTGGGAGGTCCAGTGCTTCGAGGTCGCGGCGATCTCGTCGGCCGAGAGGAGGGGCTTGCCGCGCGGGTCGGTGCCGCGGCTCGGCAGGGCCATGAGGAAGTCGCGCCGGCCGCGCGAGGCGCATAGCAGTTCCGGCTCGCCGTTGCGGCCGCGCAGGACGGACACGTCGCCGTCGCGGAGCCAGTCGGAGGCGACGACGGCCATCGCGGCGGCGTCGATGAAATCGTCCGACTTGCGCCGGCCGAAGTCCGCCAACCGGCGCAGCTCAACGCGAAGGCCGCAGCGCTCGGCCAGCAGGCCCAGGCGATACAGCGCGCCCGGCAGCGTCGTTTTGGCCGCGAAGCCGGGCAGCGGGCGACCGGCAAGCGCGGCGAACACAAGCTCCGGGTGCGACTCGAGCGTGTCGGCGTTCAGCGTTCGGACCACGCCGGCGGAGTGGATCGCCGGCAGCAGGCCGCGGAAGTGCCCGAGCTTCTGCGTCAGGCCCGCCGCTTTGCGCCGGCGCCATTCCTCCAGCTCCGCCGCGTACGGCGCGGGGAAGACGCTCGACTGGAGCGCCCGCCCGATCCATCGCTTGGCGGCCGCGTCGCAGTCGCGCAGCTTGCAGCCGCTCACGCAGCCGTCGGGCAGCCCGACGGGCGCGTCGACGACAATCCGCGCCGCCTCGCGCACGAGCGCGCAATCCTCCCCCTCCGCCGGCAGCGTCGTCAACTCGAGAGCGTCCGGCGCGCCCGGCGTCAGGCGGCAGACGGCCCAGCCGTACTTCCCGCCGGCCCAGTCCAGCCCGAGGACGTACCGTTGTCCCATTCTTGCTTCTCCATTCCCGATGGTGTCTTGCCCCGCCGCCAACGCGTATCCGCCACGACGTTGCGACTGCGCCGGTTTGCCCCGAACAAACTAGCGTCCCGCGGAGCGATCAGTACCACCGCCAGCCCATGCCGCTGACGGGCAGGTCGCGGAAGGCGGCGCGGTCGGGGGCGGGGGCGGCGGCCAGGCCGGTCGGGCTGGCGCCATCCAGGATGGCCGTGTCGCCCAAGCGGCGGGCCTCGGCGATGAGGCGGTCGCGCCACGGAGCCACGAGCGCTTCGCTGCCGGCGGCGAGGTTCGCCAGCTCGTGGGGGTCCTCGCCCAGGTCGTAGAGTTCCTCGACGGCGCCCTGCTGGGCGTAGGCGTACTTCCAGCGGCCGTCGGTGACCATGGCGGTCTGCCGGGGCGGCTCGACGCTCTGGGCGTAGAACAGCTCGCGTCCCGGCGCGGCGTCGTCGAGCATGGCGGGCGTCAGGTCCATGCCGTGGACCTCGTGCCGCAGGGGGCAGCCGGTCAGCGCGGCGAGCGTCGGCAGGACGTCCTGGAGGCCGGCGAGCTGCCCGCGGCGGGCGCCGGCGGGCATGCGGGGCGCTCGGAGCAGCAGCGGGGCGCGGACGGAGCCCTGCTGCTGGCAGGCTTTGAAGTACGTGCCGAAGTCGCCCATCATGTCGCCGTGGTCGGCGGTGTAGACGACGATCGTGTTGTCGGCGGCTCCGGCCTCGTCCAGGGCGGCCAGCACGCGCCCGACCTGCGCGTCCTGGTGCGTGATGAGGGCGTAGTAGTAGGCCTTAATGACGCGGCGGGCCTCGGGGCTGAGCGTCTCGAAGGCGTGGGTGTAACGGCGGGCGTCGAGGGCGGGGTCGCGGCCGGCGAGCATCGTCTCGTCGCCGGCCGGCGGCGGGACGTCACGCGGGTCGTACATCCCCGCGAAGCCGGCCGGGGGGTCGTACGGCGAGTGCGGCTTGGGGAAGCTGCACCAGATCAGGAAGGGCTTGTCGCCTTGCCCGGGCGCGTGCTCCTTCATCCGCCGGATCGTGCGGTCGGCCACCCAGTGGTCCACGTGATGCTCCGGCGGCAGCGGCGAGGGGCACGGGCGGACGTCGTTGTTGCCGATGCCGTGGGCCCGGCTGAAGCCGCCCCAGCCGACGTCCCGGAGGTAGTCGACGTAGTCCTCGACGCCGCGCCGCTTGCCGGCGGGGTCGAACTGGCGCAGCATGCGCCCCGACTCGGTCAGGTCGCAGTGCTGGAAGCCGTGCAGGAGTCGCGGGCCGGGCGGCGGGGCGTACGGGACGTAGTGCAGCTTGCCGCAGGCGTACGTCTCGTAGCCGCAAGCGGCGAAGTGCTCGGCGAGCTTCGGCTGGTCGTCGCGGATGAGCCCGGAGTTGTTCTTCGTGCCGGTGGCGCGGTGGGAGTAGTTGCCGGTCGTGATCGTCGCGCGGGCCGGCACGCAGATCGGGTTCGGCGTGAAGGAGTTCTCGAACAGCACGCCGCTGCGGGCCAGACCGTCCAGGTGCGGCGTCCGGCAGACGTCGTTGCCGTAGCAGCCCAGCGCGTCGCAGCGCAACTGGTCGGCCGTGATCAACAGGACGTTCGGTCGGTCGCTCGTCATTCGTGTCTCCCCGGCCATCACGCGTGAGGGTCCGTCACTTCCGCGGGGCCGCTCCGCGCCGTGGCCTGACGGGAGACATGCTTACCGGAACCGCGCGAGGAAGGGAAGGCCCGCGCGCCGTGCTGCTCGGCGCTTCCGGCGCTTCCGGCGAGCGGGTATCCTCTGCGTCTGGCAGGACGCAGGTCTGCCCCAGGAGATTCACGCCATGGACCGACGCATCCGCTTCTTTGCCTCGTGGGCGGGGCTTCCGCTCGCCCTTGTCGTTCTCGCAGCCACCTCTGCGGCGGCGGAGGCCGACGCCTTCCGCAGCGCCTGGCCGAAGGCCGTCACGCGCATCTGGGTCGGCCCGGAGTACTGGGCCAACCGGCTCCAGGATTGGCGCGTGGCGGACGGGCGGCTGGAGTGCGTCACCAGCGGCGCCGACCGCAACGTGCACCTGCTGACCCGCCAGCTCGGCGAGGGTCGCGGCGACCTGCGGATGAGCGTGCGGCTGGGCGCGATCGAGCCGGACGGGGCGCGGAAGAGCGGGGGCTGGGCGGGGTTCCGCATCGGGTCCATCGGTTACTGGAAGGACTACCGCGACAGCGCCCGCCGCGGCGTGGGCATCGACGCGGGGCTGACGACGGACGGCAAGCTGTTCCTCGGCAGCGCGCCGGCGGGCGCGGCGGCCAGGCTCGCCCCTCGCGGCATCCCGAGGGCCGGATGGAAGATCCTCCGCGTCGACAGCGAGGAGACACAGGGCGAGAGATCCCGCGCCGTCAACATGCTCGACGGCCGGGCCGAGACCTTCTGGCACTCGCAATACAGGGCGCGCAGGGCGCCCTATCCGCACGACGTGCAGATCGACCTGGGGGCGCCGTACGAGGTGTGCGGCTTCTGCTACCTGCCGCGTCAGGGCCAGACGTCCGGGCACATCAAGGACTACGCGTTCCACGTCAGCACGGACGGCAAGGACTGGGGCCGACCCGTCGCGACGGGCGCGTTTCGCACGGGCTACCGGCTCCAGGAGGTGCGCTTCGCCGCCAGGAAGGGGCGCTACGTCCGCCTCGTGCCGAAGACGAGCCACAACGGCCGGCCCGCCGCGGTCATCGCGGAGCTGTACGTCCTGGACACGGCCACGGCCGGCAGGAAGCCGAGGGCCCGACCCAAGGCCCGGCCGGCGCCGGCCGCGGATGCCCTGCCCATCGACGACGTCGAGCTTCGCGTGACGGCCGCGCCGGCAGGCGGAGCCTACCGGCTCACGCTGAGCGCCTACGACGCGAAGAACGACAGGAAGCTCGCCGAGATCAGCCGTTCCGTGCCGGCCGACAGGCTGGCCGGCAACCTGGCGCTGGTGTGCCACTACCGACGCGCCGGGGGCGGGCGGCGCGCCGCCGCCGCCGGCGGCAACGTGCGGTTCTGGTTCCGCGACTGGCAGGTCGCCGGCGGCAAGGTCGAGACCCACGACGACCAGGCCTTCGGGCCTGTGCTGTGGGCCCAGTACACGCTGTCCGGCCGCGTCCTGAAGATGACCGCGCAGATGCCGCCCCTCGGCGAGAAGGACGGCAAGACCGTCCGTCTCCAGGTCCGCCGCCGGCCCGAGGGCGAGTGGGCCGAGATCGCCCGAGCGAAGACCCACCCGCTGGCGCGCACGGCGACCTTCCGCGTCGCCGACTGGGACCCCGCGCGCGACACGCCGTATCGCGTGGCCTACGCGCTGATCGGCGCCGACGGGAAGGCCAGGGACCACTACTTCGGCGGCACCGTCCGCCGCGACCCCGTCGACAAGGAGACGATCGTCGTCGCCGCCTTCACCGGCAACAGCGACTACGCCTTCCCCAACCTCGACCTCGTCAAGCACGTCGGGATCCACGACCCCGACGTCCTGTTCTTCTCGGGCGACAACATCTACGAGAACGTGGGCGGCTACGGCTGCCAGCGCGGCCCGCTGGACCAGGCCGTGCTCGGCTACCTCCGCAAGTGGTACTTCTTCGGCTGGGCCCACGCCGACCTGCTCCGCGACCGCCCGTGCGTGAGCATCCCCGACGACCACGACGTCTACCACGGCAACCTCTGGGGTCACGGCGGGCGGAAATGCCCGCGCGGCATCAACTCCGGCGGCTACGCCATGGACCCCAACTGGGTGAAGATGGTCGAGCGCACGCAGACGAGCAACCTGCCCGACCCGTTCGACCCCACGCCCGTCGAACAGGGCATCGGCGTCTACTACACGAACATGACCTACGGGCGGGTGAGCTTCGCCATCCTGGAGGACCGCAAGTTCAAGACGGGCCCGCAGGGCCTCGTGCCGCCGACGAAGAGCGGCCGCAGCGACCACGTCACGGACCCGAAGTTCGACCCGAAGACGGCCGACGTGCCCGGCGCGCGGCTGCTGGGGAAGCGGCAGCTCGAGTTCCTGCGGGCCTGGGCGGCGGACTGGCGCGGCTGCGACTTCAAGTGCGCCCTGTCGCAGACGGTCTTTGCGAACCTGGCCACGCTCCACGGCGGCGGGCTGAGGCGCCTGATCGCCGACTACGACTCGAACGGCTGGCCGCAGACCGGGCGGAACAAGGCCCTCCGCGACATGCGCCGCGGCTTCGCGCTGATGATCGGCGGCGACCAGCACCTCGCCACGCTGGCCCACCACGGCGTCGAGACGTGGGGCGACGCCGGGTGGAGCCTCTGCGTGCCCAGCGTGGCCAACTTCTACCCCCGGGCCTGGGTGCCTCTCAAGCCCGCCCACAACTGGCGGAAGGGCATGATCGAGCACACCGGCGAGTTCCTCGACGCCTTCGGCAACCACGTCACCGTCCACGCCCACACCAACCCGCGCAAGATGGGCCGCGAGCCCGCGAGCATCCACGACAAGATGCCCGGCTACGGCATCGTTCGCTTCCACAAGAAGACGCGGAAGATCACCATCGAGTGCTGGCCGCTGTTTGCCGACCCCAAAGACCCCAAGACCGGCACGCAGTACGAGGGCTGGCCCAGGACCATTCACCAGCTCGACAACTACGCCCGCAAGCCCGTCGCCTGGCTGCCGAGAATCGAGGTCCAGGGCATGACGGAGCCGGTCGTCCAGGTCATCGACGAGGCCGACGGCGAGGTCGTCTACACGCTCCGCATCCAGGGCAGCACGTTCCAGCCGTGGGTGTTCGCGCAAGGCGCCTATACCGTCAAGGTCGGCGAGCAGGGCACCGAGCGGTGGAAGGTGCTCAAGGGCGTGCAAGCGGTGAAGGACAGGAAGGGCGCCAGGGCGCTGAGCGTGTCGTTCTGAAGCGCCCGCGTGTCCGCGCGGCGATGGGCTTCCGCGCGTGGAACTTGCCCCGAAACCCCGCCCCAGGCGGCGTTTTGGTATAAGTGAGCTTGGCGGCGGTTCGAGGGAAGGGAGACGGATGAGCGGCCTTCGTGCTGCGTTGCGGACAGCGCCGTTGGTGCTGGTCATGGGGTGCCTGTCGGCCTGTGCGCCCGTGGAGCCCGGGCCGGCGACGCGCCCGGGCGACGAGTCGGACGTCGACGCGCGCCGGGCGCTGCGCCGCACGCCGCTGGTCGAGCTGTTCGAGCGGTGCAGCCCGGCCGTCGTCACCATCACGACCACCTGGCGCGAGGCGGCCCCGCCCGTGTCGCAGCCGCGGTCCAGCCCCCGGGGCCCGGCCCGGCCGACGCCCGTCGCGCGCGTCGAACGCGCCAGCGGCTTTGTCATCCACCCCGAGGGCTTCGTGCTGACCAACAGCCACGCCCTGAAGAAGCCCGGCACGCGGCGCGTGCAGTTCCACGACGGGCGGCTCCGCCGGCTCCGCGTCATCGCCCGCGACGACGCCCACGACGTGGCGCTGCTGAAGATCGACGCCCCCGGGCCGTTCCGCGCCCTGCCCCTCGGCCGCAGCGACGACCTCCTGGTCGGCGAGCCGGCCATCGTGATCGGCAATCCCTTCGGCTTCGGGCCGACGCTCGGTGCGGGCGTCATCACCGGCCTGGGGCGCAGCACGAAGACCGACTTCACCCTCCTGCGCGACGCCATCCAGACCGACGCGGGGATCAACCCCGGCGTCTCCGGCGGGCCCCTGCTGAACCGCTTCGGCGAGGTCGTCGGCATCGCCACCAGCCGCAAGGACGAGGCCGACGGGATCGGCTTCGCCATCCCCATCGACCTGGTGCGAGACGCCTTCGCCGAAACCGTCGCCGCGGAGGGGCGCTACGGGTTCCGGCTGGGGATGGAGGTCGCCGGGCGCGACGCGGCGACCGTCGTCGCCGTGCGGCGCGACTCGCCGGCCGCCGAGGCGGGCGTGAAGCCCGGGGACGTCGTCACCCGCGCGGGCTGGTTCGACGTGCGCAGCGGCATCGACTACCACTTGGCGCTGGTCGGCCGCCGGGGCGGACAGGAGCTGCCGCTGCGGCTCCTGCGCGACGGCAACGACGTCGAGGTCGACGTGCCGCTCCAGCCCGTCCCGCCCCGCCCCGCCGATCCGGTCGCCGACGTGAAACGCGGGCTCGACTGCGAGGTCTTCGCCGGCCGATGGCGGCTCCTGCCGGACTTCCGCCGCCGCAAGCCCGTCGAAACCGACACGACGGCCACCTTCGGCCTGGGCCCCCGCGCCGGCCGCGACCACTTCGCCCTGCGCTTCGCCGGCTACATCAAGGTGCCCGCCGACGGGATCTACCAGTTCCACGTCCGCAGTGACGACGGCAGCCGCCTCTACGTCGGCGAGAAGCTCGTGGTGGACAACGACGGCCTGCACGCGGAGATGGAGCGCCGCGGGTTCGTTTCGCTCGAGGCCGGGCTCCACTCCATCCGCCTGACCTACTTCGAGTCCACCGGCGAGGACGCCCTGAAGGTCTCGTGGGAAGGCCCGGGCATCCGGAAGCGGGAGATCCCCGCGTCGGCCCTGTTCCGCGCCAAGCGGCCGGGGACGAGGCCCGCGAGCCAGCCGACCCAACCGGCCGAAGGGGCCGACTGACCCGCCGGGCCTTCCAGCGCGCCGCCGGCCACGGCCGCCGCCTGTCACGTTGTCACAAGGAGCACCGATCATGCTGCTGCGATGCGGTCTGCTTTGCCTGCTGCTGGTGGCCGCGGTGCGTTTCGCCTTGGCGGCCGACGCACCCACCGGGCGACTGGAGGTCCGCGTTAGCGAGAAGGGCGCCGACGATGCGCTTCCCTGCCGGGTGCACCTTTCCGCGGCCGGCAAGGGCGTCTACGCGCCCGGGCTGCCGCGCTTCGAGCGCGACGGGCACTTCTGCTGCCCGGGCACGTTTGCCGTGGACCTGCCCGCCGGCCGGGCCTCCCTGCGCATCGAGCGCGGCGGCGAGTACGAGCCGTTCGTCGCCGAGCCGGTCATCGAGGCCGGCACGACGTGCAGGCAGACCGTCCGCCTGCGCCGCTGGATCGACATGAACGCCCGGGGCTTCTACAGCGGCGACCTGCACGTCCACCGCGCCGTGAAGGATATGCCGCTGCTGCTTCGCGCCGACGACCTCAACGTCGCGCCCGTCCTGACGCACTGGAACCAACGCCACGAGAAGGTCGAGCGGCCGTACCTCGTTCGCGTCGGCGACGACGGCGCCGCCTCGCCCAAGCCGCGGTGCTTCCACAAGCTCGCCCAGGAGGACGAGCGCCGCGGCGGGGCGGTCATGCTGTTCAACCTCTCCGAGCCGATCCTGCTCAAGGGCGTCACGCGCCACGCGCCGAGCGGCCTGGCCTACCACGAGGCGGCCCGGAGGCAGAAGGCGTTCGTCGAGGTCGAGAAGCCCTTCTGGTGGGAGGCGCCCGTGCACGTGGCGCTGGGGCGGGTCGACACGATCGGCATCGTCTGCAACCACTTCCAGCGGACCGGGCTGATGGACAACGAGGCCTGGGGCCGCCCGCGCGACCGCCGCAAGTACCCCCGCCCGGCGGGCTTCGCCCACAACGTGCTCGACCTGTACTACCGCTACCTGAACCTGGGCTGGCAGATCGCCGCGTCGGCGGGCTCAGCCTCCGGCGTGCTGAGGAACCCGCTGGGCTACAACCGCGTGTACGTGCGGCTCGACCGCTTCGACTACGGCGACTGGTTCGACGCGCTGCGCGAGGGGCGCAACTTCGTGACGAACGGCCCGATGCTCTTCGTGACGATCAACGGCGAGCCGATCGGGCATCGCTTCGGCGTGCCGGCCGGGCGAAAGCTCGAGGCCACCGTCGAGCTGGAGGTCCTCGATCGCGACCCGCTCGAGAAGGCCGAGGTCGTCCTCGGCGGGAAGGTCGTCGCGACGTTCCAGCCGGACAAGGGCAACCGCCGCCGCATCGCCGCGACGCACAAGCTGACGATTGCCGAGAGCACCTGGCTCGCCGTGCGCGCCTTCGAGCCCGTGCGCGGCGGCGTCGTGCGCTTCGCCCACACCAGCCCGTTCTACGTCACCGTGGGCGGCCGCCGCCCGCGCGATCCGGCGGCCGCACGCTTCTACGCGAAGTGGATGGACGAGCTGATCGCCAAGTGGGAGCCGCTCCGCGCCGAGGCGCCCGATCCGAAGGCGATCGACACCGTCCTGGAGACCTACCGCAAGGCGCGTGCGGTGTACCAGAAGGCGTGCGAGTAACAACCCGAGAGCCCACGGGCCGCCGCCCGTGGGCTTCGGCGCGCCCCCAAGCCCACGGGCGGCGGCCCGTGGGCTTCGTTCTCCTCCCGCGCATTCGGCGTTTCCCGTCAGTCCCAACGCCTCACGTGCGGTCCTCGGACCAGTAGAGACCTTCCCGGAACGACCACGTCCATGCGCCCGCCCGGCGATGCTCCAGGATGTATCCGTACGCCCGGACCTGGTGGTCCCGGCCGGCGATGGGCTGAACGCGACATCGCTTCGCCCAAATCCTCTCGTCCCGCCCCGAGCTGCGCACCTCGTGGTACGCGTGCAGCTTCGCCCTGCCGACGAGCACCCGCGCCGAGCCCTGCGAAAAGCGAACCAGGATGTGGTAGTGGATCGCGTCGAGGGAGAAGCTGATCGGCTCGCACTCCAGTTGGGCCAGTTTCTCTACCATGGCGCGCCCGGCGATCTCGCGCTGTCCGGGCGTGAGCTCCACGGGCGGGAAGCGCATGGAGCTTCGGACGTGCTCGAGCAGGGCGTCGTGCTCCCCGGGCGGCGGAGGGTCTTTGTAGTCGCCTTCGACGTGCTTGCGGTGTTTCCGGTCGCGCCACCCGCGCGGGTCTCCCCTCAACCAGGTGCCGTACGTTCCCCCCGTCACGTGATACCACCCATTCCACGCACCCATGGTGTGGAGGGTAGGGGCGTCCGTCCGCGAACGCAACCACATTCTCTCAGCGCGACGGAGCCCACGGGCCGCCGCCCGTGGGCTTCGCAGAGACACTAACCCCCCGGCGCGCCCCCAAGCCCACGGGCGGCGGCCCGTGGGCTTCCCCCGTGGGCTTCCCGTGGGCTCCGGTCGTATCTCCCGTGTATCGCCCGAGGCGGGCGCCTACAATACGCCCGCCTTCCGACGGAGAACGAGACCATGCAACCGATCCGGATCGCCGCCGTGCAGTTCGAGCCCAGGCCCCTGGACATCGAGTGGAACCTCGACCGTGTCGAGCATTTCGCCGGGCAGGCCGCCGAGGGCGACGCGCGCCTCGTTGCCATGCCCGAGTGCTGCATCACGGGTTACATGCCGCTGGCCGCCCTGACGCCCGAGCAGCTTGCCGATCTCGCCCAGCCCGTGCCCGATGGGCCCGCCACGCGGCGCCTGCTCGCGCTCGCCCGCGACCACGGGCTCGCCGTCGCCGCCGGGCTCGTCGAGCGCGACGCCGAAGGCGGGCTCTACAACACCTACGTCGTCGCCGCGCCGGGCGGGCAGGTCCACCGCCATCGCAAGCTCCACGCGTTCGTCAACCCGGCCCTGACGTCCGGCGGCGAGTTCACCGTGTTCGACCACCTCGGCTGGCGGTTCGGCGTGCTGACCTGCTACGACAACAACCAGCCGGAGTGCGGCCGCGTCATGGCCACCATGGGCGTCCAGGTGATGCTCGCCCCGCACCAGACGGGCGGGTTCCCCATCTCGTACGCCGGCATGGGCGTGATCGACCGTGCGCTGTGGGACGCCCGCCACGACGACCCGGACGCCCTCCGCGCCGAGTTTGCCGGGCCCAAGGGCCGCGAGTGGATCCTGCGCTGGCTGCCCAGCCGGGCCTACGACAACGGGTGCTACCTGGTCTACTGCAACGGCGTCGGCATCGACGGGGACGAGGTGCGCACCGGCGGGTCGATGATCCTGAACCCCCACGGGCGCGTGATGATCGAGAGCGACGCGCTGGGCGACGACATGGTCCTCGCCGACCTCGCCCCCGAGCCGCTGGGGCACAACCTCGGCCGCTCGCACATGCAGACGCGTCGCCCGGAACTGTACGTCCGCCTGTGCGAGCCGACAGGCGTCGAGACCGACACCAAAGGCAGCCGCGACGCCGCCATCGCCGACGGCGACGCCTGACCTGTCCCTCCTGAAAACTCCGTCCTCGTTAGATCCCAAGCACTTACATCTATGGCCATG
>CAZXOC010000166.1:0-16368 GCA_964642165.1 uncultured Planctomycetaceae bacterium | reverse complement strand
CGGCTTCTTGCGCCAGTCCTTGTCCTTGTCGTGGGCCCACTCGCTCACGCGGGGACGGCGCTCCCGCAGCCGCACGGACTCGATGCCCAGCCAGTGGCCCGTGGAGAGCGGGTTCCTGCCGACGCACTCCAGCCGCAGGACGTACTTGCCCGGGTCCGGCCAGAAGTCCAGCAGGTGGTACTCCCAGTTGTCCGTCTTCTTGCGGTAGAAGTCCATCACGCCCCCGATCCGGACGCCGTTGAGCGTCGCCCGGTATTGCCCGAAGTCATAGGACCGCGTCATGTTGAGCAGCAGCCGGCGCGGCTCCTTCTCCCTGACCTCGAAGGGGATCTCGATCCAGGCACCGTCGGGGCGGGGCGGCTTGTAGAGGATCTGCCCCTCGGGGTAGTTCAGCAGGCGCTGCACCTGCGTCGTGCCGGTGCCATGCGTCACCTTCGTCGCGGGCGCGGCCGCACGGAAGATCCGGTCCAGGTTGGGAAGCTTGCGCTGGCGGGCGTGCGGTGCGCGGGCCGTGAAGGTCGGCTTGCCCGCCTGATACCAGAACGCGACGCTGGAGTAGTCGTCCTCGCGCTCGTTCCAACTGTGGCTCTTGTAGTTCGGCGTCTCGTCGGGGGCGATCCACCCGTAATGCTCGATCGTCACCTTGATGCCCTTGCGGAAGACGATCGGGTCGTGGACGTGCCAGCGGTAGGCGCTGGTGTGGCCGCCCACGATGCCCCACTGGTCGAAGTGCGGCGTGCCGAAGTAGGGCGTGCTGGTGGTCTTCAGCCCCCAGGCGGAGAGGAAGTAGTCCTCGGTTCCCGTCCCCCAGATGGACGCCTTCTTCTCGCCGTCGATGTAGATCTTCTCGTCGCCCTCGCCGAACCAGGACGGGCTGCGGGTCCGCACGCTGAGGACCGTGCCGACGTAGTGGCCCTTGCCCTTCGTCTCGAGGATGAGGTAGTCGCGGCCCTTCCGAACGGGGTACTCCTGGCGGTACCGGGCGTAGAAGTAGGGCGTCTCGCGCGGCAGGCGGTCCTTCTGGATCCAGTCGATGTTGTAGTACAGCAGGCTGATGTTCCGGCGGCTCTGGTTGACGATCTCGACGCGGACGGACTTGCGGAACGGCATGTGCCAGTAGGCGTTGTAGGAGTCGGCGTCCTCCACGACGACGGGCAGGCTGATCACCTCGCGGCGCCGGCCGAAGGCACAGGCGAAGAAGTCGCCCACGGGCGCCTCGACGCCGGGGCGCTCCTCGCCGTCGTACCAGATCCGCAGGAGCATCTCCTGGTGGTCGGCCGAGCCCTTTGGCGCCCACGCGTGCGGCTCGGGGCCGAGGAACGTCATCCAGATGTGCGTGATGACGCCCGGGCCACGCTCGTCCATCAGCACCTTCGTCGCCCCCGGCGCGACGGACTTGTTGTCCCAGTTGCTGTTGGGGTCGAGCTCGCCGTTGGGGTCGTACTTGCCGTCCGGCCCGATGCGGTGCGAGCTGGTCGCCCGCCTGCTGCGCCCCTCGTGGGGCCTGGCGAGGTCCGCCAGGGCGCCGGCCCGGGCACGGCCGCACGCCAGCAGCCCCACGATAAGCAGGAGGCACGCTCTCTCCCGGCCCGCGATCAAGGGCCGTGCCTTCGCCTTGCCGGACGGGTGAGAGATTCGCTGCATGGCTGTTTCCCTTCCGTTGGGGTACGACGGAGCGTACGCGACGCCGCGAAGCGCCGTCACGACGAGGTCGTCTTGCTCACGCAGGGACAGCTTACCGCCTGGCGCCGGCGTGGCAATGGGCGGCGCCGCCGGTCTCGCCCCGGCCCGCCGCTACCGCGCGGCGCGCTTCGGGAGCGCCTCGGTGAGGGGGATCTCGCCGCGGATCAGGCGCCCGCCCTGGCCGGCGAGCCAGAGGTAATGGTCGCTGGGCAGGCCCTCGTACGTGAGGAACTTCGAGGCGCCCACCGGCGGGTCGTTGGTGCACTTGAAGATGGCCGTGCCCTCGTCCACCTCGTCGAACATGGCCTGGTAGATCATCGTCGCCCCGGCCCGCTTCGCCTCGACGAACTGCTTCCAGAACAGCCGCCCGCCCAGCCGGGGAATCATGCCGAGCTTGCTCTCCGGCCGCATGTTGTGCCAACTGAAACCGGGGAAGACGACGGGCAGGTAGTCCTTGCCGCGCTTCCGGCACCACGCGATGTCCGGGCGCCAGACCTCGCGGGCGAGGCCGGGCACCTGCTCGGGGCGGCGGAAGCGCCCGACCATCCAGGGGCTGATCACGTCCGCCGCGGCGAGGACCTCGTGCACCTTCGGATCGCGCAGGCAGTCGCGCCGGAGCGTCCGCCACCAGGTCGGCACGCCGAGCATCACCGTGTTGCCGCCGTAGGTGGCGTCCCTCTTGAGGAACCGGACCAGCCGGGCGCATTCGTCCAGCGTGTAGCGGCGCCCGCCGCTGAAGCCGACGCCCCAGACGGCGACGACGGGGTTGCCCCCGTGACGGAGATAGGCCCGGTCGCCGGGATCGCGGCCGAGCTTCATGCGGTCGACCAGCAGCTTCCAGTCGTCGATGACGACCCGCGTGCCGCCGGCGGGCAGGCCGGAAAGGTCGTACATGACCGCCCACGCGCGCCCGTGGGCGTTCGCGCCGGCGCGGCAGTTGGCCAGGACCGTGTTGAAGTGGTACAGCCCGCTCGTCCCTCGCACCTCGCCGGCGAAGCGCTGAACGAACACGCCGTCGATGCCGTACTGCTTCATCCACCGGAAATGGCTCACGACGGTCTTGCGGCGGAGGGGGCTGTAAACCTCGGCGGCCCGCCCGTCGGCGTGGCGGAAGGCGGTGGGGAAGCGCTCGTCGGCATCCAGCTCGGCGACGTCCGGCCAGAGGTCGATCGTGCAGAAGCCCGGCTCGAAGCGCCCGCGCCTGCCCCAGTGGTACCAGCCGCGACCCGAGCCGTCGCCGGGGCAGGCGAACCAGCCCTGGTAACCACACATCACCTTGCCGGCCAGCGTGGAGGTGTCCACGCCCTTCACGTGGGGGCCCTCGTACGGGCGCATGGTTCGCTCGATCACCTCGGCGCGTGTCGTCCGGCGGGTCATGCGAAACGCCTTGGAGCGCGCGCTTGTCTCGCCGGCCGGGCTCGCGGCGCAGGCGAGCGAGAGAGTGGCGGCTGTCGTGACGGTCACGATGTGGGCCGGCTTCATGATGGGCTCCCTGAGTCGGCGGACGGACGGAGGGTGAAGATGGTGACCTCCGGCGGGGCCAGCACGCGGATCGGCGGCCCCCACGTTCCGGTACCGCGGCTGACGTAGAGCAGCGATCCTGCGCCCAGGCGGTGCAGCCCGCTGCCGAAGCGGTAGGTCATGCGCGTGATAGCGTGCCAGGGGAAGATCTGCCCCCCGTGCGTGTGTCCCGAGAGCTGGAGGTCGAAGGGCGGGCGGGAGGCCTGCGATACGGTCGGCTGGTGCTTCAGGAGGACCACGAACCGCCCGTCGGCGGCGGGGCCGACGGCCCGGGCCTCGTCGGTGAAGTCCTCCCCGCGCCTCCGCCGCCCGGCCGGATCGTCCACGCCGGCGATCCGGATCGCCCCGCCGACGTCGACGGACTCGCCCCGCAGGACGCGGAAGCCCGCGGCCTCGTGGAAGGCCAGGCTGTCCGGCAGCCCGGCGTAGAACTCGTGGTTCCCCAGGACGGCGTACTTGCCGAGCCGCGGCCGGACACGCTCCAGCAGACCCGACATCGAGCTGAGGTTGTGGAAGGAGGAGTCCACCAGGTCGCCGGTGCTGACCAGGATGTCGGGGTCCACGCGCTCGATCAGCTCGACCGCCCGGGCGAGCCTGCGCCCGCCGGTGTGCACGCCGAGGTGCAGGTCGGAGATCTGCACCAGCTTCAGCTCGGAGACGCCCGCGGGCAGGCGCGGCACCCGGACGTCGACGTGGCGCACGCGGATGTGGGCCGCCTCCACCAGCCCCCAGCAGAAGGCCGCGGCAATCACCGCGCCGACGACGAGGAGCGTCGCCCGCGCCGGCAGCAGCAGCGCGTGGGCCGCCGGCGCCGCCAGGGCGACGCCGCGAACGGCCAGGTTCCACAGGTCCGCCACGCCGCACAGGACGCACACCCAGAAGACGATCGCCATCCAGGAGAAGCCCACGGTCGCCGCGACGTCGGCCAGGCGGGCCCACCGCCAGCGGTCCAGCATGCGGACCAGCACCGGCGAGACCACCATCAGGACGAGAATGCCCCCCAGCAGCACCGCGGCCCGGCCCGAGTGGGGAAAGGCCGCGCGAACCTTCAGGTACACGTAGGCGTTCATCCCCCCGTAGATGCTGAAGAAGACCAGGATAAACAGGAGCATGGCCCGGGTGCTTCTCTCTTGCCCCGCGGCTCCGTTCGGCGCCTGCCGCCGTGCGGCACGGACCCGTCGCCGGACGCCTGCCCGGCGCGAACCCGCCTTCCGTCGAGGCTGCGGGATTATACGCAGTGAACCCTCGCTCGCAAAGGCACGGACGCCCCCGCACCTGCGGCGCGACGGGAGGTTCGCCTCCCGCTGGCCGGCCACCCCGGCGATGGGCACGAAACGCGGCTCTCGCTGACGCTTCCCCGCCGGAGATGGTAGAATCGGTCGCGCCCGATCGCGGCACGAGCGTGACGCGGCGCCCGGGTGACCGACCCCGAGTAAGGAGTGCTTCCATGAAGAAGACGGCGGCAGTGGCTATCCTGGCCCTGGCAGTGACGACAGCAACGCCAGCCTCGGACGCGCCGGCCCCCGGGCCGTGGCGCGTGTTCATCCTGTCGGGGCAGTCCAACATGCAGGGCAAGGGCGCGATCAAGCACCTGGAGCAGCTTCTGGCGGACCCGAACACGGCCGGGCCGTACCGGCACCTCAAGACGGGCGAGGCGTGGACGCAGCGCCCGGACGTCCTGATCCGCTACGTGGACGGCGGCAAGGTCGACAAGAAGGGCAAGCTGACGGTCGGCTACGCGATGCCGGCCAACCGCTTCGGGCCGGAGCTCCAGTTCGGCCACGTCGTCGGCGACCACCTCAAGCAGCGCGTCCTGCTGATCAAGGTCGCGTGGGGCGGCCGGAGCCTGCGATTCGACGTCCGCCCGCCCAGCTCGGGCAAGGGCGACTTCGACCCCGAGTGGCTTAAGAAGGTCGCGCAGCGAAAGAAGTACCGGGGCGACCCGAGCGACCTGATCGGCTTCAGCTACCGCCAACTGGTCCGGCTGACGCACGAGACGCTCGCCGGCCTCAAGACGCACTTCGGCGAGTACGACGGGTCGGGCTACGAGGTGTCGGGCTTCGTCTGGTTCCAGGGATGGAACGACATGCTGGACGCCGGCACGCACAAGGAGTACGGGCCGAACCTCGCGAACCTCCTGCGCGACCTGCGGAGGGACCTCGGCGTGAGCGACCTGCCCATGGTCGTCGGCGAGCTGGGACAGAGCGGCCCCGAGCGGGACATCAACCCGCGCTACCGCGCCAAGCACATGAGCTTCCGCGCCCAGCAGGAGAGCGTCTCGAAGATGCCCGAGTTCAAGGGCCGCGTCCGCTACGCCAAGACCAGCCCCTTCATCGTCACCGACGGGCCCGGCTTCGACGGCGGCTACCACTACCGCGGGCGGGCGGACACGTTCTTCCACATCGGCGAGGCCTTCGGCAAGGCCATGGTCAGGATGGTGAAGGACAAGCCCACGGACCACAGCCGCCAGGTCGCCGCGGCGTACGAACGGGCGAGGAAGCGATACGGCTTCGCCAGGTAGGCGGCGGTCCCGGCGGGCGCGCAGCGCTTCACCGGCCGTGCTTCTTCTCGTAGTCCTCGACGGCCTTGCGGAGCTTCTCCCGGCACGCCACGTGCGCCTTGTTCTTCGACGCCTTGTCGGTCTTCGTCTCGAGGCAGTCCTTCAGGCCGGCGACGAGGGGCCCGGCGCGGCCCTGGTCACCAGGCACTCGCGAGACCGGCGTGATGCTATAATGCGCCCATGCCCAAGAAGCGCGCCGCGGTCCTGGAAGCCATCCGCGAGAAGATCGGCGAGCTGCCGACCACGCCCGGCGTGTACCTGTTCAAGGACGCCGCCGGGCGCGTTCTGTACGTCGGCAAGGCCAAGACGCTCCGCTCGCGCGTGGCGAGCTACTTCCAGCCGGGCGCGGATCTGCACAGGACCCGCGGGCCGGACATCCAGCGGATGATCGACGAGCTGGTCGCGGACGTCGACGTCCTCGAATGCGACAGCGAGGTCGACGCGCTGCTCCAGGAAAACCGCCTGGTGAAGGACATCCAGCCGCGGTTCAACGAGCGCCTGAAGAACGGCAAGACCTTCCCCTACCTCCAGATCACCACCGACGAGCCGTTCCCGCGCGTCGCCGTCACGCGCGAGCCGAAGACGACCGGCGCGAAGCTCTACGGCCCGTTCGTGGTCGCGGCGGACCTGCGGGCGGCCCTGCCGCTCATGCAGCGCGTCTTCAAGTTCCGCACGTGCAGCCTGGACATCGAGGAGCTCGCCGAAGGCGAGTACCCCACCTACCGCCCGTGCATCCTGTGGAACATCAAGCAGTGCACCGCCCCGTGCGCCGGGTGCGTCTCGAAGGCCGACTACACCGTCCAGATCCGCCACCTCAAGCAGTTCCTGGGCTCCAAGGGCAGCCAGCTCCGGCGGGAGCTGAAGAAGCAGATGGCCGCGGCGGCCGAACGGCTCGACTTCGAGCGAGCCGCCGCGCTCCGCGACGAGCTGAGGGCCCTCGAGAGCCTCCAGAACCGCGGGCTGGTCCACGAGGACGTCCAGCCGGAGGCGTTCTTCGTCGACCCCAGCGAGGGCATCGACCGCCTGACCGCCGTGCTGGGCCTCGCCGAGCGCCCGCGGACCATCGAGGGCATCGACATTGCGCACCTCGGCGGCGGGGAGCAGTGCGGCTCGATGGTGTGCTTCATCGACGGGCGGCCCTTCAAGGCTGGCTACCGCCGCTACCGCATCAAGACGCACGCCGGCAACGACGACTTCGCCTCCGTCCGCGAGGTCGTCTGGCGGCGCTACAAGTACGCCGGCATGGACCAGGAGCTGTTCCCCGACGTGATCCTGATCGACGGCGGCAAGGGGCAGCTCAGCGCCGCGTGGGAGGCCTTCGAGGGCCTCGAGTTCCGCCCCCCCATGCTCATCTCGCTGGCCAAGAAGAACGAGGAGGTCTTCGTCCACGGGCGGCGCGACGCCATCCGCCTGCCGCGGAACGACGCCGCCCTGCGCCTGCTGCAGTCCGTCCGCGACGAGGCCCACCGTTTCGTCCAGCACTACCACCACATCCTCCGACGCCGCGCGACGCTGGAGCAGGACGAGCCGGTCCGAAAGCGCCGCGGCAAAGGCCCGCCCGGGCAAGCCCCGTAGCCCGCGCGCGGGCGGAAGGAACAGGGGGTGAAACTGCTCGTCTAACGGGGGAAGGACTTACTTCCATGAACAGGCGCGCCTCGCGCAACCGGAGGCTCGGAGACATGCGAGACAAGATCACCCTCACGGCGGTCGCGACGGCCTTCGCGATTGCCGCAAGCACCGGCGCCAGCGCAGAAGCGGCAGACTGGATCGACGTCCTGTCGATCGCCGAATCCCGCTCCCGGTCGTTCGGCGGCTCCTGGAAACAACGCAAGGGAACGATGACCGGCAAGGCCACCAGAGGCGGCAGGCTCGAGATCCCCCTGGAGATCTCCGGCTCGTACGACCTGGAGGTGTCGCTTTCGCGCCTGTCGGGCGACGGGTTCTACGGCATCCGGTTCCCCGTAGGCGCCCGCAGCCTCGCGCTGACCTTCGCAGCCAATAGCGGCCGGGAGGACCTGCTGGAAGGGGCGTGGCGCAGCCAGGGAACGGGCAAGACCTCGGCAACGCCTTCGGTGCTCGAGGCGGGCAAGCGCCGCGAGATCCGGATCACCGTGCGGCAGCGGAGGAACCTGGCCAAGGTGACGGTGACGGCGGACGGCAAAGACCTGCTGTCATGGCAGGGGGACACCCGGAAGACATGCCCCGCCGAGATCTGGGGGCACACGGGCGCCAGGACCTTGTCGCTGGGGCTCTGGAACGGGTCTGTCCGGTTCGACACGCTGAGGGTGCGAGTCACGGACGGCCGACATCGCGTGGTCAAGGCCCGCCGCGCCCGGAAGCTAGCCAGGTTCGATCCCAAGAAGCTCCCGCGCGGCCAAGCGGTCGGCGGTGCGGGCGGCACGCCCTTCCGGGACATCGCGGATAGCGACGGCCTGCTGGTCGGTCTGAGCTTCCGCTACTCGACCAAGGGGGGCATCGTCACGCTGATCCCGGTCTTCCGAGCGAAGGATGGGATCGTCTACGGCCAGAGGCACGGAAGCCGCCAGTACCCGGACGAGGCCGCCCAGACGCTGCTCGCGAAGGAGGGTTTCGCTGTCGGCGGCGTCATTGGCAGTCGGGGGACCAAGCGCCCCATCGCGGGAATCAGGGTCGTCTTCATGAAGGTCAGGAACGGCAAGCTCGATCCCGCCCTGTCGTACCAGAGCCAGGCGTATGGGGCACGCGCCGGCGGCAGCCCGCTGCTCCTGGGCGGGGACGGCCGCGCCGTAGTCGGGATCGAAGGTCGAAGCGGAAGTACCATCGAGCAGCTTTCCCTGGTCTTCCGATAGTCGACACGGCTCCCGACGAGCCGTCGTCTCACGAGGCCTGCCGGGCGCGGAGCAATCCCAGCCTGTGGCTGCGGCAATCCGTTCGCGACGAGACGGACCGTTCCGCGCAGCACGACCACCCCATCCTCCGTCGCCGCGCGCGGATGGAGCGCGACGAGCCGGTGCGGAAGCGGGGCAAGGCGTAGGCAGCGAACGTCTCGGGCGCCAACCGGCGAGACCTGGCCGCCGTGCCGTCCGACCCCGGCCACCCCCCGGGACCCCTCCTTCCCTCCGTCTCATAGGATCGCGCGCGTCCCTATGCTCCGCGCGGCATCCGCGTCACCTGCCGTCACGACGTGCCGTCTCCGACCGGCGCCGCAGCATGGCCAGCGCCCCAGCCGCGAGCAGACACAGGCTGCACGGCTCGGGCACGCCGTAGATGTAGGCGGCGCCGGCGTTGCTTGCGACGTGGTCGTGCTCCATGGCTCCGATGATGACGTCGGCGGCGCTGAGGGCGAGGCACGCGCCGAACCGATCGCCGTACCAGCCGTCGGCGGGCAGGATCTCGGTCGTCTCGACCCAGCCCCCGGGCGTCTCCTCGAAGACGTATGCCGAGCCGGAGGACACGGGCCCGTCGCCGCCGGCCTCGGCGCCCACGATGATCGCGGTCCCGTCGATGGCGACCGACGCGCCGAATCGGTCGTCGCGGTCGGCGTCGCTGGGGGCGAGCCTGTCGATCTGCTGCCATCCCAGCGGCGTGTAGCGGTAGACGTAGGCCGCGCCCGCGTTCGTGCCCGCGGCGTCGTTGGTCGGCGAGCCGACGACGACGGTCGTGCCGCTGATGGCGACCGACGCGCCGAAGTCGTCGTAGCTCGCCCCGTCGGTGGGCGTCAGGCGGGCGGCCTGGATCCAGCCGTCGCCGGCATCCTGGAAGACGTACGCGGCGCCCGTCGAACCCATGCCCTTCGCGCCGATGACGGCGATGTTGTCGCACACGGCCACGGCGCACCCGAAGTCGTCACCGGCGGCTGCGCCCTGAGGCTTCAGCTTCGCCGACAGCAGCCACAGGTCGCCCACCTTCCGGTACACGTACACTGCCCCGTAGTACTCGTACGACGGGCTGCCTGCCGCACGCTGGTCCGACCCGACCAGCACCGTCGTGCCGCTGAGCGCGACGGACAGGCCGAAGACGTCCAGCTCCAGGGCATCTCCTGGCAGGAGCTTCTGGCTCTCAGCCCAGCCCTGGTCGGTTCGCTCGAAGACGTAGGCCCCGCCGTTGTAGTCGTTGAAGACGGAATGGTCCGGCGCCCCCACCACGATGACGTCGCCGCTGACGGCCACCGCGTCGCCGAACCGTGATGACGAGACCTGCGGATCGCTGGGCGTGAGTGTTTGCCGTCGCACCCATGCCGTCCCGGTGTCCTGGTAGACAGCGGCCCGCTTGGAGGTCCCCACCACGCCGAGGGATCCGCTGAGGGATACCGACGTGCCGAACCTGGCGTTCTTCGCCGGCTCGGGGGACGTCAGCTTGGCCTGCAGGTCCCAGCTCTCCGCCGCGGCCGCCCCGGCCATCAAGCCCAGCACGCACGCCGTCGCGACACACCCGATCCCGCCGTGTCCCTTGCGCCCTGCCATGATCGAGCCTCCTGTTTCCTGCGCTTGCTGAGAGTACCTCCCTACGGCTCCGTGTACCTGTCATTCTGGCGTCGAACCGGGGTCGCGTCAAGTCGCCGATTCGCCCTGCGCCGCGGCGGCGACGGGGCAAAGCGCGTCCCCCGGGGGTCGTTTCGGCGTTCATACCGATGGCGGGTCGGCCCGGCGCGGGTCGCGCGGCGGCCGCCGCCAAGGGCAACCCGGATCGGAGAGGAAGGGCCTGATGAGACGCATCGCCGGGGCGTTGGCCGTGCTGGCGGGGTGTGTCAGCGCGGGGGCCGAGCCGCCGGCGAAGGCGCCGACGACCGTGGAGGAGCTCTGGGCCGACTACGACCCCCGGCGCGAGCCGATCGAGGCCCGCACCGTTCGCCAGTGGGGGCAAGACGGGCTCGTCGTGCGGTACGTGACCTACACGGTCGGCACGTACAAGGGCACGAAGGCCCGCATGGCGGGGCTCTACGCCTTCCCGAAGGGCGCCCGCAAGCTGCCCGCCCTGCTGCACCTGCACGGCGGCGGGCAGCGGGCGTTCCTGCACGAGGTGCTGTACCACGCCGGCCGCGGCTACGCGTGCCTGTCCATCAACTGGGGCGGCAAGGGCCTCCCCGAGGCCCGCGCGGGCGAGCCCAACACCGACTGGGGGGCGGTCGATCCGACGCAGAAGAACGTGCCGGGCTACTTCAACCTCAAGCCGGGACCGGGCTACCTCGACCCGGGCGTCTCGCCGCGCAACAACAACTGGTACCTGCTGACGATCGCCGCGCGCCGCGGGCTGACGTTCCTCGAGCGGCAGCGCGAGGTGGACCCGAGCCGCCTGGGCGTCTACGGGCTGTCGATGGGGGGGAACCTGACCATGTACGTGGCCGGGACGGACGAGCGCGTGCGGGTCGCCGTGCCCTCCGTCGGCGGGGCGGGCTTCCGGACGAGGCCCTGGCCGCTGCTGCCGGCGCATCGCCCCCGGGACTACGGCGGCCTGGCCGAGGCGTTCCGCCGAACGCTGGACTTCGAGGTCTACGCCCCGCGCATCCGGGCCGCGCTGCTCCAGCTCAGCGCGACGAACGACTTCCACGCCATCATGGACAACGTCCACCGCACGGGAGCCCTCGTCTCGCACGACCGGGTGCGGACCAGCCTCGCGCCGCACCTGAACCACCGCTCCACGCCGCCGTTCGCGATCACCGGGCCGCTCTGGATCGACCAGCACCTCAAGGGCACGTTCACGATGGCCCGCACGCCCCAGACGCGCCTGGCGCTGGCCACGGCGAACCGCATCCCGCGCCTGGTCGTCCGCCCCGACACGTCGCAGGAGATCCGGCAGGTGGCCGTCTACTACGCCGTGGACGCCGACCCGCGCGCCCGCTTCTGGCGCTCGGCCGACGTGCACCGCGACGCCAACCAGTGGTGGGGCGAGCTGCCGATCCTGGACGCCAACCAGCCGCTCTTCGCCTTCGCCAACGTCCACTACGCGCTGGACAGGCCCCGCAAGACGCTCCACGGGCAGGCCGACCGCTACGCGCTCAGCTCGGCGCTGCACACGGCCGCGCCGTCGGCGCTCGCGGAGGCACGCGTGCGGGCGACGGACCGACCGTCGCCGGTCCTGGAGGACTTCCGCCACGGCTGGCGCGACTGGTACGTGCTGAGCGGGGGCAACCCGCACCATTGGCAGTACTGGACGCGCAAGGTCACCGACCCGAAGTGGCGCGGCCCGGCGGGCGCGTCGCTGCGTCTGGACGTGCGGTCGCCGCGCGACAACAAGCTGGTCGTCGTGCTGGTGGAGAACGAGTGGCGCCGCTACCGGGGGCGGCGGCGCACGTACGCGGCCGTCGTGTCGCTGCCGGGGCGAAGCGGCTGGCAGACGGTGCGGCTGGGCGCGGCGGACTTCCGCGACGCCGCGACGGGCAAGCACCTGCCCTCGTGGGGGCAGCTCGACCTGCTGGGGCTCGTCGGCCGCTGGGACGCCCGCAAGGGCGAGGCCGCCTCGCGGCTGGGGGGCAACTGGCAGGGCCCGCCGCCGGCGTTTCGACTCCTTCGCTGGGAGGCCGGCCGCTGACGCGCGCCGGCTCGCCCACGCGGCGGCGAAGAGGCAACGCGCGTCCCCGGGGGGACGTTTCGGCGTTCATACCGATGGCGGGTCGGCCCGGCGGCGCAAGACGCGGCACCCGAGCAGGACAGAGAGAAAGGCAGGATCGCATGAGCACCCAGAGATTGCGTTGGCTTCTCGGCATTCTCCTGGCGGCGGGGCTGGCGGCGGCCTCGTGCCGCGCCGCGCGGCGCCGGACCAGCCGCGACCAGTGGCAGCAGCCCGACCGCGTGGTTGCCGACCTCGGCCTGAAGGACGGCTCGACCATCGCCGACATCGGCGCCGGCAGGGGCTACTTCACCTTCCGCCTCGGCAAGGCCGTCGGGCCAAAGGGCAAGGTCTACGCCACCGAGATCAGCACCCGGGCGATCCGGTCCGTCGCCGACCGCGTCGAGCGCGAGAAGCTGACCAACATCGAGACCGTCGTCTCCGAGCCGACGGACACGAAGCTGACCTCCGCGTGCCTCGACGCGGCCGTCATCTGCAACGTGCTCCACCACGTGCCGAAGGACAAGCGCCTGCCGCTGACGAAGGACATCGCGCGGGCCCTCAAGCCGGGCGGGTATCTCTTCATCGTCGACTGGCGCTTCGACGCCAAGATCTCGTACGACAAGGGCCGCCGCATCCCCCGCAAGGACCTCGTCCAACTCGCCGCCGACGCCGGGCTGACGCTCGACGCCGAGTTCCTCTACCTCGAGCACCAGGTCTACCTGCGCTGCCGCAAGCCCAAGCCGCCGAGGAAGGCCCCCGCCGGGCCGGCGAGCCCGTAGCGGCGACCGCCTTGTCCCTACCGAAAACTCCGTCACGCCTGTGCTGCAAGGAGTTAGCGTTCTCGCGATGCCTTGCCGCTCGTGGTAGCATGTCGACCTGCACGTGATCGACGAAGGCGCAAGGATGGGCATCGTCCGGATGGTCTTGGCTTTCCTCAGGGCCCTCATGGCCGGCAGGACGGAACTGGCCGCCGAGAACTTGGCCCTGCTTCATCACCGTGACTTGGCCATTGCCGAGCGTCTACAGCATCACCGACCACCCGGATCACACGCCGATCACACCTGCCAGACCCAGGGCCAGGCCCGCTAGGCCGTTGCTTCTCGCCCGGATGACGTTTTCAGTAGGGACAACGGCACGATCCGGCGCAACAAGGTCATCTATCAGACCAAGGGCTTCCCGTTTGGAGGCTGATGGCTCCTTGATGCCTGGAGAGAATCGACAAACTTTGTTACGCTGCATTTCAACACCGAGGCGGAGAGCAGCATGCGAAGAACAGACTTCTTTCTGCTGACGATCGTCGTGGTCATGTCCGCTGCCTCTTCCCGGACGGCCGAAGCGCGAGGACCGTCCGCCCGGCACACCCCCGGCAAGGAGACGGGCACGCTCCAGTACCGGAAAGCCAACATGCACCTGTGTCCCGAGGGCAAGTGGACCCTCGGCCAGGACAAGTGGGGCAAGATCGTCCGGGTGAACATGCTGAAGATCACTGACGCCGACTGGGCGAAGGTCCCCGGCGTGAAGAAGGCCTGGCCGATGAAGGGATTCGAGGGCGTGGAGGGCATGGCTTTCCACCCGGTTATCTCCGAGGTGAAGGACGTCGACGCCGACGGCAAGCCGGACATCTTCCGCTGCCGCGGCGAACATCCCGGCGCCCGGATCGAACGCCTCCGCTACGACGACGGTTCGGTCGTCTGGGAGAGCGAACCCATGGGCGCCCTGCACGGCGACGAGAGCCGCCTGCCCGTGTTCGACCTGCACGGCGCCGGGCGCTTCTCCGTGCTCCACGCCACGAAGGACGGGACGTGGTGCATCAACGCCGACACCGGCAAGACGGAATGGGCCGCCCGGGACGGCCGCGGCGATATCATCGTCGGGCACTTCCTGGACAAGAAGACACAGGCGGTGGTCGTCCGCGACGGCGGCGTTCTGCTCTGCTACGATCACAACGGCAGGAAGGCCTGGACGCACGACACGAAGCTTCGAGGCGGCGCTGCCTACGCCCACGAGATGGGGCGATGGGACGTCGACGGCGACGGGCTGGACGAGATCTTCCCCAACTGGCAGAAGCTGACCATGGGCCTGAGGGGCGACGGGACGGTGCTCTGGGAAGACCGCACCCAGAGGCATCACAGCGACTTCGTGGATTACGGCGACGTGGACGGTGACGGCAACATCGAGGTGATCTACGACCACGAGGGATGCGACGCCGCCAAGGGGCCCATCTACGTCGTCGAGCCGCTGACCGGGAGAATCAAGGCCCGCATCGACTACCGCGCGCAGGGTGTCCGCCACGCCCAGAACATCGCCCTGGGCAACTTCGACAAGTCCAGCAGGGGCCTGGAAATCGCCTTCTGCGAGAAGGGCCGCAACCTCTACCTGTTCGACGCGGCGGGCAAGCTGGTGTGGAAGCGGCCCGTGCCCGTTTCGTTGCTCTCGAGGGGCGACTGGGACGGCGACGGCGACGAGGAGATTCTCGCGTTCGGCCTGGGCGCCAACGTCGACGGGATGTTCAGCGTCTGGAACGGGGACGGAAAGCGCCTGTACGCCATCAGCTTCCTGCCCAGCCCGTACAACAGGATGCTGGACAACGCGACATATAAGAAGAACTTCGGAGGCACCTGGCGGGCCCATGCCATGCCCGGCGGGCACGAGGGCATCCGCCGCCAGGTGGACCTCGACGGCAACGGCCGGGCCGACGTGATCATGCCCTTCGGCGAATGGCACTGGGGGTCGGACTCGATCCTGTTCCTGATGGAAGGGCGACCGAAATCGGATTGATGGACTGGAAATGGGCCAGAAAGAGGTGTCAGGACCGTGTCAGGACCCTTTTCCATACGAGACCTTGGCTGAGGAGCCGATTCATGTTCACCCGACGTCAATTTCTGGGAGATTCGATCCTGACGGCCACGGCGGCATTGGCCGCCCCTGCGTTGGCTGCTTCCGCCGCGGAGCCGAAGAAACTCTCCGCCAACGAGCGGCTGTCCGTTGCGGTGATCGGGGCGGGCATACGCGGCCCGGCTCATATCGGGGCCTTTGCCGGGCGCAGCGATTGCGACGTGGTGGCGATTTGCGACGCGGACATCAGCCGCGCCCGGCGCCATGCCGATGGCGTGGGCAAACGTCAGAACCGGAAGGTGGTGGCGCACCAGGACCTGCGGAAGATCATCGACGACAAGTTGATCGACGTGGTCTCGATCGCTACCTGCAATCACTGGCACGCTCTGGCCGCCATCTGGGCCATGCAGGCGGGCAAGGACGTGTACGTCGAGAAGCCGGTCAGCCATAACATCAGCGAAGGCCGGCGCATGGTGCAGGCGGCGCGGAAGTACGGCCGCATCTGTCAGGTCGGCACCCAATACCGCTCGGACGGAACCTGCAAGGCGGCGGCCCGGTTCATGGCCGAAGGCAAGCTGGGCAAAGTCACGCTGGCGCGAAGCATCACCTACAAACGCCGCGGTTCGATCGGACCCGTAGTCAAAGGCAAGCCGCCCGCGAGCGTCGACTACAACCTGTGGGCCGGCCCCGCGCCGATGAGCCCGATCACGCGGCGGCGGTTCCACTACGATTGGCACTGGTTCTGGGAGACGGGCAACGGCGACATCGGCAACAGCGACGTCCACCGGGCCGACCTGGTCCGCTTCGGCCTGGGCGTTGGAAGACTGCCGCGGGCGACGATGTGCTACGGCGGTCGATTCGGCTACGCGGATTCGGCCGAGACGCCCAACACGCAGGTGGCGGTGCATGATTTCGGCGACGTCACCTTCGTGCAGGAGGTCCGCGGCCTGCCGACGCCCAAGTTCCGTCGGCAGGGCGGCGCGATCTTCACCGGCAGTGAGGGCTATGTCGGCATGGCCGGCGGGTCCAGCGCCCTGTTCGACCGGGACGGCAAGCTGGTCAAGAAATTCGTCGGCAAAAGCGACAACCACTTCGGCAATTTCATCGAGGCGGTCCGCAGCCGCAAGCGGGACCGGTTGAACGCGGAGATTCTCGGCGGCCATCTCGCGGCCGGGCTGTGTCACCTGGGGAACATCTCGTATCGGCTGGGACGACAGGCCGCCCCGAAAGAGGTTCTCGAC
>CAZXOC010000165.1:12756-16375 GCA_964642165.1 uncultured Planctomycetaceae bacterium | reverse complement strand
ACTCGTCGATCACGTCGATGGCCTTGTCCGGCTGGACCCTTCCGGTGATGTAGCGGTTGGACAGTTCGACGGCCCGTTCGAGCGCCTGGTCGGTGATCCGGACGCGGTGGTGCGCCTCGTAGCGGTCGCGCAGCCCGCGGAGTATGTCGAGCGTCTCCTTCCGGGTGGGCGGGTTGACGATGATCGTCTGGAACCGGCGCTCGAGCGCGCCGTCCTTCTCGATGTACTTGCGGTACTCGTCCATCGTGGTCGCGCCGATGCACTGGATCTCCCCGCGCGACAGGGAGGGCTTCATCACGTTGGCCGCGTCGATGGCCCCCTCGGCGCCGCCGGCGCCGACGAGGGTGTGCAGTTCGTCGATGAACAGCACAACGTTCTTCGCCCGCCGCACCTCGTTCATGACGGCCTTGATCCGCTCCTCGAACTGCCCGCGGTACTTCGTGCCGGCGACCATCATCGCCAGGTCCAGCCCGACGATGCGGCGATCGTGGAGGATCTCCGGCACGTCGTTGGAGACGATCTTCTGCGCCAGGCCCTCGACGATGGCCGTCTTGCCCACGCCGGCCTCGCCCAGCAGGACGGGGTTGTTCTTCGTCCGCCGGCAGAGGACCTGGACGACGCGCTCGATCTCGTCGTGGCGACCGATCACGGGGTCGAGCTGCCCTTCCCGCGCCAGGTCGGTCAGATCGCGCCCGAAGTTGTCCAGCGCGGGGGTCTTGCTCTTGCCGCGCCGCTGGGGCGATCCGGCGGCGCTGGCAGGCGGGGCGGCCTCGTCGGCGTCCACGCCGGCCCCGAGCAGGTTCAGCACCTCTTCCCGGACCTCCTCGAGCTTCAGCCCCAGGCTCATCAGCACCTGGGCGGCCACGCCTTCGTGCTCGCGCAGCACCCCCAGCAGGATGTGCTCGGTGCCGACGTAGTTGTGGCTGAGGTTGCGGGCCTCCTCGATGGAGTACTCGATGACCTTCTTGGCCCGGGGCGTCTGGGGCAGCTTGCCCATCGTGACCATGTCCGGACCGGGCTTGACGAGCTTCTCGACCTCCATGCGGACCTTGTGGAGGTCCACGCCGAGGTTCTTCAGCACGTTGGCGCCGACGCCCGAACCCTCCTTGACCAGCCCGAGGAGGATGTGCTCGGTACCGATGTACTCGTGATTGAACCGCTGGGCCTCTTGATTGGCCAGGGCCATCACCTTTCGGGCTCGTTCCGTGAATCTCTCAAACATCGCTGGCTGAACTCCCTCGCCCGGTCCGACACGGAGACCCCACCGAACGACCGAGCCCGATGGGTCCCACGGGTTCGCACCCTATTGTAGGGGTTGGGGCGGATTCGATCAAGCCGCGGAGGCGGCGCGCCCCGCCCGCCGTACCTATTTATCGACCGGGGCGCTGCCTGGATTCAGGCGACACGCAGAAGATCGGGCGGAATGTATTGGCGAAGCGGCGGTTGCGGTTGGCCCGGCGGTGAGCCGGGCCGCGAGGGCGCCGAGGTGCTTTACCTCGGCGGCGGCCGAGGGTATGATGCCGCCGACGCCGGGCCGCCGCTCGCGTCAGCCGCCGGGGCCGGGCTTCACGAAGAGAGGACCGAGGCCATGTCGGAAAACACGTACTCGCAGGATCTTGCGTTGCTTCGCGACCGGGTGGAGGTCCTCGAGCTGACCGGGGGCGGCTCTCGCGTGGCCGTCGCGCCGGCCTACCAGGGACGGGTGATGACCTCCACGCTGGCCGGCGGCGAGGCGAGCTTCGGGTGGCTCAACGCCGAGTTCATCGCCGCCGGCCGTGAGGACGCCGTCTTCAGCAACTACGGCGGAGAGGACCGCTTCTGGCTCGGGCCGGAGGGCGGGCAGTTCGGCCTGTGGTTCCGCCAGGGCGAGCCGTTCGACCTGGACCATTGGCGGACGCCCGAGGGCTTCAACGCCGGCGCCTTTGGCGTGACCAGCCGGGACGGGACCTCCGTGACGATGGCAGGGCAGTTCGCCGTGACCAACGGCGCCGGCACGGCCTTCCAGTGCGCCGTCGAGCGGACGGTCCGCCTGCTGGATCGCGCCCGGGCGGCCGAGCTGCTCAAGGCCGACCTGCCCGAAGACGTCCGCATGGTCGCCTTCGAGTCCGAGAACGTTCTGGCCAACGCCAGCGATGCCGCCTGGACCCGCGACGGGGGCCTGCTGAGCATCTGGATCCTGGGGCAGTTCAAGCCCCTGCCGCGCGGGACGGTCGTCGTGCCCTTCCGGGAGGGCAGCGAGGCCGACTTCGGCGTCAAGGCCACCACCAACTATTTCGGCGAGATCCCGCCGGAGCGCTGCCGCGTCGAGGCCGGGTACGTCCTGTTCGCCTGCGACGGCCGCTGCCGCAGCAAGATCGGCATCAGCCCGCGGCGGAGCAAGGGCGTCCTCGGCAGCTACGATCCCGACGCCGCGGTGCTGACGATCGTGCAGTTCAGCCAGCCGCTGACGGCCGGCGAGCTGCCGTACGTCAACAGCCGATGGGAGATCCAGGAGCAGCCCTTCGCGGGCGACGCGATCAACAGTTACAACGACGGCGAGGCCGAGCCCGGCGCGGGGCAGCTCGGCCCGTTCTACGAGATGGAGACCTCCAGCCCCGCGGCGGTGCTGGAGCCGGCCTCGGCCCTGACGCACGTCCACCGCACGTTCCACTTCACCGGCGAGGCCGACGGGCTGAACGCCCTGGCCGACAAGGTGCTCGGCATCGATCTCCGCGAGGTGGCGATCTAGGCCGACGTGACCATGCGAGCGGCGCGCTTCTATGGGACGAGCGAGGACACCGCCCACGGCGAGCAGTTCGCCTGGGCCGAGAGGGACTCCGAAATCCTCGTCAGGAGCTGATCGACGAGCGAGCGCATCACCTCCATCGCCGCCTCCGCACTGGTGACGCGGTACTCGAACGACGACAGGTCCGCCATGTGGTCTTGCAGGTCGTCGATGGTGTTGCCGACGCTCGTGGTCATGGAGACCAGCTTGCCCCGCGCCCCCGTCACGTCGGCCAGCGCCAGCGTCATGGTGGCCGAGGCGCCTTCCGGCAGGTCGGTCATCGATAGGCCGGTGACGTGGTCCAGGTTCATCGCGACGACGGCGTCGTAGCCGCTCAGCAGGGGCGTGCCGTCGTCGGTGGTCTCCGCCAGGATCTCCCGGACCTCCTCGGCCAGCGCCTGGAATTCCTTGTCCAGCTTGCGGAGCGTCTTGGGCTTGTGGTCGTTGAGCGCCGCGTCGTCCACGACGTCCCGCATGCTGGCGAGCTTCCCGTGGAGCCTCGCCAGGGCGCTGTCGGCCGCCTGGTACGTGCTGATCTTCTCGCTCGCGGCGCTGATGCCGTCGGTGACGGCCGCATGCTCCGCGCGGGCCAACTCGCGCAGGGACAGCCCCCCGGGGTACGTCGGCGCGCGCTGGGTGCCGAGCTCCGACAGGAGCCCGTTGGTGGTCGCGTTGAGGCGGCGGAAATCGCGCCCCAGCGCCTGCCGGGCGCCCGTCGCCAGAACACTGTAGGTGATCTGCATTCCTCGATTCCCTCCAATGCCCCGACGGCCGGACACAGCGGCCTCCGCGACCTCGCGCCCTGCCATCGAAACGTACGATACGCCGCAGACCCCGGGCAACTCCCCGGCGCGC
>CAZXOC010000165.1:7064-12656 GCA_964642165.1 uncultured Planctomycetaceae bacterium | reverse complement strand
CCCGGCGCGCGCCGCGCGGAGCCACGGTGACAGAGAGGGGGTGCGGAGTCGACAACGCGACGATCCGACGCCGCCATCGCGGCGCGGACAGGAAGCCGGCGGCCCGGATCGCCGGGGGCCGCCGGCGCGAGCGGCTACTTGCCGTCGGTGCTGACGCGGAGGCCCTCCAGCGCCGCGCCGTCGGGCCGGCAGATGCGGACGCTGAAGGCCCAGTCGCCGCCGCCCTGGCTGATCTTCACCCGCACGGCGTTCCAGCCCTTCTTCAAGCGGGCGGTGGCCTTGTCCTCGGCCGGCTTGCACGGGCGGCTGGCGTTGTTGGCGTGGACCCGCTTGCCGTTGACCCACACCTTGATGCCGTCGTCGCTGCCCAGTTCCAGGCGCACGTCCTGCTCGACCGGCGAGTGGACGTTCGTCTTCATGTAGGCGGCGCGGTTCTCGCCGGAGCCGATGGCTTGCTTCAGGTCGATCATCTGGGGCCCGACGCCCTTCGTGAGCCGCTTCCACCGCACGGCTTGGTCGCCCTTCTCCGGCGGGTACGCCGTGCCGTACGGCGAGCCGCCGGTGTACGGGCCGCTGCCCAGCCAGGACGTGACGTACCCGCGGTACTTGTCCATCTCGTTGAGGGCGGCCCGGGCCCGCCGGCGGACGGTGTCGCTCTTCGTGGCCGCGAGGACCTTCCGGATCGCGGCGCGGGCCTCGTCGGGCGCGTTGTCCCGCGCGTTGGAGGCGATCTGCACGTAGGCCAGTTCCGCTTCGCCCCGGAGGCCCTCGTGAGCCAGCAGCGGCTCGACAAGCTTCAGCGCCTCGACGGACCGGGCGCTGCCCAGGCCGGCGAGGACGGACTTCTTCTCCGCGTCGGTGGCCGCCAGCGCGAGCGCCTGCCGGTACATGGCGACGGCCTCGGCGCTGCTGCGCTGCTGCGTCAGCCCGGCCATGCGGACGTATCCGCGGAAGGCCAGCACCTTGTGCACGCGGTCGCTCGTCGTGCGGATGATCTTCAGCAGGTCGGCGGCGGGGGCATCGTCGCCCCAGCCGGCCAGGGCGCGGACGGCCGCCGAGGCGACCTCGGCGTCGGCGTCGGCGAGGCAGGCTCGCACGGCCCGAAGGGCCTTGGGCCCGCCGAAACCGCCGAGCAGCGAGAGCAGGTCGGCCTTGGCCTGGCCGCGGGCCCTTGCGAGGCCGGCGACCACCGGCGCCGAACGGGCGTCGAGATCGTCCACTCGCATGCCGGCCGCCGAGACGGCCCGCTTCAACGCCGCGCGGTCCGCGTCGTCCTTCGCCGCCAGGAACAGGGAGACCAGCGAGGGCATCTCCTTCCCCCCCGCGACGGTCTCGAGGCCCTTGACGGCCGCCTTGCGAACGTCGGCGTGGCGGTCGGTGGCGGCCTTGAGCATCGCCGGGACCATCGTCTTGTCGGCCCGCGCGGTCAGCACGCGGAGGATCGCCGCACGAAAGGCCGCATCCGGCGAGTCCAGCAGCTTGCTCATGGCCTCTCCGACGCCCGGGCCCTTCAGCCGGTTGAGCGTCTCGCTCGCCGCCTTCCCGACGTCGCCGCCGCCGGCGACGAGCCGGGCGAGCATCGGAACGCTCGATGCGTCGCCGAGGGCGGCCAGGGCGCGGATGGCCGCCACGCGGACGTCCTCGTCGCGGCTGCGGGCCAGCCGGGCCACCGCCGCGGCCGCCGCCGTGTCCCCGCGCTCGGTCAGGACGCCCAGGATCGCGATCTGCTCCCGGCTCTGGGCGTCGGCGAGGCCCTCGGCCAGGGCCCGCGTGGCGGCCGGGCCGGGCGCCTCCACGGCGAACTTCCTCGCCGCGCGGCGCAGGTCGTCGTCGCGGCCGGCCATCAGCGTCCGCAGGTGGCCCACGGCGCGGGGACCATCGGCCATCACCAGGCCGCGCAGGGCCGCCACGCGGATCCACTTGGGCTGGCCGGCGGCGAAGAACCTGCGATAGATCGCCGCGGCGTCGGCGAATCTCTTCCCGGCCAGCAGGCGGTCGGCGCAGCGGAGCTGCGCGTCGGCCCAGGTCGTCCGCAGCGCGGGCGGCACGCTCAGGCCGTCCAGAGCCCGGGCGGCGCGGTCCCCGGCGATGCGCCCGAGGGCCTGGATGGCCGCCCGGGCGGTCTCGGCGTCGGCGCCGGCGGCGAGGCGCGCCAGGGCGGGCACCGCGGCGTCCTCGCCGCGCTCGCCGAGGGAGCCGATCACGCCGAGCCGCAGCGCGCCCTTCGTCCGGGCGAGCGCCGCGCGCAGGGCGGCGCCGGCCTCGGCGCCCGGCAGGTGCTGGAGGGCCAGCCGCGCCGCGTGCGAGAGCTTCGGGTCCGTCAGCAGCCCGGCCGCCGCCGGGACGCACGCCGACGAGCCCACCCGCCGCAGCATCCGGCAGGCGAACTGCTTGCCCTCGAACGTCGCCTCGCGGCTGGTCAGCACGCCGACCAGCTTGCCCTCGATGGCCCGGCGGGCCCGGGCCGTGGCCGCGGCGCGGATCTCGGCCTCGATCCGGGCGGGCACGGCGCGGCCCTGGGCGAAGTCGTACTTCACGAGGTCCGCGTAGGGCTCGGCCGTCGCGGCGGCCGCGAGCAGCGCCAGGGCGGCCGCGGCGGCCGGCATCGTCAACGCATGCCACTTCGCATCGCACGTCATCGTGTTCTCCTCGTCAGCAGGAAGGCTCGCCCGGAACTACGCCGAGAGCTGCCAGGGCTCGCGGTAGGACCGCCCCAGCAGGGCGGCGGCGCCCGGGTCGTTCCGGATCTCCTCCGTGTCCGGATCGAAGTGGATCGTCCGCCCGGTGAGCATGGCGAGCTCGCCCAGCAGGCCCACGCTGATGGACCGGTGCCCGATCTCCGCGGGGCAGATGGTCTCCTTGCGGCTGAGGACGCAGTCGATGAAATTGCGCTTGTGCCCGCCGCTGACGTAGAGGTGGGTCTCGCCCGGGCCGATCTTGTCACGGAGCAGGCTCTTGGGCTCGGCGTCGATCTTCCCGCGCTTGACGTAGACCCACCCGCGCTCGCCGATCCACTTCGCGCCCTGGGCGTGGATGCTGTTGTTGGCCACGCTGATGACCACGCCGGTCTTGTAGGTGCACTCGAAGTGATACTCCGTCGGCACGTCGTAGAGCCCGTCGGTGGGATACACCGCGCGGATCGGCTTGATCTTCACCGGCCCGGTGCGGTCCAGCCCCAGGCCCCAGTGGGCGATGTCCACGTGGTGCCCGCACCAATCGGTGAGCTGCCCGCCGGAGTAGTCCAGGATCCAGCGCCAGTTCCAGTGCGGGCCGAAGCCCTGGTACGGGCGCTGCGGCGCCGGGCCCAGCCAGAAGTCCCAGTCGAGCCCGCCGGGCGGGGACACGGGGTTCGTCTTGCCGCCCCCCCTGCCGGTGGGCAGCCCCACCTCCACGCGGTGGACCTTGCCGATCCGCCCGTTGACCACCAGCTCGCAGGCCAGGCGGAAGCGGCCTTCCGACCGCTGCTGGCTGCCGGTCTGCCAGATACGCCCGTAGCGCTGGACCGCGTCGCACATGGCCCGGCCTTCGCGGATGCTGCGGCTGAAGGGCTTCTGCCCGTGGATGTCGCAGCCGGCCTTGGCGGCCGCGATCGCCGGCAGGGCGTGCCAGTGGTCCGGAAGCGCCGTCATGACGGCGTCCAGGTCGCCCCGGCCGATCAGCTCCCGGTAGTCCAGGTAGGTCTTGCAGTCCTGGTTCTTGTAGCGCCCGTCGACCATCGACTTGGCGCGCTGCTGGTGCTTGCTGTCGACGTCGCAGACGCCCACGACGCGGACGCGCGAATCGCCCAGGAAGCCGCCCAGGTCGCCCCGGCCCATGCTGCCCACGCCGATCGCGCCCATCACGATCTTGTTGCTCGGCGCGTCGGCCCCCAGGACGCGGGAGGGCACGATGGTCGGCAGCGCCACGGCGGCCCCGGCCGTCGCCGTGCCCTTCAGGAACGCACGTCGACTCAACGAATGTCTTCTTGCCATCGCAGGATCTCCTCTACGGATTTCACGTCGCCGTATCTCTATCCAACCGGAATCTGGCCCGTCGGTCACGAGCGGACTTGCAGATCACCCCGCCGCACGCCGGACGCCGCCGCGGGGACCGTCACGGCTCGGCGATGCTCTCCGGCCCGATCGGCGCGGTGCGGAGTGTGGCGTAGTGGGTGCGAAAGAGGCTCTCGTCGCCGATGTCACGCATCGTCCGCCACATCCGCTTGCACAGATCGATGACGATCTCGCGGTGCGCCGGATCGCCCGCGAGGTTGCGCGTCTCGTGCGGGTCGTCGGCCAGGTGGTACAGCTCGTCCACCCCGCCGGGGCTGAAGACGTACTTCCAGTCGCCGTGCCAGACGATCCGCTGCGTGTAGACGAACCGCTGGCCGAAGAACTCCGCGTAGGCGTCGCGCCGGTCGGCCGCGTCGGCCGTGCCCTCCAGCACGCCGCGGAGGCTGCGACCGTGGGCGTCCGGCAGCGGATCGGCGCCGGCGTAGTCCAGGATCGTCGGGCCGAGATCGACCAGGCTGGTGAGCGTCCGGCCGTCCTCGCGGCCGCCATCGAAATGCGGCGGCTTGACGATCAGCGGGATGTTGTACACCTCCTCGTAGGCCGTGCCGATGCCCTTGGTCGCCAGGCCGTGCCCGCCCAGCATGTCGCCGTGGTCGCTGGTGAAGACGACCAGCGTGTTGTCGAACTGCCCCGTCTCCCGAAGCACGTCGAGGAGGCGTCCCACCTCGCTGTCGAGGAAGCTGATGACGGCCCAGTAGGATGCGCTGATGCGCCGCCAGTCGTCGTCGGTCAGGTCCTTCCAGACGGCCCGCATGCGGTTCAGCAGCTCGGGCTTGCCGGCCGGCTCCTCGCGAAGCGTCGGGCTGACGCGGACGGCGGGGACGTCGTACAGGTCGAGGAACCGCTTGGGCGGGACGTAGGGGTCGTGCGGTTCGGCCGTCGAGACGAAGCAGCAGAAGGGCCTCTCGCCGCCGGCGTGTCGGCGAAGGAAGTCGATCCCGCGCTCGAACGCCGGGTGGCGCGGCTCGCCGCCGGTGTCATCGCCGGTCGCCGCCATCAGGTAGTCGCGGTAGCCCTCGGTCTTCTGGATCACCTCGCTGCCGGCGATCCGCTCCAGGGGGCAGTGCGGGGTGCCCTCGCCGCTGCGCTCGTGGGAGATCTCGTGCCAGCCGAACGGCTCCAGCTCGTACGTCTGCTCGACGTGCCACTTGCCGAAGTAGCCGTTGACGTAGCCGGCCTCGGCGAGCCGCTGCGAGAAGTACGCCAGGCGGTCCGAGACGTTCACCCATTCCCGCCGCTGCGTGTGCGTGCAGTCCCACATGCCGTGGGTGGAGGGGTACGTGCCGGTCATCAGCGACGCCCGCGCCGGCGAGCAGATCGCGTTGGTGGTGTAGCACCGCCCGAAGCGCACGGCGCGGGCCGCCAGCTCGTCCAGGTTGGGCTTGACGCACTGGCTGCCCGGCGCGATCGCCTGGGCGTTGGTGTGGTCGTTCATCAGGACCAGCACGTTCGGACGAGACGGCATGAGGCACTCCTTCCTCGCAATCCCGCGCAAGGCCGCATCATAGCGTCCCGCCCCCCGCGTGCAAGCCGGCGAGGC
>CAZXOC010000165.1:0-6964 GCA_964642165.1 uncultured Planctomycetaceae bacterium | reverse complement strand
GCTGTCGGCACCGCGGCGCGCGGGCGGGTAGTGCCCTCTTGCGTTGACCTTCCCTGCCGTGAATCACGGGTCTCCCGAAACCGAAAGGACGCGACGAGTCGTGCAGCGACAGTACTGGAGGTTCTACTGGCCGCTGGCGCTGACGGGCGTGGTGCTGCTCGTCGGTCGGCAGTTCCAGAACGGCGTGCTGGCCAGCTACGAAGACCCCGCCAGGGAACTCGCGACGTACGCCTTCGCCATGAGCGTCTTCATGCCGTTCGGCGCGCTGCTGGTGTTCGTCCCGCAGATGTCCAACGTCCTGGCGCGGTCGCCGCAGGCGCACCGGGTGTGCCTCCGGTTCACGGTCGCCCTATCCGTGGCGTTGACCGTCCCTGTGGCGCTGCTGGCCTTCGCCCCGCCCGGGCGGGCGATCGTGGGGTGGATCTTCGGCCTCGACGCTGCGACGCTCGACGCCGTCGTCGGCTATCTCCGCCTCCTGACGCCGCTGGTCCTGATTCGCGGCCTGCGGCAGTACGTCACCGGCATGCTCGTGCAGGACAAGCACACGCGGACCGTCACGGCGCTGAACGTGCTCTACCTGGGCGTCCTGATCGGCATGCTGATGCTGGGCCTGTGCCTGGGCTGGTCGGCGATGGTGACGCTCATGGTGGCGCAGATTGTCGCCAGCACGCTGCACCTGGCGATGTCGTGCGTGGCCTGCGGGCCTCGCTACCGCTACCCCACGAACCCGGAGCACGCCGACCTGACCTACGGCGAGACGCTGGCGTTCTTCTGGCCGGTGGCGACGACCAGCCTGATGTTCGCCCTCACCCGCCCGGTCCTCTACGCCTTCATCAATCGCACCGCGCAGGCCGTCGTCACGGTGGCAGCCCTCCGCGTCGCGTTCGACTTCGCGATGCTCTTCCACGCACCGGTCAACCAGTTCCGCCACCTGTTCGTGACGTTCGGCGACCGCGACTCCGCCGGCTTGCGACGGTTCATGGGGCGGGTGATGCTCGCCCTGACGGCGGTCATGGTGCTGGTGGCCTTCACCCCGCTGGGTCCGCTCGTCCTCCGGCGCGCGCTGAACCTGAAGGCAGACACCCTGGAGCTGGCCGTCCAGACCATGCGGGTCCTCTGCGCGACGCCGCTGGTGATCACGGTCCGGAACTACTTCCACGGGCGGTTGCTGACCGGCCGGCGGACCGGCGGCATGGCCCTCGGGGGCATCTTCCGCGTGCTGGCGACCTGCGGGGCGGCCTGGCCGCTGTACCGGCTGGGCTGGCTGAACCACGCCACGGCGGCGGCGATCCTCCAGGTGGGCTTTGCCGCCGAGGCGGTCGTCTCGGCGGCTTATGCACGGTGGGCGCGGGTCTCGGCGGCGCAGGAGATGGCGGAGGCGGCCTCGACCTGAGGACCGGGGGCGTCCCTACATGCTGTTGACGGCCTCGTCGGCCCACTTGCGGGCCGTGCCGAACAGGCCGGGCACGACGGCCTCATCCAGCTTCAGGGCCGCCGTCGCCTGGGAGAACAGCTCCCAGCGCCCCAGCTCGTAGTTCTCGACGACTTCGTGGATGAGGCCGAACGGCCCGCCCCGCGCCAGCAGCGCCATCTTGATGTCCTGGTTGAGGGGCAGGCCCTCGAGCACGCGGCGGAGGGGGATGTCCGTCAGGGCCTCGACCAGCGAGAACATGCCCATGAGAAACAGCTCCGGCGCCTGCGGCTCCATGCCGATCCGCGGGCCGAGGGCTTCGGCCATCTTCGCCCGGATCAGGCAGCGCCGGAAGAGCTCCCGGGGCTTCTCCTCGCCCAGCTCGCGAAGGACGAGCATCGAGGCCCAGACCTTCACCTCGCGCGGGCCCAGCAGCACCAGGGCGTGGCGGATCGACGCGACCGTCTGCGTCAGCCCGAACCACGCCGAGTTGATGAACCGCAGCAGCCGGTACGTCATCGCGACGTCCTGCTTGACCAGATGCTCCAGGTCGTCGTACGCCAGTTCGGGCTTGTGGACCTCCCGCAGCAGATCGAGGTAGTGGGCCTTGCTGGTGGGGATGTCCTTGCCCGGGCGGAGGACCGGCTGGCGGAAGAACTCGCCCTGGAAGTACCAGAAGCCCGACTCCTGGGCCTGTTCGTACTGCTTCGGGCTGTCGACGTTCCGGATCAGCGGGCGCACGCCGCAGCGGGGCAGCTCCTCGCACAGCGCGTCCTGCTGCGGGCGCGTCGTCGTGGTCGCGTCCACGCAGACGATGTCGCCGAAGTCCAGGAAGGGGCTGTCCAACTGATCGGGCTGGAAGTCCTCCAGCGCCAGTTCGTAGCCGACCTCCTTGAGCTGGCGGCAGGCATCGAGCAGATCGCCGTCGCCGCGGACGTCTCCCGGCACGCCGGCGACCAGCGTGTCGGCGGGGAACAGCACGGGCACGCCCTTGACGAGCAGCTCGCGCGGGAAGACGATGTGCGCCCGCCCGACGCCGAGCAGCTCGTCGATGCCCATGGCCTTCCAGAAGTCGGTCGTGGCGTCGTCCCCGGCCGCCACGGCGGCAAACTGGGCCTCGAAGCCGGAGCGGAACTGGAGGTCGTAGCCGTAGACGTTGTTCAGCCGATCGAAGATCGGCAGCGTCGTTGCGAAGGCCGGAACGGTACCCGCAACTGCCGAGGTTCCCATGTCCTGCTCCTCTTGCCGACTTGCCCGGGCCGGCCCTCGCAAGAGACCGTGGCGCCCGACACGCGCGGCGCAGTACGCCCGGGCAGGCCGATCGCAGATCTCGCCCCGCCGCGTTCCTTCCCTTCATCGGCAGGATCGGCTTGCGAATCCGCATTGTTTGGGGCCCGAGCCGGCGCGGCGCCTCGGGGCAGCGCCCGCCTCGCGCGCCCCCCGGCGGCGGGCATCGACGCCGGCGGCGCGTTTCGCCCGTTACCGCAAGAGGCCAAATCGTCATGTAGTTGTGAACGGCCGCCCCCGGCGGCTCGTAGAACGGGCGAACAAGGCGGTGCCAGGGATTGCCCCTCGTGGTATCATCGTGGGGGAATTCCTCGCGGCTGCTGTCTGCGCAGGTGGCCGCACTTTCGGTACCTCCTTCGGGAACCCGGTGACAGAGCAAGCGTCAAACATAATGACCGAGGGTCCAGACGCGAGTGTCGAAGGCAAAGGCCCGAAGGGCACGATTGCCTTCAGCGACGCGGCCCTCGTCGAGCAGTGCCGGCGCGGCGACATGCAGGCGTTCGGCTCGCTGGTGGCCAAGTACCAGGACCGCATCTTCAACATGATCTACCGGATGTGCGGTCGGCGGGCCGACGCCGAGGAACTGGCCCAGGAAGCGTTCCTGAAGGCCCTGGAACGCATCACGCAGTTCCGAGGCCAGAGCCAGTTCTACACGTGGCTGTTCCGGATCGCGGCGAACCTGACGATCTCGCACCGCCGCCGCGGCGGCCGGGTGCGGTTCCAGTCGCTCAGCGGCCCGGAGGAGTTCGAGCAGAGCCAGGCCGACGCGCTGACGGCCGCCATGGCCCGGCGAAGGAGCCCCGCCCCGGAGGCGGCGGTCATGGCGGCGGAGACGCACCAGAGGGTCATGGAGGCCCTCGAAGAGTTGGACGACGAGTTCCGCCTGGTCGTCGTCCTGTGTGACATCGAGGACATGGACTACGCCCAGATTGCCCAGGTCCTGGGCGTGCCGGTTGGGACGGTCAAGAGTCGGCTGCACCGGGCACGGTGCATGCTGAAGGAGAAACTGGCCGATCTAAGAGTAGGCAGATGAGTGCGAAAGGGAACATCTTCGGGCAGCTTTCGGCCTACCTGGACGGGGAGCTCGGCGAGGCCGAGGCCCGGCGCGTCGAACAGGCCGTCGCCGGCAACGCCACGCTGCGCGAGGAGCTGGAGACGCTGCGGGCCGTCCGCGACCTGCTTCGGAAGCTGCCGCCGCAACGCGCGCCCGGGGACCTGGCTTCCCGCGTGCTGGCCGGGGCCGAGCGAGGCCAGCTCGTCGGCGCCGAGGAAGCCCACCTGGGCGAAGGGGCGGGGCGATGGGTCCGCTACCTGTCCGCCGCCGCCGTGCTGCTCATCGCCGCCTGTGTCGGCACCGTCGTCGCCATCACGCTCTGGGCGCCCCCGCCGCCGCGCGACGGCGTCGCCTTCCGGAACCCGCGCGGCATTGTGGACGTCACCGCCGACGCCAACGAGGCCGCCAACCTCGAAGGCGCCCTGGCCGCCAAGAAGGGCGGCCGCGAGGAGTTCGGCGGGCACGGCACGCGCCCGGCCCCCGCGCCCGTGGGCAAGGGAAGAGCCGGCGCCGTCGATGACCACGGCCGGAGCCTGGCGATCGGCAACGGCCTCGTCCAGGGCAAGGGCGTGGCCGACCTGCACCGGAGCCTCGCCCGGGCCGAGGCGGACAACGAGATCATCTTCACGAACCACGTGGCCTTGACGCGGCGGGAGGTGGAGAAGGTCCTGCTGGCCAACGGGATCGCGCCGGCCGCCGTGCGGGAGTCCGGCGCGGCGCCGAAGAAGGCCCGCCCCCACGCCGCGCGGATGAACTACTACCGGGCCAACGAGCTCTCCCCCCGCCAGGTGCAGTTCGAGGCCTGGGTCACGCGGGAGCAGATGCCGAAGCTCCAGAAGGAGATCGGCTCGCTTCGCGAGCGGCAGAACGTCTCGCAGGCCTTCGCGTTCGCGGGCCCGACAGACGCGCCCGAGGGCGGGGCGCAGCGCCGGGGCGGCTGGGGCATCGATGCGCCGGACCTGGCCAAGCGCGTTGCCGACTCACAGACGGGCGCTGGAGAGGCGGCCGGGAAGGGCGGGACCGTCGAGGCCAAACGCTCCGGTGGCTCCCAAGCCACCCCCACGCCGGCGCCCAAGCCGGCCCCAAGGCCCGCGGTGGAGCCGCCGGCGCCGACCGGCCCGGCGATCGCACGGGCGAAGCTCTCGCCGGCCGGCCCGCGGGCGCCAACCGCGCGCGGGCAGCAACTCGGACAGATCGCCGAGCAGGCCGTCTCCACGGGACGCCAGGGAGCACGGCGCGAGGTCCCCCGCGAGGGGCGTGACCCTCGCTCCGCGAAGGAAGCGACGGCAAAGCCGGAGGCCGAAACCGAGGAGGTGACGAAGGCCGAGGCCCTCGGGATGAAGCAGGTGCCCGCCGTCGTTCCGGGCGCCCCGCTGGGCGACGTCTCGCCGGCCAGCCGGGCGGCGAAGCCAACGGGCTCCCCGGCCTCGACCCGATCGCCGGGACGGCGAGGGCGCGGCCGGGACACGCTGCGTTCCGGGCCGGCCGAGCACGCCAAGGGACCCGCCGACGACGCCGCGAAGGGCCAGGTCGGGCAGACGTTCGACAAAGACAGCAAGGCCGCCCTCGCCGAGAAGGTCCCCGACAGGGGCGCCTCGCCGAAGGCGCCTGGACCTGCCGCGCCGCGCCCGAAGCCGACGAGCCGGGCAGCCGGCGGGTCGACCGACCAGGAAGCCCCCGTCGTCGAAGTGAAGCTCGCCCAAGGGCAGAAGATCCAGCTTCGCGTCCCGGCGGAGCCCAATGCCACCGTGCTTGCCGCGGGGATCGGCGCGACCGACGGCCGGCCACGTCGACCTGGGGAATCGAAGGGCAGGACGACGACTTCCAGGCCGGCGACCCAGCCGAAGGGGAGCGAGGCCATCGCGAAGGCCCTGGACATCCTCTCGGCTCGCTACAAGGCCGATCAGGCGGGGATGGGGAAGTTGGCCGAGCTCTCGCCGGCAGAGGCCGCCGAGCGGCTCGCCCGGCTCGGTCTCGGCCAGGCGACCCAGCAGCAGCTTCGCGCGATCCAGGCGACCTCGCAGTACGCCACGGCGCGGCTCCGGCGCCTGCTGATCACGGTGAACTACCGCGACCGCGTGGAAGACGCCCGCGTTCGAGCGCTGATGGAGGAGCTGCGCGAGCGGGAAGCGGCCCGGCAGGCCGACCGCGCCAGGTCCGCCGACAAGCGGTAGGCCCCGGGGGGGCTCACTGCCCGGAAACGAACACCTGCTCGGCGAATTTGCGCTCGCCGAACGGGCTGGAGAAGGTCGCCACCAGCAGGAACTGGCTGCCGACGGGGATGGGGCTGTCCCATTGGAGGTGGAACTGGTAGCTGCGATGCACCCGGCTCCAGTGCAGCAGGTTCTTCTTCGGGTCCAGCAGATCTTCGTCCCACGTGGCGATCCTGGGGCCCTTGGGGTCCGCCTTGTCCGGGCGATAGCCGTGCAGGGCGAAGTGGAACTTCCCGAAGGCCTTCGTGGCGTCGCCGTAGGCGTCCAGCGCCTCGACCCGGGCCTCGATGCCCTTGACCCCCCCGGCCTTGTCGAACGTCCGCACACCCGTGAACGGCTGGATGCGGATCGACCGCGGAAGCAGCAGGTGAAGGGGCTCGGGCACGGGCGTCTCGGCCGGCTCGGGCTTGTGGTCGGCCGGCGAGTCCCACGGCACCTTCAGGCCGAACTTGCCGTCCTGGCAACCGAGCGGCGCCCCGCTGAGCATTGCGAGCAGCGCGACGCTTGCCGAGGCCGATGACAGCGGTTTGCTCAAGGCGATCTCCCTGACGGGCCGCCGGCCCTTGCTCCAGCCGGCGCACCAGCCGGCGCCGGCACAAGCCAGGAGCGATTATAGGCCCGCGGCGCAGGAGCGGTCAAGCAGAGGCCCGGCCCGCGGCGCACACGGGCGCGGTCGGCGCACGGTGGCGCCCTGCGGGTGCGGCTGGATGGCCCAGGAATGACCACGGCGACCACGAAGCCGGGGGGATCGAACTCTCGCAGCGCCGATGCCCGCGTTGCGTTTCGTGGCGGCAGCCGGCGGGGCCACCGGATCGGCGATGCCGGCGACGGAGAGGTCCACGGCGGCCCGGTCGTTGAGCTGGAGCGCCCGCAGCGAGCGCATCTCGCGCCAGACGGGGATGTGCTGCGTGCGCCGCCCGCAGATCAACGCCCCTCGGAGGCGGTCCCCGCCGCGGACGCCGGCTGGACGCCGGGCGCCCGGTCGGGCCGCCAATCTAG
>CAZXOC010000164.1:0-16461 GCA_964642165.1 uncultured Planctomycetaceae bacterium | reverse complement strand
ACGTTGAGGTAGTGGTCCTGGAACGTGTTGTTCTGGGCCGGGTCGAGCACCTCCAGCAGGGCCGACGTCGGGTCGCCCCGGAAGTCGCTGCCGACCTTGTCCAGCTCGTCGAGCATGAAGACGGGGTTCCTCGTGCCGGCCTTTCGGATCTCCTGGATGATGCGGCCGGGCATGGCGCCGATGTAGGTGCGCCGGTGCCCGCGCAGCTCCGCCTCGTCGCGCATCCCGCCGAGGCTCATGCGGATGAAGTTGCGCTCGAGCGCACGGGCGATGGAGCGGCCCAGCGACGTTTTGCCGACGCCGGGCGGCCCGACGAAGCAGAGGATCGGCCCGCGCGAGTCCGGCGCGAGCTTCCGCACGGCGAGGTACTCCAGGATGCGCTGCTTGACCTTCTGGAGGTCGTAGTGGTCCTCGTTGAGGATCCGCTCGGCGACGTTGACGTCCAGGCGGTCCGTGGTGGTCGCGCTCCAGGGCATCTCCGCCGTCCAGTCGAGGTACGTCCGAATGACGCTGTACTCCGGGGAGACCACCGGCAGTTGGCCGAGCCGCTCCAACTGGCGGAACGCCTCGGCGGCGACGGCCTCCGGCATGCCGGCCGCGTCCAGCTTCTCCCGAAGCTGCTCGAGCTCGACGGTCTTTTCGTCGGCCTGCCCCAGCTCCTTCTGAATGGCCTTGAGCTGCTCCTGGAGGAAGTACTCCCGCTGCGTCTTGTCGATGTTGGCCTTGACCTGGTCCTGGATCTTGTTGGACAGCTCCAGGACGTCGAGCTGGCGCTGGAGCTCGACGCCGACGCGCCGCAGCCGCTCGTCCACGTCCAGCTCCTCGAGGAACTGCTGCTTGGTGGGCAGGTCCATCTGGACGTTCGAGGCGAGGAAGTCCGCCAGCGCGCCCGGCTCGGAGATGTTGTTCAGCACCATCGACGCCTCTTCGGGCACGTTCGGCGACAGTTGGATGATGCGGTTGGCGGCGCTTCGCGCGTTGATGATCAGGGCGTCGGTCTCGGTGCTGCGCCGCAGGACGTCGGCCAGCTCGCGCGTGCGGGCGCGGAAGTACGGCTCGGACTGGACCCACTGCTCGACGCGGATGCGCTTCAGGCCGCTGACGATCACGCTCTGGCCCCCCTCCTCCATCCGCAGCAGCTTCAGGACGACCGCCGCCGTGCCGACGTCGAACAGGTCGCTCGGGGCGGGGTCGTCGATGTCCGGCTTCCGCTGACAGACGATCACGATCACCTTCTGCTCGGGCAGGACATCCTCCAGGAGCCGGCGCGACTTTTCCCTGCCGATGGCGATCGGGATGATCGTCCCCGGAAACAGCACCATGTTCCGCACGCACAAGACCGCGGCGACTTGCGGGATCTCGACCTCCCGGGGGGCCTTGGGCTTCTGCTCGACCGCGCCCGGCTGGACGACGATGCCGCCGTCCTCCTGCTCGATGATCCTCGGTCTGTTGGGCTGTTCCGGAGCCATGCCGCCCTCAGGTGGTCTTGGGGATGCGGACCCAGAGGTATCCGTTGCGGTAGAAGGCCTCGATGGCGTCGATGTCCACCCCCTTGGGCAGCTCGACGGCCCGCTGGAACCGCCCGTGGTCGATCTCCATCAGGTGCAGGCGGACGTCCCCCTTCTCGTGCGGTTCGGCGGGCATCGCGCGCTCGCCCGCGAGGATCAGGGCCCCCTCCTCGGCCCGGAGGTCGATCTCGTCGGGCTTCACCCCCGCCAGGTCCACGATCACGCAGTAGTGCGTCTCGTGTTCGCAGAGGTTGATCGCCGGCTTCCAGGTGTCGGCGTGGCAGTAGTGATGGTAGGCCGGACCCAGCACCTGGTCCATCCACTTGCCCATCTGCCGGCCCATGGAGGTGAACTTGTCCTCTTCCGCCGCAGACAACACGTTGGCCATGACGGTACCCCTTTCGAGGCACGTGCAGCTCGGCATGGACACCCACTCGCCCGGTGCCAGACCCAGCCGGACTGCCTTCGCCTGAGACTTCAACAGATATGGTAGCCGCATTCTACCGCGCAGAACACAAAAGGCCAGACCGGATCGCCCTCGGCACGCCCTTCCGGGCGCTCGGCGGGCGCAGCCGAGGCCCTACGCCCTTCGCCGCCGCCTCGCCGCCCGCAGGACCCACAGCAGGATCACGTACAGCCCCCCCGCCGGCACGCTGAGCAGCCACAGCATGCGCCGCGGATTGCCGGCGGAGACGATCCCCACCCGGGGCGGGTCCTGGTACAGGTCCTCCTGGGCACGAGGCCACTTGAGGCGCTCGATCTCGGCCGACGTGGCGACGGGCATGTCCCGGGCGCCCACGAGCGTGCCGTCCTCGCGGGCGACGGCGAGGTTGGCGAGGTTCTCGTAGATCGCCACCGGGGGATCGGCCGGATCGACGGCCGCAAGCTCCGCCACCAGGCGGTAGACCGGTTCGCCGGGCTCCGGAAGGTCCGTGGCGTCGGCGGGCCCGGGCCAGCGGCTCTCGCGCAGCGAGACGTTCCGCACCTCGACCGGCCGCTCGCTCATCGTGAAGACGCGAAACAGCGCCTCGCCGGCCAGGTCGTCGGGCATCTGGAGCGTCCACTCGAAGTGCCGCCACTCCTCGCCGATCTGTTCCTCGTGGGCCATCAGGCCAAGCGGGTCCTTCCGGTCCCACGCAAGGCGCCACTCGTCGTTGTGGATCTCGGCTCGCAGGAAGTTGGCGGCCCCGCCATCCGGCGCGCGCGCATCGAGGGCGATGCGGTAGATCGCCCCGGCTTTCAGGCGGACGGGCTGCTCCGCCTTCGACAGCCACCACAGCACGGGCGTGCGGAGATGCAGCACGCCGTCCCGGATGTCCGCCAGGTCCAGCCGCCAGTCGGCCTTGAGCAGGTTGGGCCCATCGGGCGGGGCAGGCCCCGCCGGCACGCGGACCGACTCCAGCACGTCACGCACGTCCCGGCGGGCCGTCAGGACATACCGCACGTGGTACGCGCTCAGCAGCCGGTTGCGGCGGATCAGCCACGCCCAGTCGCGGTTCGTCCCGAAGATGCGGAAGCTCAGCAGGTGCGCGTGGGCCGGCGCCTGGAACGGGCCGTACGCGTTGATCGTGGCGAAGCCCAGGGCGTGGGCCGTCTTCGGGCGCAGCAGCTCGGCGGCGCGGTCATGGTAGCTGTCGCCGATGCCCAACACGCGACACGATCCGTTGGGCGCGCCGTGCTTTCGGAGCCACTCGGCCGCCGGAGAGACCTCGGGGTCGGGGGCCACGCGACCGGCACCGGGCACGTCCACGAACCGCGTGACGAAGAACAGGTCGACCAGCAGCAGGCCGACCAGCGCGCCCGCCCGGCGACGCGGGGCCTTCAGCCAGAAGAGGAGGGTGGCGATCGTCGCCGCGGCCAGGAGGAGAGGCATCCACACGGACAGTTTGGGCGGCACCACCGCCTTGAGGGCCTGCCAGCCGGCGCCGCCCTGGAAGAACGGCAGCTCCCCGCCGAGGAAGGCGACGGCCAGGGCCCCCGCGGCGGCGACCACCAGCAGCGTCGCGAGCATCGCGACCGGCAGGACGCGCGTCGCGCCTCGAAGGACGCAGCCGCGCAGGCGCGCGACGCGCTCGGCGGGGCCGCCGGGCGCGGCCTTCGTCGCCAGCAGGTGCACGGCGACGGCCGCCAGCGTCGCCAGGGCCATGTCCGCCGCCAGCAGCATCCGCGCGGGGCAGCGCACCACCCCCAGGACCGGCAGCAGGTGGATCAGGCGATAGGTCGGCAGGTAGTAGCCCAGCATGAAGAGACCCGCGCCGATGCCGATCCACGTCCACGCCCGCACCAGCGGACGAAGCGCCGACACGTCCGTCGCCGAAGCCGAAGGGCCGGCATCCCGGGGAACCTCGCCGTCCGACGAGGCTTCTCCCTTCTTGCGCCTGCGGACCAGGGCCCAGACCGCGCTGCCCGCCAGCACCAGCGTCGCCAATCCGACGTACCCCAACGTCTCGCAGAGGTGCCACGGCCCCCACCAGCTCTGCGAAAAGAGGTTCGGCGTCCGCGAGCCGAAGAGGAACGGGAACAGCGCCAGCACGCCCGAGGCGGGGAAGAAGCTGTTCTCCCCGGCCGTGGCGTAGCCGATCCGGTTCCGCGTCGCCGCCGTCAGCAGGTGACGCGTCGCGTCAATCTGTGGAGCCATCACCGCGGCTGCCAGGACCATCGCCGCCGCGGCGATCAGCAGCGAGCGTCCCAACGGCCGGCCGCGGAGCAGCAGGTACGCCACCCAGATGAGCCCCACGTGGATGCCCGTCGGCCAGTGCCCGGCCGCGATCATCAGGAAGGCCGTCGGCACCATCCACCCGAAGGCCGCCAACGGCCGGCGCCGCAGCAGCTCGATGCACCACAGCCCCCAGGGCAGGTAGGCCCCCGCGTGGAGGATCGACCAGTGGACCCGGTGGCCGACGAGGAAGCCGCAGAACATGAACGCCGTCGCGCCGAAGCACGCGGCGGGGCGCATCAGCCCCAGCCGCCGCAGGTAAAGCCACGCCCCCCCGCCGGCCAGCGAGAATGCCAGGAACAGCGTCAGACTGTACGCGAGCTTCGCCGGCAGCGCGGCGAACAGCCACGTCGGGGGGTACATCACGGCCGACTGCGGGTCGGCCATCAGCGGCATGCCCGTCGCCTCGTACCAGTTCTCCAGCGGCCAGCGACCCTCGCGCAGGGACTCGCCGACCATCTTCCGCAGCGGGTAGTAGTAGATCACGTCGTCCTCGCCCGCGGAGGTGGGATGGCGCCACAGCGGGTAGAGCATCGCCATGGGGGCCAGGACGATCAGGACCACCGGCAGTGCCGTTCGCAGGGGCTTCATCCGGCTCCTCAACCCGACAGCACGCCCGCCTGGCGAAGCGTCTGCAGCACGAGCTGCTCGAAGGGCACGTCGGAGGCGGCGGCCACGTACGTCGCGCCGCGCGACATCGCGACCCGCGCCAGGCCGGTGCGGAACTCCTCCCACCGGTGCCGGTAGCTCTCCCGGACCGCCTCGGTGGCGTTGAGGAGCAGGCCCTCGGCGGTTTCGGCCTGCTCGAGCCGGATGGGGCCCGACAGGTCGGGCTCGGCGTCCAGCGGCGAGTAGACGTGCAGGACGGTCACGTCGCACCGCCGGACGCGAAGCTCCGCCAGCGCGTCGGACAACTCGTCGCCGCAGTCCAGCAGGTCGCTGAGCAGCATCACGGTCGCCGGCGCGTCGAGGCGGCGGGCGAAGCGCCCGACGCACCGGCGCAGGCGCGTGGGCCCGCCGGGCTTCAGGCCGGCAAGGAAGTCCAGCACCTCGAGGATCTGCCCGCGATTGCGGCCGGTGTGCAGCGCCTCGCCCGGCTCGCCGGCGAACGGCTGGACCACCACGCGTTCCAGGCCGCCCATCGCCACGAACGCCAGGGCCGCCGCCGCCTGGAGGGCGTAGTCGAACTTCCCCATCGCCCCGCCCGGCGCCATCGAGGCCGAACTGTCCACCAGCAGGACCACGTCGGCCTCGCTGCGCTCGTGGAACAGCCGCAGCAGCAGCTTCTCCATCCGGGCGTAGTACGGCCAGTCAATGAAGCGGATGTCGTCGCCCGGCGCGTACGACCGATGGTCGGCGAACTCCAGCCCGTCGCCCATGCGCCGGCTGCGGCGCGCCCCCCCGGCGCCGCGGGCGGTCAGGCGCTTGGCGATCAGGTGCAACTGCTGGAGCCGCGAGAGGAACTCGTCGTCGAACAGCTCGTCTCGCCGCGCGGCCATGACCCCATTAACGGGCAAACGAACGCCGGTTTCACGCGTTTTCCGGCTCGAGCGCCCCGGCCGCACCGACGCGCCGACGCGCCACGCCGACTTGGCCTGCGAAGAGCCAGCCGCTACAATCGCCACAATGGCCATGCGGACGTATCGAACAGCGGCGGGCTGGCTCCTGACCGTGGGGCCGCTCCTCCTCGTCGGGTGCAAGCCGATCCGCTTCGACTTCGGCCTCGGCCGCCCGGCCAAGGACCCCCTGCCCGCCTGGGTCGCCGGCGACATGGTCCACCTGACCGACCGGACGACCGCGCGGGAGGACCCGTCGCTCTTCGACGCCCGGCAGCGCCGCATCTCGCTCTTCGCGGGCGCCAACGAGACGGTCAGCTTCCAGCTCGTGATCGATCCCGGCCCCGGCGGCGCCAAGGGCGTCAAGCTGTCGTGGAGCGACCTGACGACGGCCGAGGGAGCCAAGCTCCCCGCCGCGAGCGTTCGGGCCTTCCGCATGCTGCCGATCACGGTCCGGGACCACCCGGCGTGGTACCTTCGGCTGGTGGAATCGGTGCCGGCCCCGGCCGGGGTGTACGACCCGCTGGTACCCGTCGACACGGCGCCCGGCGGCCCGGGCCTGGACGTGGACCCGAACGGCCGGCTGGCCGTCTGGATCGACCTCGCCGTGCCGCGCGGCGCCGAGCCGGGCGAGTACGCCGGAACGCTGACGGCCTCGTCCCGCACCCACAAGGACTGGAAGGTCACGCTGGCGGCGGAGGTCTACGCCTTCGTCCTGCCGGACGCCCGGGCCGTGCCCGCCATCGGGGGCTTCGACCACCGCGAGCTGTTCCGCCACTTCCTGAAGCGAAACGGCAAGCCGTTCGAGCCGGTCTACCTGGACCGCGGCAGCCCGATGGTCCGGCGCGGGCTGCTCCTGATCCGCAAGCTGATGCGCCTGGCCCACCGACACCGTGTGGACCTGTTCGACGTGGGCATTCGCCCCATCATGAAGCGGACGGACGACGGGGGCGTCCGCCTGCAATGGGACGACTACGACGCGATCGTCGGGCCCTACCTGACCGGCACGGCGTTCGAGGACCGCATCGGCGTGGCGGCGTGGCCGATCCCGTTCAGCCAGGACTGGCCCAACCCACAGTACTACGACGGGGCGTCTTCCGACGTCTACGCCCGCACCGTCGGGTCCCTGCTGAAGGCATGCCGCGAGCACTTCGCCGGGGACCTGAAGGCCGACAGGCAGGCGTTCCTCTGGCCGTGTCGCCACCTGGGCGGTCCGCGCGGCTACGAGACGCACGCGCGGCTGGCCGCCCTGGCGCGCCGGGCCGACCCCAACACGCCGATCCTCTGCCAGCTCCCGCCGGTGGCCCCCGCGCGGTCGGGCTGGAAGGCCCCGGCGGGCTTCCGCGCCCTGATCGACATCCTCGCGCCGCGCGCCGAGACGCTGGACCCGGCGGTCGCGGCCTCGGCCGGCCGAACCGACCATCCCCTCCCCGGCGTCTGGCTGGCGCCCGGCACGCCGCCCTACCTGCCCGCCCTGGGGCTCATCGCCAAGCCCGCCGACGTCCGCGCCGTGCCGTGGTTCGCCCTGAAGTACCAGTGCAGCGGCCTGTTCCTGCCCAACGTGCTGCACTGGTCGGGCGATCCGTTCGCGCCGGTGGCCGGGGCGGAGACGCGGCTGTTCTACCCCGGCAGCATCGCCGGTCTCGACGAGCCCCTCCCGTCGGTCCGCCTCAAGCGCCTCCGCCGCGGGCTGCAGGACATCGCCTACCTCTGGATCCTCCGCAAGCGCCGGCGCCCGGGCATCCTCCACGGCGCGATGAACTCGCTGGTCCGGTACGCCGGCCTGGCCGCCGCGGGTGATAACTACCTCGACGCCCGCCTCGACGGGTGGGCCCCCGAGGGGGCCACCTGGGTCCTCGCCCGCCGGGTGCTCGCGGCGGAGGTCCAGGCCGCCGTCACGCCCGAGGCCGCCGCACGCACGGAAACGCTGGCGCACCGCCTCGCCTGGCGGCGCCTCACCGAGCAGACGCGCACGCTGAAGGTCGAGCAGGTCCGCACGACGGTCGCCCCGGCCCCCGGCAGGCAGACCACGCCGCCGGAGAGGCTCCGCGTCACGGTCCTGCTGGACCTGTACAACCAGTTCGGGCGGGCCGTGGACGCCGACGCCCGGTTCGCCAGGCTGCCGCGCGACTGGACGGCGCTGGCCGGGGCGCCGATCGGAAAGGTCCCACCGGCGTCGCGCAAGGTCGCTCGCCTCGAGGCCGAGGGACCCGCCCCCCTGCCCACCGGCGCCGACGGCAGGGCCCTCCTGTCCATCCGCCTGCAATCGGACGCCGAGGACGACCGCGAAGTCCCGGCGGCCGTGCCGTTCCTCGTCGTCGGCCGGGCGAAGAAACCCCCCCGAATCGACGGGCTCCTGAACGACTGGCCGATGCGCGTGGGCAACACGGCGCGAGGCTTCCGCCTGATCGGCCGGCGCGGGCGGCGGGGGGCCGGCCTGGCGAAGCGCCAGACGATGGTCTTCCTCCTCCGCGACGAGGCGACGCTCTACATCGCCTTCCGCTGCGAGGAGCCGAACCCCTCGGGCGTGGTCAAGCACCCCAACAACCGGGTGAACTACGAGCAGTTGATGGCCTGCGGGGAGGACCTGGTGGAGATGCTCTTCGATCCCGGCGGCAAGGCCCGGGGCCCGGAGGACCTGCTCCACGTGATCGTCAAGCCCAACGGGGTGTTGATCGCCGAGCGCGGGATCGGCTGCGAGCCGCCGCTGGGCAGGACCGAGCCGTGGTCGCCGCTGGCGGCCGTCGCCATCGCGGGCCAGGACGGCGCCTGGACGCTCGAGTTGGCCATCCCGCTTGCGGCGTTCGGCCCGGACGGCCGGGCGCCCTTCTGGCGGGCGAACTTCACCCGCTACGCCACCCAGGGCGCCGAGGCGTCGAGCTGGTCGGGGGCGCCTCGGTACTTCTATGATCCGCGGAACCTTGGTACCATGTTCCTCGGGGCCGTCGCCGAGAAGGAACCGTAGATCGCACAACGTCACGGAGCCGCAGCGTGGGAAGCAAAGCAGGTTGGATACTGGCACTGGCCTTGATCATCGCCGTGGTGGTCATCGCGTACTTCACCATCTTCGAGCCCCTGCCCTCGCCGCCCCGCGACACGATCGAGCCCGGGTTCATGGACCTCAAGACGGTGGACGTCCCGTTCGCCGACGTCATCGGCACGGAACCCACCGAGGCGGGCAACGCCGCCGACGATTACCAGAAGGCCGTCCAGCTCTGGCTGACGAACAGCGAGGAGATCGAGCACACGGGCGACGACGACCACTTCAACGCCATCGCCGCGGCGGCGGACGGCTGGTCCGACCCGGGCATGGCGGCGTGCAAGAAGATCGCCGACCACGTCGCCGCCGGCGCGCGGAAGAAGAAGATGGAGTACACCTTCCGCTACAGCCCCAAGCGGCTGGAGATCCGCTACCACCACAAGCACGCCGACCATCTCTACAAGGTCGCCGTCGCCGTCCAGCAGGTCTACTTCCTGCACAAGGCGCGGAAGGAGTTCGCCGAGGCCCAGAAGGCCCTCCACGACATGTTCATCCTCGGCTACCACCTGTTCAACGAGCGCGCCCTGCCGTACGTCTCCACCACCGGCATCGACATCCAGCAGGCCGCCCTCAAGTGGCTCCAGCAGCTCTACGAGACCTGGGCGGGCGCGCCCAAGCACCGGCTGCCCCGGATCCGCCAGTACGACAACGACCTGCGCGTCGTCAGCCACAACTTCCGGAGGAAGCGCAGGATCCTCTGGGACAACATCCCGGCGACCGACCCGGTCACCAACGAGCCCATCCTCGCGCCCGGCGACGTGTTCAACATCGCCGAGAACGACCAGGACCGCGCCTGGCGCGTCCAGGCCGTCCTGACCCTCGGGCCGATGAAGTACCGCATCACCGGCCGCCGCGGCGACACCAAGAAGACGCGCAAGCTCATCCAGCGATTCCTGCTGAGCAAGGACCCCATCGTCGAGGCCGCCGCCAAGGCCGCCGAGAAGCTCACGCGGGAGCAGTTCCAGCACCTTGGCACGTCCTTCGGCAGGGACGAGGAAGACCTGGAGTAGCCGGGCGCCGCGGCGACCGGCCCGGCAGACGGGACCATGCCCCGCCACCACGCCCCACTACCGGCCGAGGTCGTCCGCGAGCCGCTGGCCTTCGCCGGCTCGCCGGCTGCCCTGCTGGGGCTGCTGGACGAGGCGCAGGAGCCGGCGCTGCTGGATTCGGCCGCCTACCACGAGCGATACGGGCGGTTCAGCATCCTCGCCTGCTGTCCGCTGGAGGTGCTCACGCTGCGGGAGGGCATCCTGCGAGACCGCGCGGGGACGGTGCTGGCCGCGGGAGGGGACGAGGCGATCTGGTCGGCCCTGGCCCGCGCGCTCGGCGCGGTGCGTGTCGACGGCGCCGCCGGCGCGTCGTACGTGCCCGGGTGGATCGGGTACGTGGGCTACGAGGTCGCCCGCCACGTCGAGCGCCTGCCGGGCGCGGCGGCCCGCGACACGCACTTCCCCGACCTGCGCCTCGCCCTCTACGACGCGATGCTCGTCCGCGACGCCCGGGAGGGGCGCGCGTCGCTGGTGGAGCTGAGATTCGCCTCGCCACCGCCCGGCGCCGGTCGGGGCGCGGCGGCCCTGCGAGAGGCCCTCGCCAAGGCGCGGGACCTGCCGCGTGCGCCGCTTCCCGAGCGGACGGACTCGGCCGACGGCGCCCCGCGGCGGGCCGTCCGCGACGCCCGCTCGAACTTCTCCCCCGCCGCGTACCGCCGCGCCGTGGGGCGGTGCATCGATTACATCGCCGCCGGGGACGTCTTCCAGGTGAACCTCTCCCAGCGGTTCGAGGTCCGCCCCAGCCCCGAGCCGCTGCGGATCTACCAGGCGCTGCGCCGCCGCAACCCGGCCTGCTACGCGGCGTACCTGGCCTTTCGCAGCGAGGGGCGCCCCTGCGCCGTGCTGTCCAGCTCCCCGGAGCTGTTCCTTCGGGTGCGCGGCCGGGAGGTGCTGACCCGCCCGATCAAGGGCACGCGGCCTCGCGTGGGGTCGCCCGGGGCCGACGCCGCCGCGCGGGGCGAGCTGCTGGCCAGCGGGAAGGACAACGCCGAGCTGGCGATGATCGTGGACCTGCTCCGGAACGACCTGGGGCGGCTGTGCGAGTTCGGCTCCATCCGCGTGGTCGAGCCGCGACGCCTCGAGACGCACCCGACCGTCTTCCACCTGGTCGCGACGGTCGCCGGCACGCTCCGCCCGGACGTCGGGCCGGCGGACCTGCTGCGAGCGGCCTTCCCCGGCGGGTCCGTCACCGGCGCGCCGAAGATCCGCGCGATGGAGATCATCGACGAGATCGAGGGCCTCGCGCGGGGCGTCTACACCGGCTGCATCGGGATCATCGGCGCCGACGGCTCGTGCGAGTGGAACATCGCCATCCGGACGATCCTCTGCGACGCCGGGCGGGCGCTGGTCCAGGTCGGCGGGGGGATCGTGGCCGACTCCGAGCCCGAGGCCGAGGCCCGCGAGACGCTCGACAAGGCCCGCGCGATGTTCGAGGCGCTCGCCGAGGCCCGGCGCGGCGAGCGGCTGGCGCGCGGCGCGCCGCGGTGAGCACTGCCCGCGCGGGTTTCCCCCTTCGCCGCGATCCCGCGCCGGCGGGCCGCGCCGCTCGGACCGGCGCGGGCGGTGTGGTATAGTGGACGCGCCGAACGGACGGCGGATGAGAACCTACCCCATCATGCTGCGGCTGGGCGGGCGGCCGGTCGTCGTCGTCGGCGCCGGCTCCGTGGGGCTCCGCAAGGCCGACGCCCTTCGCCGCGCCGGCGCGCAGGTCCGCCTGGTGGCTCCGCGGCTCGACCCCGAGGCGGACACGGGCGGCCTGGAGGTCGTCCGCGAGCCCTACCGCCCGGCGCTGCTCGACGGCGCGGTCCTCGTCTTCGCGGCGACGGACGACGCCGAGCTCAACCGCCGGATCGCCGACGACGCCCGGCGGATCGGCGCGTGGGTGAACGTGGCCGACACGCCGGAGGAGTGCGACTTCTACCTCTCGTCGGTCCTTCGCGAGGGCGAGGTGGTGGTGGCCGTCGGCACGGGCGGGGCGGCGCCGGCCCTGTCGGCCTGGCTCCGGCGGCACCTGGCCGACCGGCTGCCCGAGCGCCTCGGCGAGTACGCCGCCGCCCTGGAGCGGATCCGCTCGGAGCTGAAGGCCTCGCTGCCCGACACAGCCCGCCGGATGGACGTCATGCGGCGGCTCGTCACGGACGAGACGCATCGCGACTTCCTGGCGCGCGGCCCGGCCGCCCTGCGGGCGAAACTCGCCGAGCTGCTCGACGGTTGAAGGACGTGCCATGCCCTCTGCGGAAGCCAAGCTCCTGACGGTCCTGGCCCTGGCGGCGTACGTGGCGGCGGCGACGGCGTCGCGGATGGGCCGGCGGGGCCAGGGCGACTCCGCCGGGCGCTTCGTCTCCGTCCTGCTGGCCGGGGGGATCAGCTTCGGCCTGGCCGCCCTGGTCCTGCGCCTGGCCCGGGGGCACCTTCCCGCGGCCAGCGGCTTCGACACGTTCCTCGTCCTGGCCCTGCTGACGGGCGCGGCGGGGGCGTACCTGAAGGTCGTCGACGCCCTGCCCCGGGCGGAGGCCGTCCTGCCCGTCGCCGCGGCGGGATGGTCCGCCCTGGCGGTGGCGTTCGGGGGGGCGGCTTACCGCGACTTCGCGGGGGACGTCTGGGCCGTCGCGCACGTCGTCCTGGCCGCCGCGGCGACGATCGGCTTCGCCGCCGCCGCCATCGGGGGGTGCTTCTACCTCCGCAAGCATGCCCAGCTCCGCCGCAAGGACCCGGAGGTCTTCCGCCGCCCGCTGCCGTCCCTCGAACGCCTCGACCGCTTCCTCCGCCACGCCCTGCCGGTGGCCTTCGTACTCGTGACGGCGACGATCGTCACCGGCGTGGTCGGCGCGCTCCAGCCGCAGCGCGAGGGCTACTTCCGCAACTGGGTGACGCACCCGAAGATGCTGACGGCGGGGATCACGTGGCTGCTGTACACGCTGGCGCTGCACGCGGCCTACGCCCGGCGCTTCCGCGGGCGGGCGGCGGCGGTCCTTTCGGCGGTGGGCTTCCTGCTGCTGATCGCCGTGCTCGTCGCCAGCATGCTGCTTCCGAAGGCCTGACGATGCGAATCCTCTGCGTGGGAGCGAACCACAGGTCGGCCGACGTGGCCGTCCGGGAGAAGCTGGCCTTCGGCGCCGACGAGCGGCGCCGGGCGCTCGACGACCTGCGCCGGCGCTGGCCGGACGCCGAGTTCGCGCTGCTGAGCACGTGCAACCGGACGGAGGTGTTCGCGGCCCGTGCGGTCCACGGCCACCCGCGCGCCGAGGAGCTGCGCGACTGGCTGCCGGCGGCCCGCTCGCTCGCGCCGGGCACCTGCGCCGGTGCGCTGTACGCCCTCGCCGACGCCCAGGCGACACGGCACCTGTTCGCCGTCGCCGCGGGGCTCGACAGCCTCGTGCCCGGCGAGGCGCAGATCGTCTCGCAGGTCAAGGCCGCCTACGCCGAGGCCGTCGACGCCGGCTGCGCCGGGCCCGTCATGAACGAGCTGTTCCAGACCGCCTTCCACGTGGCCAAGCACATCCGCACCGAGACCGACGTCGCCCAGGGCAAGGTCTCCGTCGCGTCGGTGGCGGTCGAGTTCGTCGCCCAGCTCTTCGAGACCCTCGCCGCCAAACGCGTCCTCAACGTCGGGGCGGGCAAGATGAACGAGCTGATGCTCCGGAGGCTCGGCGACCTCGGCGCCGGGCGGATCGTCGTCGTCAACCGCAGCCGACCCCGCGCCGAGCGCCTCGCCCGCGACTGCGGCGGCGAGGCGGGCGAGTTCGACCGCCTGGGCGACCACGTCGCCGCGGCCGACATCGTCCTGACCTCCACGGGCGCGGCCGAGGCGGTCCTCACGGCCGACGCGGTCCGCGACGCCCAGCGACGCCGCGGCTTCCGCCCCCTGCTCATCGTGGACATCGCCGTGCCGCGAGACGTCGAGCCCGCCGCCGGCGAGGTCGAGAACGTCTTCCTGTACAACATCGACGACCTCGAGCGGATCGTGCAGGGCAACCTCGCCCTCCGCCAGGAGCAGCGCGGGGCGGCCGAGGGCATCATCTCCGAGCACGTCGACGAGTTGCTCAGCGGCCTGAACGTCCGCAACGTCGCGCCGACGATCGAGGCGCTCTACCGCCGCATCGACGAGATCGCCGCGGAGGAGCTGGCCGACGCCCGGAACAAGCTCCGCGAGCACGACGACGCCGAGGCCGACCTGGAGATCCTCCAGCGCACCCTCCGCCGGACCATCCGCCGGTTCCTGCACCCCGCCACGCAGCGCCTCCGCGACGCCGCCGGCTCCGACGCCGCCCGCGCCCACGTCGCCAGCCTCCAGGAACTCTTCGAGCTGGGCAAGGAGCCGCCGGACGAGGAGCCCCCTGCCTGATTCGCAGCCCGGAGCCGCGCGGGCTACACGATCGCGTAGGGGTCCCGGTCCCGCTTCGAGACGACGACCTTCAGCCGCGGCAGCCGCTCGCCGAGGCGCTCGGCGAGGCGGGCCATGGCGATCCGCTCGGAGTGCCCGTGCCCGAGGCAGATCACGGCCATGCCGTGCGCGACGGCGTCCAGCGCGTCGTGGTGGCCCATCTCGCCGGTGACGTAGAGCATCGCGCCTTGGGCGAGGGCCTTGCGGTAGTAGCCGCCGCCCGAGCCGCTGAAGCAGGCGGCCGTCGTGACCAGCATGCCTCGCCCGTCGCCGCCCTTCTGGCTCGGCGCGGCAAGCTGAACCTTCCGGGCGCCGGTGGCCCGCTTGAGGCGGCGGATCAGCGTCTGGACCGTGACGGGGCGCCGCAGCGTGCCGACGCGCCCCCAGCCGCACCCGGCCGGGGAGTCCTCCAGGACGTACGTGTCGATGGCGGGCTCCTCGTAGCTGTGGGCCGCGCGGATCGCCTGGCGGACCGCCGCCGCCTTCGGGCGCGGGCAGAGGACCTCAAGCCGCAGCTCCTCGACGATCTCCGCCCGCCCGGGCTCGCCGATGGTGGGGTGCGTGCCTTCCCCGCCGCAGTACGAGCCGAGCCCGTGGCAGAAGAACCCGCAGTCGCGGTAGCGGCCGATGCGTCCCGCCCCGGCGGCGAAGGCGGCCCCGGCCACCGTGGACAGCTCGCTTGGGGGCAGGAAGACGGTCACCTTGCACTGGTCGCGGCGGGCGATCGCCTCCAGCGGGCGGCGGTCGGTCAGGTGCAGGACGTCGGCGAGCACGTCGCTCGGGCCGCCGGGCGCGGCGTCGAGGTTGGTGTGGGCGGCGTAGACGGCCAGCCCGCGGCGCAGGGCCTTGTAGACCACCGGCGCTTCCGAGGCCGTCACCCGCCGGATCGACTTGAAGATCACCGGGTGGTGCGCGACGACCATCTGCGCCCGCGCGGCGAGGGCCTCGGCCAGCACCGCCTCCGTCAGGTCCGTGCAGACCAGCAGCTTCCGCACGGCCGCCGCCGCGTCGCCCACCAGCAGCCCGACGTTGTCCCACTCCTCGGCCAGCTCCGGCGGGGCCATGGACTCCACGGCCCGTGCAACGTCCGCCACGTTCATGCGCCGCTCCTTCCCGAGGCACTCGGGCCTCCGCGTTCAGCCGCCGGCCTCCGTTGGCGGCGGCGGGCACTCCCGATCCAGCAGCTCGCCGTAGGCCGCCAGGACCTTCCGGGTCACCGACCCGGGCCTCTCGTCGCCGACCGCGTGCCGTTCGACGCGCACGACCGGCCGCACGCCGGCACACGCCGACGTGAGGAACATCTCCTGCGCGGCGAGGACCTCGCGGATCGTCAGCGGCTCCGCGTCGTGGGCGACGATGCCGAGGGGCCCGCAGAGCTCCAGCACCGCCTCGCGCACCACCCCGGGCAGGACCGGCGTGTCGCGCGGCGGAGTGTACAGCTCCCCCCCCAGCACCAGGAACACGTTGCAGAAGCACGCCTCGGCCAGGCGGTTGTCCGGCGTGAACCACAGCGCCTCCTCGGCGCCCTTGGCGGCCGCCTCCTGCCGGGCCAGGACACGCGGCAGGTAGCAGCCGGTCTTGTGGCCGTAGATGGCGGAGCCCGCGATCTGCTTGAGCGAGGTCACCACGACCCAGATGCCCTTGTCGTACCACTCGGGGGGGTACTGGGGCAGCGGATCGGCCGTGATGAGCGTGGTGGGCTCGTCGCCGCGGACGCTGCCGGGCGACAGCGTGATCCGAACGCGGGCCTCGCCGAGGCCGTTGGCCTGAAGCAAGTCGCTCGCCGCCGCGGCGAGACGGTCGGCGTCGACCTGCCCGCGGAGCTGGAGCAGGGCAACCGTCTCGGCGAGACGGGCCAAGTGCCTCTCCAGGCGGAAGATCACGCCGTGGTGCGCCCGCATGGTGGTGAAGGCCGACGCCCCGTGCAGGAAGCCGGCGTCCCAGACGCTGACGCGTGCCTCATCGGCGGGGAGGAGGCGCCCGTTGAGATAGACCTTCTCCGCGTCCATGCGGTCAGTCTACCGGCAGGCGGGGGGAGTGCAAGTGGGGAGGAGTGGTTGGCGGCGTGGGAGGCGCAGCGGCGAGCGGCCGTCCCTGCGCCCAGGCGAGCCCGGCCGGCCCTTGCCGGACAGCGCGGGGCCGCGCCAGGAGGATTGACTATTCCCCCATACTCCGAATAACCAGCGTTTGGCTTCGTTTGGCGCGGCA
>CAZXOC010000163.1:13820-16519 GCA_964642165.1 uncultured Planctomycetaceae bacterium | reverse complement strand
GCCCCGCCGGGGCAAGCCCGACGGAGGCCCGATGCCAAGCCCGACGGAGGCTCGGTCCGCGCGTCGCCGGACGACAGTCCGATTGCGGATTGCCCCAATCCGCATGGCCTGCGAAGATATCGACGGATCGTGGCGCGGTGGCGCGGGACGGTTGGAGGCACGGTCCCCGGCCGCCTTGCCCGGTCTGCCTCTTCGTGCGCTCGACCCGCGGCAGAGAAACGAGCAGCCCATGGCCGAGTCCGTGTTCCAACGAGTTCAGGACCTGCTGCGGCAGCGCGGCGTCGCCTTCGACGTGCTGCGGCACGAGCCGGTCTACACCAGCCAGCAGGCGGCGGCGATTCGCGGCGTGCCGCTGGCCAGCGGCGCCAAGGCGCTGGTCTGCAAGGGCGACGACGAGTTCGTGATGTTCGTCCTGCCGGCCGACCTCAGGCTGGACAGCAAGGCCGTCCGCCGCGCGCGACGCTGGCGCAAGCTGCGGTTCGCCGATCGCGAGGAGGTCGGCCGCCTGACGGGGCTCGAGCCCGGCTCGATCCCGCCGTTCGGGAGCCTCTTCGGCCTGCCGACGCTGTGCGACTCGCGCCTGAGCGACAACGAGACCATCAACTTCAACGCGGGCGATCATTGCATCTCGGTGAGCCTGTCCTGCGCGGACTACCTGGCGGTGGAGTCGCCCGAGCTGGGCCGCTTCGGCCAGTAGGCGCCCGGCCGCCGTTCTCGCCCTTTCCGCCCTCCGCGCGGCGCGGTACGATGGCTGGTTGCCGAGGAGGCGGCGACATGGCGATCGCACTCGACAGGCGCAAGGCGATCCTGATCGCGGCGGCCGTCGCGATCGGGGCGGCCCTCGTCGGGGTCTGGGCGCTGACGCGCCGATCCGATCCGGCCGAGTTGCTGCGCAGCGACAGCCCCGCCAAGAGGCAGCAGGCGATCGCCGTCCTGCGCGCCCGCCGGGACACGCCGGACGGCCTGCAAGGGCTCGCCCGGGCGGCGGCGCACAAGGACCCGGGGGTGGCCCGCATGGCGCTGCGGACCATCGCCGCCGGGCATGGCGAGGACGACCCGCCGGGGCCGGAAGGCCTGGAGATCGTCAAGAAGGCGACGGCCGACCCGCGCCCGGAGGTCCGGAGCACGGCCATCCGCGTCCTGGAGGCCACCACGCCGCCGGCCCCGGAGGACCCCACCGTGCCTCAGCTCCTGCTGGAGCGGTTTGCCGCGGAGACCTCACCGCAGCCTCGGGCGGCCGCGGCGAACGCCCTCGGGAAGCTCCAGTACTGGCCGGCGGTCGAGCCGCTGATCGAGGCGCTCGAGGACGACTCGGTCCCGGTCCGCGGGGCCGCCGGGGCGGCGCTTCGCAAGATCCTGGGGCTGGGCTTCGGCTTCCGGGCCGCGGATCCGCCGCGGAAGCGCGCCGCCGCCGTCGCCAGGATCCGCCAGCACTGGAAGCTTCAATTGCCCTTCCACGCGGACTACGTCCGGCGCCTGAGAGAGCGGAGGAAGGCCAAGCCATGACCCCCCGCCGTCGAGCCTTCACGCTGGCGGAGCTGATCGTCGTGATCTCCGTCATCGCGCTGCTGATGGCCATCCTGACGCCGACGTTTGCCGTGGTCCGCCAGTACGCCCACCAGACGCAGTGCGCGGGCAACCTGAACCGGATCGGGGCGGCCCTCAGCACGCTGTCCGCGCGGGCGGAGAGCTTCGGGGCCGGTCCGCTGACGCCGACGGGGTGGCGCGGGCAGATCCTCCCCTACGTCGGCCATGCCCGGGACGTCCTGCTCTGCCCGGACGGCCGCAGCCGGGGCATGACCGCCGAGAGCCTCGGAGGCTACGCGCTGCGGACGTACTCCGGCAGCACGTTCCTGTACGACATGCCGATGGCGGAAGGCCCGGCCTGCCGGATGGAGAACGTCAGCCACGGCGGGATGAAGTACGACCTGAGCTTCGAGGACCAGCGAACGAGCTCCGGGGACCCGACCGGCGACTACAGTTTCCGCAATCCGATCCTGACGGTCGAGTTCTCGGCCACCGACGTGAAGATCACCGTCAAGGGCGGCGGCGGGGGCTACCACTGGTACCTGATCGATCCCCAGGAGAAGGTGCTGATGCCGGACATCCTGAAGTCCGGGCCGGGTGTCGGCGGGTCGGTCGTGGTCAGCGGGGCCGGGGGCGAATTCAGCTACGGGCTGAACTCCGTCGCGGCCCGCATGCCCAAGGGCGCCCGGCGGATCCTGGCGCTGGACTACCCCGCCGACGTCGCCCGGGTCGCCGGCGCCGACGAGATCCGCGATAACTGGCTCACCTGGATGGACGCCGACGGGACCTATTCCTTCGCCAGGCACTTCCGGCGATGCAACGTCCTGATGGTGGACGGCCGGGTCGTCCAGCTCCGTCCCGAGGAGATGGACCCAACCGATCCGGACCTGCTGGCGGAATACTGGCAGCCGTGACGCCGCGGCGCGTCCTGCCCTCGCTGCCGGGGGGGCCACGTCCCGGGGGGACTGCCCCATAACCGATGGCAAGTATCGGGAATTCGGCTTGGTTCAGATCGAGGTACCACTTCCGCCCCGCCGATGCGCGCAGCGCGCCGCGATCGACCGGAGAAAAGGGGACATCCGTGAGCAAGTGCGTGCCCAGCCTGTAGGGGGCTTCTTCGCGGGCTTCTCCAGACATCCGCCTTCGCCCCAGGCTTCGGCGGACAGGTCCGC
>CAZXOC010000163.1:0-13720 GCA_964642165.1 uncultured Planctomycetaceae bacterium | reverse complement strand
CGTCGGGCTCCGTGGGACAATGGGCAGCGGACAGACCGCCCGGCCGGCGCGGCGCCGCGGCCGCCGGCGACGGCACGGAAGCGCGGGAGGTGCGTCATGAACGTGGGACGGAACGACCCTTGTCCCTGCGGCAGCGGCAGGAAGTACAAGAAGTGCTGCATGAGGAAGGACCAGGAGCGGCAGGCGGCCGCGACGGCGGTCGAGGCGCCGCCCGTCGGCGAGTACGTCCCGGAGCGCCCGTCAGCCAAGCCCGCGGCCCGGCCGGCGCGGCGGGGGCAGGTCAAGGCGAAGGTCGCCGCCGGGCCGGGCCCCAGCGCCGCCGACGTCGCGGACAAGAGACGCTGGCGGGACTACGAGAAGCGCGACTACGAAGGGCGGATACGCCTCTTCCGCGACGAGGTCGACGAAGGGACCCTGGACGGGGACGCGGCCTTCGAGATGCTCACCGACCTGTACCCGGAGATGGTGCAGCTCGGGCAGCGCGAGCGCTTCGACGAGCTGGTGGGGGACCTGCGACAGCACCTGCCCGACGCCTACGCCGAGGAGGCGTGCTACTTCGTGGACCGGCAGATCGCCAACGCGATCGCCCTGGGTCGCCACGACGCCATCGCCCCGCTGGCCCGGGAGATGGCCCGGGCCGGCAAGGGAAACGTCGACGTGATGTTCCGCTCGATCGACCGCCTGATGTACCACGGGCGGACCGGCGAGTTGCTGGAGCTGTTCCGATCGGCCTGGGGCTGGATCCAGGGGAACGAGGCCGACATCGTGCCCTGGGGCATCCATGAGTTCGCCGACCTGGCCTTTGGGGTCGAGATGGGCGACTACCTCCAGCGCGCGGCGGAGCCCACGGCGGCCGACCCGGGTCTCCTCGAGCGGCTGGGGCGCTACGTGGAACGGCCATTGGACCCGGACCACGTCCAGTTGCACCTGGATCTGCTGCGGGGAGTGTCCGAGCCTTCCTGGCGTCTCGAGGACGTCGCCCCGCGTCGCGGCGGCGACGTCGAAGAGGCGGAGGGATTCGCGGACGAGGCCCCCGGCGATCCCGCGGCGCGGCGGCTGGCGGCTGCCGAGGCCGCCCCAGGAAGCCTCCATCACCTCGGCCTCGCGTTCACGGGCTTCGCCTGGCGCGGCGAGGGCGTGCCCTTCCCGCGCGCCAGCCTGGCGCGGCGGGGACTGCTGGGCTACCTCGTCGAGCGGGAGGAGGGCCGCTTCGACGACCGGCGATCCATGCTGGAGCGGATGCAGCATCCCGGCCGGAAGCCCCCCAGGGCCCGCTACGACCACCCGCTGTGCCCGGACCGCGCCACGCTGGACTACCAGCTCGCCCGGATGCTGGAGTTCATAGCCCCGCGGCCCTACAGGGCGGGGGCTCTCTTCGAGCTGATCCCCTGCTGGCTGGCGTTCCTGGAATCGCGGGGGCTGCTGGACGCCGAGCAGCGGGCCAGGACCTTCGAGGAGCTTCGCCCGCTGAACCGCCAGCTCCCGGGCATCCTCGAGCGGTACGCGGACGAGCCCCTCGTGGCCGAGGGCGTCATGGCGGCGTGGGAGGAGGCGTAGCGTCCGCCTGCCGCTCGCGGCGCTGCCGACGCAGCTCCCGTTGGCAGTCCTTGCAGATGTGCCGGCGGTGGCCCGTGCCGGTGAAGCTCTCGTTCGGGCGCACTCGCCCGCACACCCGGCAGTAGTGCCCGCGGCGTTTCTTCCTGCCCATGGGGTCACCTCCTGTCGACCCGGCGACGGACCTCTGGCGGCGCGTCCAGACCGTTGCGAACAAGACGCGACCGGTTTTGTACGGACCTGCAAGATTTATCACTGCGCACTCTAGATCTAAGTCCATTTTTCAACGGCACAAACAATGTAATTCCGTCTATCCGGGTGGGCGCGCAATACTACACAAAACGACACAAAGCCGAGGCGCGGAGCGCGGCGCGAGGCTACCGGCGGGCGGGGCCCTGAACGGCCCGGAGGAACCACGCCGGCGGGCGGATGGGCTTGCCGGCGGGGTTGGTCAGGGCGTGGACGGTGTAGCCGGCGGCCACCTCCCCGCCGCCGGCGTGGGCGATGTGCACGTCGAAGCGGACGCGCGCCCGGCCGACCATCCGCGCCGTCGTGGTGACGTGCAGCTCGTCGTCGTAGCGGGCGCGGCCGAGGTACTTCACGTGCGCCTCGGTCAGCGGAAGCAGCACGCCGCGCTGCTCCATCCGGGCGTAGGGCACGCCGATCGCGCGGAGCAGGTCGGTCCGCCCGCACTCGAACCACTCCAGGGCACGGGAGTTGTAGAACGTGCCCATCTGGTCCGTCTCGCTGTACCGCACGCGGAGCGTGGTGAGCGACTGGGTTGTGGCCATGGCGCTGCGTCCGAAGGCGATCCTCGATCCCGCCGCGGCGGGACCGAACCCATAGCAGATGCCCGCCGCCGGATCAAGCGCGGCGGCTCGCCCTGCTGCTGCGCCCGCTGTGGGCGCTACGGGCGGGGCTTGCCCGCGGCGACGTCGGGGCCCCGGGGCGAACGCTTCTGCCGCTCCGCGCGGACCCGGCGGACCCAGCAGCAGCCGCAGCGGCAGCCGCGCTGGCCGTCGCTGCCGCACGTGTCGGCGATGTCGTGGCGCTCGAGCGGGCGGATCGACGCCTCCACGAGTTGTCGCATCTTCCGGTAGCCCTCCTCCTTCGTGCCGCCCCAGCCGCCGGGGCGGATCTGCCCCCACCCGCCGGCTTTCTCGGCCAGCGGGGCCTTGAGGATGCGGCTCTCGCTCGGCAGCGCCACGTTGACCAGCGCCTCGAAGGGCTGGCGGGCCAGCTCGTCGCCGAAGACCAGGGCGATGTGCTCGCGCAGGGCCCGCTCGCCGTCGCCCGACGGGCGCCGCTGCTCGGCACGGTTGAAGGAGTAGTCGCCGTAGAACTGGGCGTTCAGGTCGAGCCAGTCCACGATCCGCTGGAAGCTCTCGCGGTCGAGGTCCACCCGCGGCTTGCCGCCCTTGTCCGGGTGCCCGGCGAGCAGCATCTGCGCGAGTCGGCCGGCGTGGGCGAAGTAGTCCTTCGGGCGGCTGTAGGGCGTCTCGCGGTTGCGCTGGGCGATCACCACCATGCCCCCCCGCCGGGAGAGCGTGTCATACGACCTGGAGTAGCGCGACCGCACCCCCAGCAGGTCGACACCGCCCTCGGTCTTGCCCAGCCCGTGGCAGCGGATGCAGTAGCGGTCCAGAACGGGCTGAACGGTTCGGGCGAAGCTGAAGCCCCCCTCGTACCGCGGCCCGGCCGGGGGACGCAGCTCCTGGAAGCGGACCGCCCCGGCCGGGCGGGACGGACGCGGCGTGTCGCGGCGCGGCTCGTGGCAGCCGACGCAGCCGATCTCCTCCCCCGGGCGGACGTACACCAGGCTGCGCATGGTCATGACCGCCATGCCGTTGGCGTCGAGGGCCTGGAACTGGAGCGGCGTGTCCGCCGGCACCTCGAACGCCGTCGAGCCGTCGGTGCCCACCTCCGCCGTGCCCAGGATCCGCTTGATGATCTCGTTGTTCACGTAGCTCAGCGAGGGCTTGGAGCGCGTCGGCTGGCTGATGATCCGGGAGACGCGCAGCCGCCGGATCGTGCCGCGCTCGATCGGCTGGGTGCTCCGGCAGACGTCGAGGACGAAGAACCGCCCGGTGGTCGTCCGTCGCCCGGCGACGAAGCTGGGCAGCGCCGGCGGCTCGGGCACGGCCCGGACGGGGATCGGCGCGAAGCAGGAGATCTCCGGGTCGCGGTAGATCAGCTCGCGCCCGCCGAGCGTGTCGATGAGGTAGATCGCGAAGCGTCCCCCGTGCGGGTAGGCGGCGAGGAACAGCTCCTCGGTGAGCGGGAAGGGCGTGGCGGCTCGTCCGCCGCCGGGGCGGCGCCCGCGATACGTCTCCGGCAGCGGGCGCGGTGTCATGAGCGTGCCGCGCGGCGCGCCGCGCTCCGGAAAGCCCAGCTCCGGCGTGACGCACGTCAGCGGCTCGCCGCCGTCCTCGCCGGCATACGGGTCGATGACGATGATCGACCCGGCCGTGTAGCCGTGGTGGTCCGTCGCCGTCGCGACCACTTTGTGCGAGCCGGGGATCGCGCGGGACTCGGCGATCATGCACGGCCCGACGGAGTAGTTGCCGTAGAAGTGCCCCGTGGACGTCCCGTCCGGCCGCGTGACCCACACGCTCTGGAAGTTCGTGTCGTGGCGGTTGATGTAGTCCCAGCGCGTGTAGATGATCCGCCCGTCGTGGAGGACGGCGGGGTCCCACTCGTTGGCCTCGTTGGGCGACAGCCGCTCGATGCTCGACCCGTCGGCCTTGCAGCGATACAGCACGTACGAGGGCACGTAGCGGCTGCCGTGGCAGCGCCCGTACTGCTGGCTCCGCGTCGAGATGAACGCGATCCGCCCGCCCGGCAGGTAGCTGGGGTCGAAGTCCTCGATCAGCGTGGTCTGGCGCCCGGACCAGCCCTCAAACCGGTCGCGGTCCGTGCCGGTGAGCTGGCGGACCTTGCTGCCGTCGAGCGCCGCCTCGTAGAGGAAGTAGCTCCGCTGCTTGCCGTCGCGCCCGGCGGAGTGATCGCAGAAGGCGAACGCCACGCGCTTGGCGTCGAACGACAGGTCAGGGTGCATCGTCGCGCCCGGGGGGAGTTTGTCCTTCAGCAGCAGCCGGACGCGGGGGCGGTCCTTCCACGACTCGACGACGGCCAGCCCGGGCCCGGGACGGCTGTGGCGCCCGAGGTACTGGTCGCACATGTGCCCGGGAATGCGGGCCGTGCGCTTGTTGATCAGCAGCCGGTCGAAGTCCAGCGCCGGGTGCGACAGGACGATCCGCCGGCGAAGCGTCCGGGCCTCGGCGTACAGCGCCTTGCACTGGCCTTCGGTCTGGGCCTGGGCGGCGCGCTGCTCGACCTTCGCCAGTTCCACCGCGAGCTTCGGGCGCGCCGCGCGCCGCTCGACCAGCGACAGCGTCTTGCGCGTCAGCTCCAGCATCTCCGCCAGTCCGCGCGGCACCTTCGCCCGGCGCTGCTTGCCCGCGGCCGACCCCGCCGCCGCCAAGCTGGCCGCCAACGCCGCCGCCGCCATCCGCACGAAAGGCCTGTCGCTACAACTCATCGCCACGGTTCCTCCCACTGGGCACTACGTGTGAAACCCGAGCGGGACGGGGTCGGCTTGCGGCTCTTGCCCGAGGGCCGCTCGCCGGGCCGGGCGTTTGCGGCGGCTCCACGCGCGGGGTATCCTCCCCGCCGCGCTCCGGCTTGCGCGCGGTCTCCCTGTACGCGGGGCGCGCGGAGTGAAGGTCCAAGGAGGGCCGCCCGTCAGTTCATGTCGCTCTGGCTCAGCAGGGTCGCCCGCCCGGAGCCGAGGCGGAACTCGGGGATGCCCTCGGGCCAGACCGTGATGTAGAGCCCCAGGTCGTCGGTGCGGTGGTCCATGACGAAGGTCGCGCCGACGTGCCAGCGGGGGAACTTGCGCACCAGCGTGATGCTGGAGGCGAGCGACCGGTGGCCGTCGTAGTCGACGTCGATCTGCTCGAGGAAGCTGAGGGAGTACTTCGGGTTGATCCGGTAGGTGAAGCCGGCGGTGGCGATGGCGGAATCCAGGTCCAGGATCCTCCGGAAGCCCAGGTAGTACCGCAGGCGCGGGTCTCGCGTGACGGCGAGGCCCAGGTTCCACCGCCGCAGGCGCCCCGTGTCCAGGTCGAGGTTGCCGTCGGCGAGGAAGACCGTCGCATCGGAGACGTTCCAGGTGTAGTCGACGTTCATGTGGTTCCGGCCGAGGCTGTACTCCGGACGGTAGAAGTAGAGCCGCCCGTCGGCGGGCAGCAGGTCCGGGCCGTTGTCGTAGACGCCGAACATCACGCCCAGGCGCATCCAGTCGACGATGCGCTGCTCGCCCTCGGGCCCGCGCTTCGTCTGCCAGCGCTGGCGGACGCCGAAGCCCACGCCGCTCTGCCGGCGCAGGTGCCTCTCGATGTCCGGGTCCATGGGGTAGAGCTGGTCGGGGCCGACGCCGTCGGCGCTCTCGCCGAGGAAGGCCAGCACCTCCGGCGTGACGACGTGCTTCAGGCCGTCCAAGTCCCACAGGCGGCTTTCCACGTTGGGGTTGACGCGCCAGATGTGCATGTTGGCGCGGACGCCGACCTGCCCGTACACGCGGCAGAGCTTGCCGTCCTCGTCGAGGTGGTAGTCGACGTCGCCGACCTCCGGGCGGTCGGACCAGTAGGTCGCTCGCCCGGTGGCGTAGGGCACGACGTTGACCGGCCCGACGTGCAGCGGCCAGTTGATCTCGTTGCGCGTATCCAGTCGCGCGAAGAAGCGCCCGTGGGTTTCGGAGACGGCCTCGTCGATGCGGTGGCGCTTGGCGCCGGCGTGGGACTCGCTGAAGAACGTCAGGCGGTCGCCGGCGAGGGATTCGCCGACGAGGTGGAAGCCCAGGTCGGGCGCGGATTCGGTCTGCTCCTGGAAGCGGTTGAGGCGGTACTGGAGCAGCGTGGTGAACGCCCAGTTGTCGCGCTGCTTCTTGGCGTAGAGGAGCGTCTCCTGCTCCTTGCCGGCGTGGTACTCGTCGGGGAAGAACTGCTCGAGATAGTTGCGGTCGCAGAGGTAGCTCAGCTCGAACTGGAGTTCCCAGTTCCTGGGCAGGAACTGCTTGTGGCGCGCGAGGAGGCGCCCGCGGCTTTCCGGCGCCAGGATGTCCTTGCGCTCCTCCCCGAAGTCGTCGTTCTCGTCCTGGTCGAGCAGCCCGTAGAGCTTCCAGTAGCCGTGGTACGTCTCGCGGTTGTAGTCGAGGTTGACCCCGGCGAACGGCCCGCGGTCGTACCAGTTCAGGTCGAGGGTGGCCTTGTAGCCCTCGGGCCTCAGCAGCCCCAGCAGGCGGAAGAGGTGCCACTCGGTCTCGGCGCCGAAGCCGAGGCGCCCGTGCTGGCCGATCGTCGCCCGGCGCAGCGGGCTGTGCCCCTGCGTGACGTCGCTGCTGCTCTGCGGCCAGTAGGCCAGCGGCACGCCCCGCACGTTGAACGTCACGTCCTTGAGCCGACTGAGCCAGCGGTACTCGCCCAGGCGGACGCCCTTGTCGTCGTACGGCGTGGCGTTCTTGAGCCAGGCCTCGCGCGCGCCGAGGTGGTAGCTCGGCGTGTAGAAGTCGCTGGTGGAGACCTTGGCGTTCCGGAAGAGGATCTCGCGCTCGGACAGCACGCGGGCCTCGTCGGCGCGGATGAAGACGGGGATGTCGCGCTGCTCCTGGACGGTGCGGAAGACGGGCTTGACCATGATCGCGCGCTGGCGGAGGAAGTCGTAGTACGCCGACGGGCCTCGAAGGTAGCGCTCGCCGCGGGCGATGACCACGTCGCCCTGGAGGTAGACGCCGGTGACGACCTCCTCCCCGCCGCCGGGCGTCTCGATGCCGCTGACCTTCGGCGCCCAGGGGACGCCGGGCGTGCGGTCCTCCGCGCGCTTGGCCCGGGTGAAGACCACCGCCGCCTGGGCGCGAAGCTCCAGGTACAGCTCGCTCTCGCCGCCTCCCTGGGAGAGCGTGACCTTCCCGCGGGCGATGGTGACGCGGCGCTTGTCCTTGCCCTCGCCGACCTCGCGGGACGAGAAGCTCTCGGCGTGGAAGTGGACGGGGGTGACGCGTAGCGGCGCGGGCGGCTTGGGCGCCTCGGCGGAGGGCTCGGCGGGCGTGCGGCCCGTTTCGGCGCGCGGCGGGAGCGGCTGCTTCGAGATCATCAGCGGCGGGGCGGCGCGTTGGGGTCGGGTGGCGGGGCCCGCGTGGGCCTTTCGGCGGGCCGCGACGGCACGCTGGTAGAGCGGGAAGTCCTTCAGCGGGCGGTCGGACAGGGTCCCGCTGGCCCGCAGGCGCCCGCGGCAGCGGACGGTCACGAACATGACGCGGTCCGTCGTGGTGGTCCCATCGGGCTCGACCACGCGGGCGTTGCCCTCGATGTGGGCCTCGATGTCGTGGCGAGGCAGCCCGCCGCGGTCCTCGCGCGTCCGGATCCACAGCACGGCGTCCCGACCGCGGAGGGCGTGCTTGCCCAGGACCAGCTCGAAGCTCCCCAGGACGACCGTGACCTTCTCGGCTCCGTCCTGGAAGGAGTGGATCTCCTTGCCGCGGATGTGGGCGTCCTCGTGGATGTACTCCTCGCTGCCCATCGCGGCGGCGGCCACGACCAGCATCGCCGCCGACAGCGCGGCCAACAGGGCTCTCGTTTTGGTCGGATCGGTCATGGCCACCTCAGAGAACGCGCCGACAGGAACTCGCGCATGGGGCGATTATATGGCCCCCCGGGGGCAAGTCAATTCCCCTCGCGCGGGAGTTTTCGCCCGCCCGCCCGGGCGCCGCTTGCCTCCCCGCCGCCCGCGCGTGGCCGGGCACCCGCTCGCGACGGGCCCGCGGCACCGCAGGCCACAACGCCGGGCTCGGCGCGGGAGGGAGAGGTTTTCCGCAGAGCTACGAACCTCGACGCCCGTTCTGGACGATGAGGACAGTGTCGTTGCGCCCGGTCCTTGGGAAGGCAGTGCTCCTCGCCGCATCGAGGGCCCGAGCCGGGCGGCCTCTGCAGACCAGCAGGGAGTTACAGCATGGAAGTCTTCGTGGCCAGGCGTCCGGTTTTCAACGAGGAGAAGGACGTCTTCGGCTATGAACTCGAGTTCCGGTCCGGGTTCGAGGCCTACTACCAGGCCCTGGAGGCCGAACGCGACACCGTCGACCTGATGGCCTTCGTCAACTACCGCGACCTGGTCGGCGGCAAAAAGGGGTTCGTCGACTTCCCGCGGAACCTGCTGGCGATCCACTTCCCCATCCTCTTCGCGCGGGACTCGGTGGTCGCCGGCATCTCCTGCCAGGCCGAAACCGACGAGGCCGTCCTGTCCCGCTGCGGCGAGCTGCGGGACCTCGGCTACACGCTGGCCGTCAACGACCTCACGCCCGATCAGCTCGACAACCCGCTCCTGAAGCTCATGCACCTGGCGGAGATCGACTTCGCCAGCATGCCCTCCGACGACCGGGCGGCCCTCTGCCAGCGCGTGGCGGAGAAAGGCATCAAGGCCGTCGCCCGCGGCGTCGGCACGGTCGAGGAGTTCGACGAGGCCGTCGCCGCCGGCTACACCTACTTCCACGGTGAGTTCTTCAGCAAGCCCGTCGTGAAGCCCGGCCGCCGGCTCGCCGCCAACAAGCTCACGTACATGCAGTTGATTCGCGAGGTCAACAGCCCCGCCCTGGAGTACGAGGACATCGCCTCCCTCATCGAGCGGGACGTGTCGATGACCTACAAGCTCCTGAAGTTCATGAACTCGGCCTGGTTCGGCCTGCGGTTCGAGGTCCGCTCGGTCCGCCACGCCCTGGTCCTGCTCGGGCCCAAGGAGATCAAGCGGTGGGTCTCCATGGTCGCCGTGAGAAACGCCGGCGATGACAAGCCCGACGAGCTGCTCCTGCGATCGCTCACCCGCGCCAAGGCCGCCGAACAGGTCGGGATCCTGACCGGCCGAGAGGAAGAGGCCCCCGAGCTCTTCCTGATGGGCATGTTCTCCGTCATCGACGCCCTGACGGACACGCCCATGGAGAAGGCCCTGACGGACCTGCCCCTGAACGAGCAGATCAAGGCGGCCCTGCTGGGCGAGGACGGCACCGGCTACCGCGCCATCTACGACGCGATCGTCGGCTACGAGAAGGGCGACTGGGACCTCTTCTCCCGCTCGGCCGCCGAGATCGGCGTCGACGAGCAGAAGATTCCCGAGCTGTTCCGCGACGCCCTCAAGTGGGCCGGCCAGGCCCTCGAGGAGTCCTGAGCCCCCGCGCGCTGCCGCCGCCCCGTCCCGCCCGGCACGCGCCCCCGTTCCCGCTGCCGGCTCCCGATGCTCGCCACCGCCTCGCGCCACCGGCCGCGACCGCTTCGCCGACCAGCTCGAGGCCCGCCACGTCCGCAAGCAAGCCGACCTCCTCCAGCGCCTGGGGCTGTGACGGCAGCAACCCGTACGGCCGCCTGCCGTTCAAACCTCGCGGAGGGGGTCGGACGGTTTGACATCGCCGTTGACGGAACGGTACTGTAGATGCGCTCTGCTGTCGGCTTGCAGGGCTCGGCGAACGGGCCGATCGGCCCGATCCCATTGAGGACGGCACGACCATGAGGAGCGACCCGATGCCCGGCGCAGACAGAGGACCCACCGAGGGGATGGATCGTCGCGAGTTTCTCAAGAGGACCGCTTACGCCGGCGCGGGGCTGGTGGTCGGCGCGGCGGCGCGTTCGGCGCCCGCGGCGGCGGAGACGAACGGCGCGTTGGCGACGCGCGTCCTGGGGCGCACGAAGGCGAAGGTCTCCGTCCTCGGCCTGGGCACGGCGCCGATCGGCGAGGGGCCGGTCGGCCTGAAGGAGGGCATCAAGATCTTCGGCGAGGTGCTGGATCGCGGCGTGACGTACGTGGACACCGCGCGGATCTACGGCAACGCCGAGGAGATCCTCGGGCACCTGATCCCCAAGCGGCGCGACGGGCTGTTCCTGGTGACGAAGGTCTCGACCGACAACGCCAGGCGGGCCGAGCGGTCGCTGGAGCAATCGCTGCGCCTGCTCAAGACGGACCACCTGGACCTCGTCCACATCCACAGCGTCGGCGGGAAGAACATCGACCGCGTGCTCGGCAAGGGCGGGGTGCTGGGGTACCTGCGGAAGCAGAAGGAGGCCGGCAAGCTCCGGTTCATCGGCATCTCCGGGCACAACCGCCCGCCCAACTTCGTCCGGATGCTGAAGACCGACGAGATCGACGTGATGATGTGCGTGATGAACCACGCCGACCGGAACATCTACGACTTCGAGGGCACCGCGCTGCCCGAGGCGCGGAAGCGCAACGTCGGCGTGGTGGCGATGAAGGTCTACGCCGGCATCAAGGGGGGCTTCCCCTTCCACCGGAAGGGCTACGTCGGCTGCGCCACCGAGCCGAAGCGCCTGCCGCAGGCCCTGGCCTACGCGCTGGACCTGAACGGGGTTCACCTGGCCGTCGTCGGGCCCTACACCCTCGAGCAGGCCGTCCAGAACGTGGGCTTCGCCGAGAAGTACCGGCCGCTGGCGAAGGAGGCCTCCGCGGACCTGCTGGCCTACGGCAAGCGGCTCGCGCCGAAGCTCGGCCCGCGCTACGGGCCGGTGAAGTGACGCCGCCTCGCCCCCCGGGCGCTACGCGCGCCACGGGCGCTTGCGCTTGACCTGGGCGAGCACCTGCTTGGCGATGTGCACGTCCTTGGCGATCTGGAAGTCGAACATGCCCGCCAGGATGAAGTCCGCCCCGCTGCCGAAGGCGTGCGTGAAGGCCTTGCGCGGCGGGATCGCACCGGCGGCCATCACCTTGAACGCGAACCAGGGCTTCCGCACCTTGGCCATGAACGCGATGGTCGCCTTGGCGTCGGTGCACCAGTAGTTGTCGTGGCGGTTGTGGATGACGCCGGCGGTCTGGTCCGCCTGGCGGGCGGAGAAGTAGTCGTTGGTGTGCAGCGTCTTGACGTAGAAGTCCACGTCGATGCCGGCGGCCTCGCACGCCTTGGGCACGGCGAGGGCGTGCCCGCCGATCCCCGCCGGGACGCCCTGCTTCCGGATGAACTCGACGGCCTTGGCCAGCGCGCCGACCTTGCCGCCCTCGACCAGCCGGTCCCCGACGTTGCCCTGGACGTACACCGCGTCGGCGCCCTGGTCGATGGACCGCCGGATCCCGTCGAACTGCCCGCCCTCGTCGCAGAAGCCCTGCGCGATCCAGAGGATCGTGCCGCCGTCCTTGCGGTGCTGCTGGATCACCTCGCCGGCGTTGGGGTGCGTGTTGACGCAGTTGACGCCGTAGGCCTCGGCGATCTCCAGCGTCTCGAGGATCTTCTCCTTGGTGAAGTAGTGCCTCAGGAGCTGGGAGACGTACATGAGGTCGCGGCTGTGGGCCCAGCCGCCGATCAGGTTCCCGCCGAGGACGATGCGGCTGATCTTGAGCTTGCCGAGTTTGCCGGTGGGAAGCGTGTTCCGCGAGCCCGGCTTGCGGCGGGAGGGCTTGGTGGCGGGTTGGGCGTCGTCGCCGTCGCCCGCGCCCGCGGCCGGGGCGGCCAGCAGGGCCTGCTCTTCGAGGCTCAGCCCGACGGCCCCCGCCGCCGTGCCCGCCAGGGCGCCCTTCACGAAGCTGCGACGCGTCTGCTTGCTCGACATGGTGGTGTCCTTTCTGTGCGTCCGGCTTTCACAACATACCACACGGCGCGCGGGGCCGCGGGGGCCCTCAGCCCGGCGGCGCCTCGGGCACAACCGTCGCCTTGGAGCGCGTCCGCTGAAGCTCGACCCGCGCCGGCCGGCGGGACAGGATGCCCAGCGACATCTCGACCAGCTCCTCGGCCTCCTCCGGGGCGACCGTGCCGACGGTGACCATGTCGCAGTCGCGGATGACGTTCCAGACGAAGGTCATCGCTGGGAAGGGGCGGACCTGCCCGGCGGCCATCGTCTTGATGGTCATGACGGGCTTGGCGGCCTCGCGGATGATCCGGGCGGCCCAGTCGACCTCGACGTGCATCAGGAAGCCCATGAGGTTCAGCGGCTGGATGTAGGTGGCCACGTCGAGGCCGGTCTCGTCGGCGTAGACGAGGGTCTCGGGCGTGTGGGTGCTGAGCCCGGGGATCATTCCCCGCTCGCGGATCATGCGGCAGAGGACGTCCATCTGCCGCACGCGGCGGGCGCACTTGTCCACCATTCTGTCCGTGGTGGAGACGTGCGGCATGCAGACCTTCGTGTTCCTGGCGACTTCGCCGTCGAGCGTGCGTGCGACCTCGTCGAGGTCGAAGCCGTCGACCGGCGTCCGCGGCGTGGTCGTGAAGGTCGGCGTCGAGACGACGATCAGCCCCCTGCCGGTGCGGTCCTGGGCGGCCTGAATCGCCTCGGGGATCACCGTCTGCGTGTGCGGGCACATGATGGTGTCCACGCCGGCCTTCAGGAAGGCCTCGATGACGTCCGCGATCTTCTCGCGCGTCGTGACGGACCGCTCGATGAAGCGGCTCTTGGCGTGCGTCGAGTGCGTGTAGCCCAGGAACCAGTTCGTCCCGATGATCATCCGGGAGACCGATAGCCCCCCCACCGTCGTCCTCGGAAAGTCACTCATGGACCCTCTCCTGCGCGCTGCCTGAGCATCGCGGCCACGCCGGCCTTGTGACTTCAACCCGCCGGCGGGGCCGGGCGGCCGCCATTATAGCAGAGACGGGGTTTCGCCCAATGCGACAGGTTGGCGGCGGCGCTGCACCGCGGGGAGGGCGATGGCGGACAACTCAGGCCTGCGGGGACTCGATCCCGTAGCCGAGGCCTTCGACGGCCTGGCGCAGCGCGGCGGGGTCGGTCGGCCCGGTCACGCGGCCCCGGCCGCCGCGCGGGGCGCAAATCCTTAGTCGTCCATGGCAGATTCGATGGCGTCGACGCCCATGACGCGGCGCTATTGTGTCAACTTTTTTCCAACTGACACAATCGTCTCGCATCGTTACCATATAATATGATTAGAGTTACATATACTATAGCGCGAGCGGTTTTACGGAGGTTCGGACAATCAGCCCCGCCATGCGGAATCTATATTACGCCGTCGTAAATTCCGGCCTGGTTGAGCACAGGGCAACACTTCCGCGCTGCGAGCACTCCTTTCACCCCTCCGGGGTTCTGTTCATAAGGCTCGCATTACCGGGGGCTTGCGCCCCCGGCCAAACCCTTTGCGCCCCCTCGGGGCGAAGAGAGGAGTGTTACCCCGAGCG
>CAZXOC010000162.1:0-16599 GCA_964642165.1 uncultured Planctomycetaceae bacterium | reverse complement strand
GAGAAACCCTCGCCGTCGTAACGCGCCTCGAGCGCGGAGACCGGCCGAACGTTTCGGCCGCAACAACCGAGCGTCCGATGCTTTGTTCTTTGCCGGGAGAACCTCTTGGCGACGCGTGTATTTGAGTTGGCCAGAGAACTCGGCGTGACCAGCAAGGCCCTGCTGACCAAGTGTCGCGCCGAGGGGATCGAGATCAAGAACCACATGTCCACCGTTTCGGCGGGCCTGGAAGAGACGGTTCGCGAGTGGTTCAGCGAGGAGAACCCGGTTCACACGGCGGTCGAGACGACCGAGCACGTGGACCTGAAGAGAGCCCGCGCCCAGGCCCGCAAGAGCCAGCGCAAGAAGCCCGAGGCCAAGGCCGAGGAAGAAGCGGCGGTCGAGGAGAAGGACCAGGCACCCGAGGGGGCGGCTGTGGCGGCAGGGCAAGCCGTCGCGGAGGCGGCGCCGGGCGAGCCGCCCGAGGCGACGACGGCGGTGGCCGAGCCGCCGCCCGAGGCGGCCGAGGCCGCTGAGCCCGTCGAAGCGGCTGAGCCGGAGCAGGAGGAGGCAGCGGCCGTCGCCGCCGAGGCGCCTGCACGGGCGGCCGCCGACGTGCAGCCGCCCGTCGAGGCTGAGGCGCCGCCGACCGAGGCCGCCGAAGAGCCCCCGAAGGCCGTGGCCGAAGCCCCCGAGGAAGAGCCGCCCGAGGCGGAGGAGCCCGAGGCCGTCCAGCCCGCCGGGCCCCAGGTGGTGCCCAAGCCGGCCAGGCTCCAGGGCCCGCGGGTCGTCCGGGTCGAGGCGCCGGACTACATCGAGCGCCGTCCGCGGCGCCGCCAGCCGCCGGTGCCGACCCAGTACGGCCCGACGCCCATTACCGGGCGCGGCGGGCGTGGCAAGCCGCCGACGCTGACGGAGGCGGCCGGTGCGGCCCGCAAGAAGAGCAAGCGCCGCAGCCCACGACGGCGCGCCGGCAGCGGGCGGAGCGCCCCGAGCGGGGACCGCATCCGGGAATGGCGCGAGCGAGACCTGGAGGAGCGCTCGGCGCGTCTGGCGGCCGCGTCCGGCGGCGGGCTGAGACGCCACCGTGCCTCCGTTGGCCGAAGGGGCATCGCCGCCCGGCCGAGCCTGAAGGCCGGCACGGTCGAGGTCGAGGAGCCGATCACGGTGAAGGGTCTCTCGGCGGCCACGGGCCTGAAGTCCGCCGAGATCATCCGCAAGCTGATGGAACTGGGCGTGATGGCGACCGTCAACCAGACGATCGACACGGCGTTGGCCGAGACGGTCGCCGCGGATCTCGACATCGAGCTGGTGGTCCAGCGGGCGAAGTCGGCGGAGGAGGAGCTCGTCGAGAAGCTCGGTGCCCGCGAGGAAGGCACCAAGGCGCCGCGCGCGCCGGTGGTGACGTTCCTCGGGCACGTCGACCACGGCAAGACGTCGCTGCTGGACCGGATCCGGCACACGTCGGTGGCGCCCGGCGAGGCGGGCGGCATCACCCAGCACATCGGCGCGTACCGCTACGACGTGGAAGACAAGCACGTGGTCTTCCTGGACACGCCGGGGCACGAGGCCTTCACCGCCATGCGGGCCCGCGGGGCGAACATGACCGACGTGGTCGTGCTCGTGGTCGCCGCGGACGACGGCGTCATGCCCCAGACCGTCGAGGCCATCAGCCACGCCCGCGCCGCCAAGGTGCCGATCGTGGTGGCCCTCAACAAGGTCGACGTGCCGAACGCCAACATCCAGCGGGCGATGGGGCAGCTCGCCGAGAACGGGCTCCAGCCCCGGGAGTGGGGCGGCGAGATCGAGGTCATCCAGACCTCTGCCGAGACGGGCCAGGGCATCGACGAGCTGATCGAGATCCTCAGCCTCGAAGCCGAACTGCTGGAACTGGGCGCCGAGGTCGAGGCCCCCGCCATGGGGTACGTGATCGAGGCGGAGATGGACACCGGGCGCGGCGCCCTGGCGAGACTGCTGGTCCGCAACGGCACCATGCGCATCGGCGACGTGGTGCTCGCCGGGCGAGGCTACGGGCGCGTCCGCCAGATGCTCGACGACAAGAGTTGCGAGATCCAGCAGGCCTCGCCGTCCACCCCCGTGGAGGTCGCCGGGCTGGACGAAGTCCCGGTGGCCGGCGACCGGTTCTACGTGGTGGCGAACCTGGATGCCGCCCGCTCCGTGGCGGAGGACCGCCGCCGCGCCGGCCGGGCCGAACAGCTCGCCACCGGCCCGCGCCCCACGCTGGAGAGCCTGCTCAGCCAGATCGAGGCCGGCGAGATCAACGAGGTGCCGGCGATCATCAAGGCCGACGTGCAGGGATCGGTCGAGGCGCTGAAGAGCTCGCTGGAGAAGCTCGGCACCGAGGAGGTGCGGGTGAACACGCTCCACGCGGCCGTCGGCGGCATCAGCGCCGGCGACGTGATGCTGGCGGAGGCCTCGGGCGCCATCATCATCGGCTTCAACGCCGTGCCCGACTCGGCGGCCCGCCAACTCGCCGAACGGGCCGGCGTGGACATCCGGACCTACCGCGTCATCTACGACATCGTCGACGACGTCCGCAAGCTCATGGAGGAGGGCCTGGCGCCGGAGATCCGCGAGGAGGTGCTCGGGCGGGCCGAGGTCCGCCGCGTGTACCGGATCTCGCGCATCGGGACCATCGCCGGGTGCTACGTCACCGACGGGCTGGTCAACCGCAACGCCCTGGTCCGGCTGACGCGCAACAACCTCGTGGTCGAGGACGGACGGAGGCTGGAGAGCCTCAAGCGGTTCAAGGACGACGCCCGAGAGGTCCGCGCGGGACTGGAGTGCGGCCTCAAGGTCGCCGGGTACGACGACATCAAGGAAGGCGACATCCTGGAGTTCTACCAGAAGGTCGAGGTCGCCCGGAAGCTCTGATGGCTCGCCGGTTCCCGAGAGAGACCGATGGCCACAACGGTCGCGCTGCTTCACCTGGAGTTCCACGTACCGCAGGCGGCGAGCCTCAAGGACAAGCGCCGGCTGATCAAGGGCTTCAAGGACCGCACGGCCCACCGTTTCAACGTGTCCATCGCCGAGGTCGACGCCCAGGACAGCCGGCGGCGCGCGGTGCTGGCCGTCGCGATGGTCGGCAGCGACAGGCGATACGTCGAGGGAGCGATTCAGCAGATCGCCAACGCCGCCGCCGGGCACCGCGACATGGTCCTGATCGACCGCGAGACGGAGTGGCTCTGAGCGCGGCGCCCCCGCCGGCGCGGCGTGGAACCGCCGCCCGCCCCGAGCGACCAACAGACGGGTCTCGATGAGCCGGAGAACACAACGCGTCGGGAACCTGGTCCGCCAGACGCTCGGAGAGGTCCTGCTCTCCAAGCTGTCGGACCCCCGCATTGACCCCGCCCGGACGTCCATCACGCGGGTCGAGGTCCCCGAGGACCTGCTGACGGCAAAGGTGTTTGTCTCCGTGCTCGGCACGCAGGGCCAGCAGAGCCGGACGATCCACGCCCTTCAGCACGCCGCCGGACGCCTCCAGGAACTCCTGCGGGACCGCGTCACCCTGCGGCACACCCCGGTGTTGAGCTTCCAGCTCGACACCCAGTTCAAGAAGACCCTCGAAACGCTGGGCATCATCCAGCAGGCCATGGATGAGATCCACCAGAGGGAGCAGGCCCGCCGGGCCGAGGGCCAAGCCGAGCCGGACCGCGCCGAGACCCCCTCCGGCCCGACCGAGGGCAAGTAGGACATCGCGGCGATGAAGAACGCTACGAAGTACGAGAAGAAAGTCCGCAAGCTGCTGGCCTCGATCGACAAGTCGCCGAGGGAGCCCCCCGACGAGGTCGACCCGTTCGAGATCCTGGTCGTATCGGTCCTCCAGGCCGACGCGTCCGACAAGCAGGTGGAGAAGGCCCGCGCCGTCCTCCAGGAGGAGTTCGTGGACCTCAACGAGCTGCGCGTCGCCCCGACCAGGGAGATCGCCGACTGCCTCGGGAGCAGCTTCCCCGGCGCACGGACAAAGGCCCACGAGATAACCGTCGCCCTCAACGGCGTCTTCGCCCGGCGGAACACGCTCTCGTTCGAGCACGTCGAGAAGATGACCAAACGCGACCTGCGCCGGCATCTGGCGGAGCTGGGGCTTCGCTCGTACGCCGCGGCCTGCATGATGCTCCGCGTCTTCGAGGGACACGCCGTCCCCGTCGACCAGTCCCTCGCCGACTGCCTCGAGATCGCCAAGTGCATCGAGCCCGGAAGCGCCATCGAGGACGTCCAGAGCTTCCTCGAACGGGTGATCCTCCAAAAGCACGCCCTGGCCGCCCACGAGTTCTTCCGCCAGTTCGTCGCCGAGTCCGCCCGGCCCCTGGCCCGCAAGCGGAAGGCCGACGCCGAAGCGCGAGCGAAGGCCGAGGCCGAAGCCAAGAAGGCCGAGGAGGAGGCCCGGGCCAAACGCCGAAGCCAGCGGGCCGCCGAGGCCCGAAAGGCCCGCGCCAAGAAGGCTCGGAAACGCGCGCGGAAGCCCTCCGCGAGCAAGAAAGCCGGTGAGGCCAAAACGCCGAAGAAGAGATCGGCGAGACGACCGGCGAAGCGATCGGCGAAGAAGACAGGGAAGTGATCGGCCGGACACTTCACCCCGGCCGACAGTGGTGACCTGCTGAGATGATGACTCGCAAGCGACTTGCCGTTGCCGTTGCCGTCGCGTCGGCCTGCGTGGCCTGCCCCGGCCTGCTGATCGGCTGCGAGGGCCAGAAGCAGGAGATCGCGACGGTCCCGGAGACGCAGCCGGCCCCGCGCCCCCCCGCGCCGGCGCCCCTGCCGCCCCGGGCCCTCGTGCCGTTCGACCGGCTCGAGCCCGCGATCGACAAGCCCGTGAATCCCCCATCGACGGACGTGCTGCCGGCCCGGGCCCGCCAGGACGTCCAGGCCGCCGAGAAGCTCCTCGGCGAGAAGAACTACGCCGCCGCCGTGGACCGTCTGGAGCGGGCGGCCGGGTTCGCCCCGGCCCATCCCCGCATCCGCCGCCTCCTGGGCCAGGCCTACCTGCGACTGCCCAACCGGGGCAAGGCCATCGCCAACCTCGGCCAGGCCGTCAAGGTCGCGCCCGACGACCTGGGAACCCAGATGCTGCTCGGGCAACTCGCCGCCTCCCAGCAGCAGAACGACAAGGCCATCGTCCGCCTCCGCACCGCGCTGGCGTGCTCGCAGGCCCGCCCCGAGAACGCCCGCGCCGCCGAGGCGCTGCTGACGGTCTCGCTGCTGCTCGACCGCCAGGGGTACTGGAGAGCCGCCGAACAGGGCTACGCGCGCCTGGCCGAGTGGATCGCAGGGCACGGGCGGCTCTACACGTCCCGGCCGGCGCTGAAGGAGTGGGTGCTTCGCCCGGACCGCCTCCTGGCCCGCCGGGGCAGCGCGCTGCTGCTGCTCCGCAAGTACGACCGCGCCGCCGAACTCCTGGAGCGGGCCCATCGCAGGGACCGAACCAACACCGCGACCGCCCGGCGGTTGATCGACGCGCTGCTGGCCGCCGAACGGTACGATCGGGCCGAACAGGCCCTGCTGGGCATGGCCGCCCAGCCGTCGCAGCAGGCGAACCTCCGCGGGCGCCTCGTCGACCTGTGCAGCGCCAGCCGCGACCGCGCCCTGCCCCAGCGCTTCTGGAAGGCCTTCCAGGCCCGCCACGCCCCCGACGCCAACCTCGCCATCGCCCTGGCCAAGACGGCGCAGGACCGCGGCTGGGCCGACGAGGCCCTGGCGATCCTCCAGTCCGTCGTGTCGATCAAGCCGAACGACGCCGACCTCTGGCGGACCCTCTGCCGCAGCTACGCCCGGCGCCGCGACCCCGAGCGGCTCTTCGCCACGATGGAGCAGACCCTCCGCGCCCAGGTCGGGGCGCTGGCGTCCATCGCCGAGGGCATCGGCGAGCTGGCGGCGGCCAGAACGCAGCACATCGAGCAGCGCTTCGGCGACTGGGCCACCCGGAGCCGCTCCCCCGTCCGCCACGCGCTGCTGTATCTGGCCGGGCGGCTGGCCGGCGCCCGGGGGCGGCACGCCCTCGCCGGCGACCTCCTGCGGCTCGCCATCGAACAGAAGAAGGACTTCTTCCGCGGCTACGAGGCCCTCCTGGACGCCTACCTCGAACAGAAGCGCACCGACGACGCCGACCGGCTCCTCGATCAGGTCGACCGCCTCGCCAAGGACACCCACCTGCCGCCGTACCTCCGCGGGAAGGCGGCCTTCCGCCGCGGCGACCACGCCGGCGCCGTCCGAGCCCTCCTCAAGGCCCGCACACGCAGCAAGGGCCACCTGCCGACGCGCCTGCTCCTGGCGGAGGTCTACGTCGCCGACCGCAAACCCGACGAGGCCGTCCGCGTGCTCGAAGAGGTCCTCCAGACCCATCCCGACCACACGAAAGCGGCACGCCGCCTCTTCGGCCTGCACCTGGCCCGCGGCCAGTTCGCCAAGGCGCGCAGCGTGGCCGCCAAGCGCCTCCAGGGCGACCGCGACGACATGACGGGCCGGCTGATGATCGCCGAGCTGGCGATGGCCGCCGGGCGGCGCGCCGACGCCCTCGCCCTGCTGGCCGAACTGGCCCGGCGAGCCCCCGAGAACGCCGACGTGCAGTACCAGTACGTTCGTGGGCTGCTCGGGCCACGCCCGGGATTGATCGCCAAGGGGGACTTCGACGACGCGGCCGAACGCCTCCGCCGCATCCTCCGCGTTCAGCCCGGCAGCCGACCGGCCCAGAAGGCCCTGGCCGAACTGCTCGACGCGGTGGGGCGCCCTGCCGAAGCGGCCGGCGTCTGGGCCGGGCTCGCCGACGCGACCCCGCGCGACGCCAGCATCGCCAGGAGGCTGGTCGACGCGCTGACGCGCGCCGGGCAGGACGCCGCCGCCGCTCGCGCCGTCGAACGAGCCCGAAAGGACAACGCCGAGGACCTCTGGCTGCGCCTGCGGCAACTGGAGCTGCTCGGCAAGACGAAGCGTTTCGACGAGGCCATGCGGCTGGGCGAGGAATGGATCGGCGCCGCCGTCCGGGAGAACAACGAAAGCGTCGAGGCGCTGTTCCGCCAGGAGCTGCTGCGCGTCACCGATGCCGGCAAGCAGTACGACAAGGCGCTGAAGGTGGTCGCGGCGTGGATCGCCCACAAGCCCGCGGCCTCGCGGCTGACGCGGCTGAAGTACAACCGCATCCGCCTCCTGGGCCTCCTGCGTCGCTACGACGAGGCCGCCGGGCTCGCCGACCGCCTGGCCGAAGGCGATCCCCTCACCGACGCGGGCCGATACCTCGCCATGGTGGCCGCCGAGGCCAAGGACTACGACCAGGCGCTCCAGGTGCTGGGCCGCTGGACCGAAGCCGGACGCAGGTTCGCCGACGAGATCGGCGCCCTCAAGAAGGCCGTCGAGGGCCTGGCCCGGAAGAAGGTCAAGACCGACGCGGCGTACGAGGCGGCCCTGGCCAAGGCGCCCGAGGACCTGCGCGGCCCCGTCGCCGACGCGGTCGGCGCGGGGCGGCACGACCGCGCCCAGGCCCTGCTGGATCTCCGGCAGAAGGGCGCCGAGGCCCACGTCGAGACGCTGCGAACGCTCCAGATCATCGTCTGCGGCGAGTCGAAGCAGCTCGGCCGGGCCCGCCACCTCGCCGAGGAGTGGATCAAGCAGTCGCCGCAGGTCGCTCCGCCTCGAAGGGCGCTGGTGGCGCTGCTCGCCGACGCCGACGCGTACGACGAAGCCGAGCAGCTCGTCACGAAGTGGCTCAAGCAGCTCGCCCCCGCCACGGCGCCGGCCCCCGCGGGGCAGGTCAGCGAGACCGTCCGCTGGCTGATGGAGACCTCCATCCGCCTCCGGATCTCCCGGGAGAAGCCCGACGAGGCGCTGAAGCTCGCCGAGAGGCACCTCCGCATCGAGCCGAAGAACGCGGAGCTGCTCGCCCTCAAGAGCGCGGCGCTGGGCGAGCTGAAACGGGACGACGAGGCCCTGGCCACCATGGAGGCCGCCCTGGCCCTCAAACCCGACGACGCCGGCCTCAACAACAACCTCGGCTACATGTACGCCGAGCGCGGCGTCCAGCTCCGCAAGGCCGAAGCGATGCTGCGAAAGGCGATCTCCCGCACGTCCGACCCGACGTCCATGATGGCCTACACGGACTCGCTCGGCTGGGTGCTCTACAAGCAGCGGCGCCTGCGGGAGGCCGGCCGTATCTTCCAGGGCGTCCTCCGCGGCAAGGACGACGAGGAGATCCGGCACGGCGTGATCCTCGACCACGCCGGCGACGTGTACTACCGCCTGGGATGGCGGCAGCGGGCCGTCGCGTTCTGGCAGCGGGCCGTCGAACTGGCCAAGAAGGCCGACCACCCGACGCGAGAGGACCACGAGCTGCTGGCCCGGACGCCGTTGAAGATCCAGGCCGTCCAGGCCGGTGGCGAGGCCGAGCCCGCCCCGCTCGGCGAGCCGGTGCCGAAGACCGGGCGGCCGGCGAAACCAGGCACCTGAGAAGCACCGCGTTTCGAACGGAGACAGCGAGATGTCTGGACACTCTCATTGGGCGACGATCCGACGGTCCAAGGCGGCGAACGACGCGAAGCGGGGGCGCCTGTGGAGCAAGCTCGCGCGCCGGATCATCGTCGCGGCCAAGACCGGCGGCGGGAACCCCGAGGAGAACCTCCTGCTGCGCTACGCCGTCGACGACGCCAAGGGCGCCAACATGCCCAAGGACACGATCCGAAAGGCGATCCAGAAGGGCACGGGCGAGCAGGCCGGCGTGACCTACGAGGAGACGGTCTACGAAGGGTACGGCCCGGGGGGCGTGGCGTTCCTGGTCGAGTGCCTCACCGACAACCGCAACCGCACCGCGCCGCAGATGCGCCGGCTCTTCGAGAGCGCCGGCGGGCAGATGGGCTCCAGCGGGTGCGTCGCCTGGATGTTCGAGAAGAAGGGCACCTTCGTCGTCTCCTCCCAGGTCGCCGACGAGGACACGCTCATGGAGATCGCGATCGACGTCGGGGCCGACGACGTCACCACCGAGGGCGATCTCTTCGAGATCGTCTGCCAGCCCGGCGTCTTCTCCGACGTCCGCCGCGCCCTCGCCGAGCGGGAGATCGAGACCATCGCCGCCGAGATCGCCATGGTGCCCAAGAACACCGTCTCCGTCGAGGGCAGCCAGGCCAAGCACGTCCTCAAGCTCATGGAGGACCTCGAAGACCACGACGACGTCCAGCACGTCTACGCCAACTTCGACGTCCCCGACGAGGTGATGGCCGAGGCCGGAGGCCCCTGAGGAACCCGCATCTCCCCTCGCTCCCCGCATCAGACGCCCCGGACGCGAATCGCCGCCCCGGCGCCGCCACCGCGCGGGCATCGGCCGGCGAAACCCGAACGGAATTCGCGCCGCTCCGTGTCCCATCCCCCGCGGCGCGGTTATAGCTCAAAGAGTGACGTCATGAAGATCGGGATCGTCTCCGACACGCACGGCGAAGTCGACCGCCTTCGCGGGGCGCTGGGCATCTTCGACATCCACGCCGTCGACGCCATCGTGCACTGCGGCGACGTCGGGAGCAGCAAGTGCCTCCGGCTCCTCGCCGAGGCAGGCCCGCCCGTCTACATGGTCGCCGGCAACATGGACCGGCACGTGGACAAGCTCGCCGCGGTCGCCCAGAAGCACGGCGTCCGCTTCGCCTGGGAGGTCATCGAGGTGCCTCTCGGCGACGGCCGCAGCCTCGTCGCCACGCACGGGCACGACGAGACGGTCCTCGGCGAGCTCGTCCGCGAGGGGCAGTTCCCCTACGTCTGTCACGGGCACACCCACAAGCCCCGCGACCAGCGCATCGGCGGCGTCCGCGTCATCAACCCCGGCGCCCTGCACCATGCCCGGCCCCACACCGTCGCCGTCCTCGATGCCGAGGCCGACACGGTCGAGCACGTCCTCGTGCCGTAGCGCCCCCCTACGTGCGCTTCTTGCCCCCGCCGCCGGGAGCCCCCTTCCGCGCCGGCCAGTGCTTCGACTCCGTCCGAGCGGTGCGCAGGTACGCCTCGATCTTCCGGACCACGTCGCCGTGCTCGCCCGCCACGTTGCTCTTCTCGCTCGGGTCCGCCTTGAGGTCGTACAGCTCCAGCTCGCCGTCGGTGCCGTAGCGGACGGCCTTCCAGTCGCCCATGCGCACGGCCTGGGCGAAGCGGCGCTCGTGGAACTCCCAGTAGAGGAAGTCGTGCTGCTTCTGCCGGCCGCGGCCCAGCAGCGTCGGCACGGCCGAGATTCCGTCGATGTTCGCCGGGGGCCGGGCGCCCGCCAGCTCCGCCGCCGTCGGGAGGAAGTCCCAGAACGTCCAGACCGCGTCGCTGACCGCCCCGGCCTTCACCTGGCCCGGCCAGCGGACGACCATCGGCGCCCGGATGCCGCCCTCGTACAGGCTCCGCTTGTGCCCGCGAAGGGGCCCGGAGCTGTCGAACGTCTCCTCCACGAATGCCGCGCCGTTGTCGCTCGTGAAGAACACGATCGTCTCGCCGTCCACGCCCAGCTCCCTCAGCAGGGCCATGATCCGCCCCACGTCGCCGTCCAGGCGCGTGACCATCGCGGCGTAGTTCTTGAGCTTCGTCGACCACGGCTTGTCCGTGTACGGCGCGTCGCCGGGGACCTCGTACTTGCCGTGGGGAATCGTGTACGCGCCGTAGAGGAAGAACGGCTTGCCGGCCTTCACGCTGCGGCGGAGGAAGCCCAGCGCCTCCGTCGTCATCAGGTCGTGGGAGTACTGCCCGCGCTTGGGCCCGGCGTTGCCCTCCAGGACGACCTTCTCCTCGTTCCGCCACAGGTACGGCGGGTAGTAGCTGTGGGCGTTGCGCTGGTTGAGGTAGCCGAACCAGAAGTCGAACCCCTGGCGGTTCGGCACGCCCGTCGTGCGCGGCTCGCCCAGGCCCCACTTGCCCACGATGCCCGTGGCGTAGCCGCACCGCCCAAGCACCTCGGCGACGGTCACGTCCTTGGCCTCGAGCGGCACGCGCCCCTTGCCGATGGCCGAGAAGTTCCCCCGCACCGTCGTGTGCCCCGTGTGCCGCCCCGTCATCAGCACGCTCCGCGACGGCGCGCAGACCGTGCTGCCGGCATAGCACTGCGTGAAGCGCGTGCCCTCCCTGGCCAGCTTGTCGACGTTCGGCGTGCGGATGTGCTGCTGCCCGTAGCAGCCCAGGTCCGCATAGCCCAGGTCGTCGGCCATGATCCAGATGATGTTGGGCTTGCCCGTCGCGGGCGACGCCGCCCGGGCGCCCCGCGACAGCAGCGCCCCCGTTCCCGCGGCACCCAGCATCCGAAGGAACTCGCGCCGATCCACACGCCTCATGGTCTTCTCTCCCTTCTCGACGGGCCCGGCCGCCGCCCTACGGGATCTCGTGCACGACGAGCGTGTTGGTGGCCCCGGCCTGGCCGATCGGCCGACCGCTCACCACCACGAGCCGGTCGCCTTTCTTCGCCACGCCCAGCTCCAGGGCGAACTGCTCGGCCAGCGTCAGCACGTCGCGCGTGTGCTCCGGGGCCTTCGCCCGCCGCGCCGCCACGCCGTAGTAGAGGCACATCCGCCGCACGATGCGGCGGTCCGCGGCGAAGGCGAGGATCGGGCACGGCAGGCGGCTCTTGGCCAGCATGCGCGCCGTCGTGCCCGTCGCCGTGTAGACCGCCACCGCCGCGACGTCCTCGACCGCCACGACCTCTCGCACCGCGGCCGCCAACGCCGCCGCCGTCCGCGCCGGGGCGTACTCCAGGCGCACGGGTTCGGCCGTCTCGTCGTGGTACGCCTGCGTCTCCCGCACGATCTCGTTCATCATCCGCACGGCCGCCACGGGGAACTCCCCCACCGCCGTCTCGCCCGACAGCATCACGGCGTCGCCGTGGTCCAGCACGGCGTTGGCCACGTCGGAGACCTCCGCCCGCGTCGGCGTCGGCGCGTGCGTCATCGTCTCGAGCATCTGCGTGGCGACGATGCAGCACTTGCCCGCCGCCTGGGCGAGGCGTGCGATGCGTTTCTGGGCGACGGGCACGGCCGGGAGGTCCATCTCCACGCCCAGGTCGCCCCGCGCGACCATCACGACGTCGGCGGCGTCGAGGATCTCCTCGATGTGTTCCAGGGCCTGGGGCTTCTCGATCTTGGCGACGATGCGGGCGTCGCAGCCCTGGCGGTCCAGCAGCAGGCGCAGCTCGCGGACGTCGTCGGCCGACCGCACGAACGACAGCGCCACGTAGTCGAAGTCCCGCCCGGCGATCCACGCCGCGTCGCGGCGGTCCTTCTCCGTCAGCGCCGACAGCCGAAGCGGCGTGTTCGGCAGGTTCACGCCCTTGCCGCTGGCCAGCACCCCGCCGCGCAGGACGCGGCAGGTGATCTGCTCGGGCGGGGCCGCCTCCGCCACCTCCAGCCGGAGCCTGCCGTCGTCCAGCAGGATCATCTGCCCCACGTCGACGGCGTCGACCAACTCTCCCAGCGTCGTCGAGACCCGCTCCACCGTGCCCTCGATCGGCTCGCGCTGGATGACCAGCTCCTGCCCCTCGCCCAGCAGCACCCCGCCGCCCGTGATGTCGCCGATGCGGATCTTCGGCCCGCACAGGTCCCCCATCACCGCCAGCGGCTCGCCGATCTCCTCCTCGACGGCCCGAACGTCGCGCAGGAACTCCTCGTGCTGCTCGTCGCTGCCGTGGGAGAAGTTGATCCGAAAGACGTCCGCCCCCGCCCGCGCCAGGTCCCGCAGCACCTCCACGCTGCCGCAGGCCGGCCCGACCGTCGCCACGATCTTCGTCCGGATGATCATCCGGGCATTGTAGGCCCCCCCGCCGCGCAAGGGAAGCTCCCCGGCGCTTGGCGTGCAGGGCATGCTCGCGTGTCATCTCGACGAGCACGCGTCGGCCTCAGGTCGGCGGCGGTGGTTGGTGTTGCCGGCCGTGGACCCCGGCGCGACGCGGAACGGCTCCCAGCGGGGTGTACCTGACCGGCGATCTTCCGGGCCCGAGTTGGCCCGGCAGCAAGTGGCTTCGGTGGCTCGATCCGCGTCGCGGATGGACGATCAAGGCCGTTCGTGCGAGCGGCGGAGGGGTCAGGCTACGTTTCCATCCCTGAAACTCGCCGACACAATCGACCGCCCAACGTCGGACGGATGCCCTTCTTGCGATGTCTTTGCCTCACCTCGCTTGCGAGGGTGCTACCGCCGACGGCGGCGGACCAAGGCACCGAATCCAAGCCCCAGCAACATGACCACCGTGGTCGGCTCGGGAACCATACTCAGATCGTCATAGTAGATCGGCGAGCAACCCGTGCCACCGTTGTTCGCCCATAAATCCAATGCCTCGACCTGGTTCGGACCGTCCCAGGTGCCGCCTACCACGAGCGGGGTGCCGTCATAGAACGTATCGTACGTCAGATTGTCGACGTCCGTTACGATCTTGACTTCCTTCCATACGCCTCGGGCGAATTGCGCAGGTCCGGCGTCGATCAACCCGGTATCCAGGTGGAACGCCATAATCGGGCCGCCGATCCAATCGATGCCCGTGCCGGGAGGATCGCCGGGGTGAACGGCCATCCAGCACAGGTCCTGTTCTCCAAGATCGGCATCGTTGGGAATGTAGACGTTCGCGGTGAAGGTCCACACGCCGGAGGTAATCGGGCCGAACTGCCAAACCACGTCGGAGTTCAGGCCGGGGACGGTGTCGACGCCGCTGATCTGTAGCGAGTTGCCAGGACTGCTGGAAATTGTGCCGCTCACGAGCGCGCCGCCGTTGCTCGCGTCGGTCGCGTCGTCAGCCCACAAGAGCCAATCCGCCTGGTCGACAATCTGGGACCCGGGGGGATAGGAATCGAAGTCCTCATGATACTGCGCCAGTGCCCCGGTTGCCGTCATGGCGAGAACGGCCACGACCGCCAGGCAAGTCTCTGCTGCGAGTTTCATAATTGTCTCCCAACTGATCCGAGGTCTCCCAGATGGCCTGCCGGCGGCGACCGCCGTCGGCCCTTCTGGCGATTCTACTGCCGATCGCGAGATCGGCATGGGCTCTGTCTGCTTGGTGGAGGGCTATCGAGCCGTTTGCGGGCCGTGATGCTGCCCGGAACGGCTATGGCGCGGGCGTCTCCTGCTCATCGGGGCAGACGGTCCCGGGGCCTCCGCGCCCTCCGGCTGTCTCGTCCGTCGTTGGGGTCATCGCGGCACCCAAGAGCGCAACGCCCATCTGATGCCGCGATGCAGCGCGAAACTGCGGAGAGTCTACCACGGCATCTGGATTTGTCAAGCATTAAGGGGGATTATCGCAAGCGGCTGTGAGCCGCGGCATCGATCACAACGACGGCAGCGAACGGACTCCAGGGACAGATGCCAGTGGCCCCAGGTTAAGTGGCAGCCCATCCGGATACAGGAATACACAGAGCCCTGCCTTGCCGGTGAGTGGGGGAGAAACGGGGACATCATGCGAGACTCACGTTTCCTGGCCCCCCGCCTTCGGCTTGGGCCCGCGCTTCCTGCGCAGCAAGGCGCGCCCCGGCATCTTCTCCGGCAGCTCAACGAATGGCTTCGGGGCCAGCGGGGACGGCCCGTACGCTCGTGCCGGCGACCCGGGCCGCCGCCGGTTGCCCGTTCGACTGCCTTTGACAACCTCAGGCCCCGAGCTTGCCGAGGGGATCTCACGGCCGCGGCCCGCTGCGTGACGCCTGCCCGCCGGCCTGTCCGGCGTAGCCTTGGCGAAGCCGGAAGCCTTGAGGCGAAGGCGGGTGGTGCGGCAGGCCGGGACAGACCACGCGTGCCATTCGTCCCATGCCCCCACCCTATCGCCCGGCGCCGGCATGTCCAGAGTTTTGTATGATGTCCCCGGAATCGGCATGAACTGCAGCCTCTATCCATTCGCATCATCCATCACCGCGCCCTGCCGCGTTGGATACCCGGGCAGGGACCTGCTGTAGTCCTCGATCTGCCCGGCCAGGGCTCGCGCGAGGTCCGGCTTGTCGGCCGTCAGGTTTCGGGTCTGGCCCTCATCGGCCATGGTGTCGTACAGGGCCTGCTGTCCGGTGACCGGGTTGGCGAGCAGCATGAATTCCTCCAACCGTATGCCAAGCATCGGCCACCCGGCGATCGACTCATCGTTGCCCGTGCAGTCGGCGTTGCGCCATTCCCACATCATGGGCATGCCTCGCTTGAAGTCCCGACCCTCCAATGCGGACAGCGCACTCACACCGTCTGGGTTCCAGTCGACCGGCACGGGGATGCCGGCAACTTCCAGGAACGTCGGCGCCAGGTCGACCGCGGAGATCCACGTATCGTCGCACACCTTGCTCACAGGAGTATGCCCGGGCCAGCGGACCATGAACGGGACTCGGATCCCGCCATCGAACAGGCAGTGCTTGCGGCCGCGGAGGCCGAGCACCGATCCACAGGTTCCCAGGTGCTCGCGGATGACCTCGGGCCCGTTGTCGCTTGCGAAGATGACGAGCGTGTTGTCGGCGACGCCCAGTTCGTCGAGCGCGTCGAGCAGCCTGCCGATCTGCCTGTCCGCGTTGTGGATCACCGAGTAGTATGTCTGCTTGGGTTCGGGCAGGTGTTTGAAGGGCTCGCGCTGCTCCTCAGTGGGGTGCAGCGGCGTATGGGGGTCCTTGAGCCACAGGTTGACGAAGAACGGCTTCGGGGAGTCTTGCTTGATGAAGTCAATGGTGTGATCGACCGCCATGCGACTCGAATTCGCCGCCCACACCGTGTCCGAATCATTGTAGAGGGTGAAGGGCCACGGGGTGGTTCCATACCACGTGGGCCCGTTGCCGTTCCAGGTCCGTGTGTCGTCGTAGCCGTACTCCCTGACGAACGGTGCATCGGGATGACCGTGGATTCCTCCTCCGCCCCCCAAGTGCCACTTGCCGTAATGCGCTGTCCTGTATCCCTTCTCCTGCATCAGGCGCGGGAGCGATGGGGCCTCGATGTCCAGCCAGTTCGGCATGTGCCGTTGTGCGTTGGCGTCGTACCGTGCAAAGTGCGCATGAACCTGCCACCGCCCGGGGTAGTGGCCGGCGATGAAACTGCAGCGACTCGGGGAGCAGACGCAGCTTGTCACATAGAAGCGGGTGTATCGCGTGCCCTGTTCCGCGAACCTGTCCAGGCATGGGGTCCGGATGTCTTCATTGCCGTAGCAGCCGAGGTCGCCGTAGCCCCAGTCATCGGCGAGTACGACAAGGATGTTCGCCCGCGCTGTCTGCGGTTCCGTCACGCTCGTCTCCTGACGTCGCTCTTCTTCCCGTAGAACGTGGGCACCTCGGAGTCCGGGAAGACATTCAGGTTCGCATCCACCTGATCGCTCGCTCCGCACTCCGCCGCACGGCCGAGGCAGATGACGGGCACAAGCAGGAGAGCGATAACTCTCTGGCTCCGGCCTGCGATGGGTGCCGCTTCACCATCGGCACGGGTGTGCCCTTGACGGTTGGGAGGGAGCTCCCTGCGGATGCATTGATAGGCCATCCATTGTCTCTTATCGTTCCAAGCCGACTTGGATCCAGACCCGCCGATCCTATCGGTCGTCTCTTGTGGACCGGTGCTCCTGCGCGATGAGCGTTTGCAGCTCCTTGATGTGCTTCTTGTAGACCTCGCGCGGCGTAGCGTCGTGTTTCTTGCACAGCGCCGCGGCCGTTCCCACGGCGAGGCCCTGGTGGCCACCGTTGA